>JAUXWY010000398.1 GCA_030681235.1 Pirellulaceae bacterium | reverse complement strand
AGCTCTCTCCGGCCTCGACCGCCGGCCGCACCAAGACAATCTTGCGAACTTCTCGCGCCCGCAACGCTTCGATCGCCAAAGCCACCGCCAAGTAGGTCTTGCCACTCCCGGCCGGGCCAAGTGCGAACGTGATGTCGTGTTGGCGGATCTGGCGAATGTAGTCGGCTTGGCCGGGAGTCCTTGGCCGGACGGTTGCTCCTACTACCGAAGTTTCGACCGGTTTGGCGGGCTCTTTGTTCCAGACACCCGTCACTTGGGTCATCGTTTGATCAAATGCCTCGGGAGTTAGTCCACCATGTTTTTCCACGAACTTCTTCAGGCGTTGTAATACCTCGGCCGCTTGGGCCACTTTCTCGTCCGCCCCGTTGATCGTGATCGTGCCATTGCGATGCACAATTTCAACTTGAAAAAAATCACGCAACCGCCGCAAGTGTTGGTCCCGAGCGCCAAACAAAGGCAAGATGAACTGCGGCAGGATTGGTTCGATGATCACTTCGGACATAAAATTCTATTCGCTCGCAGATGGAACTTGTTCGAATCGCTGCTGGCAGAAGCGGTCGGCCCAAGCCAGGATCGTTTGGCCAACCATGGTGATGTCCTCGGGTTGATTCGTTAACAAGTGATCGCTTCCCGGAAGGGTGACCAAACTACTCCGCCCGTTCGCCCAATAAAAAGCGTTCAAACTATGCCGATAATTCAAGGTCTCATCATCCGGCGAGTGAAACAACAACAGCGGCTTGGTCAAAGATTTGATTCGACTTGGAACTTCATGACTGCGCAAATCCTGCATCAATTGAGCTGTGATCGGAATTGGGCGATTGCCGATGGTAACCCAGCCAAAGCCGGTCGCGTCGATTTCAGGGTTGCTTCCGGCCAGGAAATCCGACAAATGCGTCGTGCAACTTGGCGAAGCAATCGTCACAACGGCCCGCACCGCTGCAATCTGCTCGGCAATCTCGTACGAGGCCGTCCCGCCCAGTGAGTGACCGACCAAGAGCTGCGGAGGTTCGTATTCTTTGGCTAGGAATTCTGCGGCACAGATCGTGTCCCGACAAGTTGTTGTGAAGTTAGTCGTCCGAAAATCGCCGTGGCTGTCACCCAATCCGGTATAATCGTAACGCAGGACACCCACGCCGCCCTCGGCCAACACTCGGCTAATGCGCACAATCGCTTTCAAGTCCTTGCTGCAAGTAAAGCAGTGAGAGAACAGGGCGAAATACCGCGGCCGATCGTTGGTGTCCAGAATTCCGACCAATTCTTCGCCCCGAAGGTTCGGGAATGACACCCGATAACTTTTCCGCATGATTCCTCGTACCCAATGGCCCTTTGCCCAACCCGGGGCTATTCTTGATCTTGTCCGAGAAATCCACAAGCGGAGCGTTACAAACGAGTCCAGAAAAGAGCCCCCCAGTGAGTCGCAAAAGAAAATCTGAGTTTTTCCAGAAAAGCGACGGACGTTCCGGTTCGTATTATCAAGACCGCCGCAAGGAACGCCGAGCCAAGCTGGCAGGAAACTCGCCCGAGCCCGAGGCAGAAACCTCGGAAGATGAAGTCGAAGAGCTAGATGAAGACGCCCTCTTGGACATCGATTGGACGGCCCTGGGCGAAGCAGAGGGCGCCGAATCGGTGCCAAATGCCCCGGCCGGTGGATCACCGCGGACCCCAGATCGGCTGGACCGCCCCGAATTCCTGAAGTCCGCTGCTGAATCGCAATGGTTCCAATTCGAGATGTTACCTTCCCACCAGGGCCTCCGTTTGGATGCCTTCTTGGCCGGACAATTCCCGGAACTAAGCCGCGTGAAGTTGCGACGCACCATCGCGGCGGGCCACGCTCGAATCGATAGCGAAGTGGTCAAACCGGCATTTCGTTTGGAGCCCGGCCAAAAATTGGAACTCGAAATTCCCCCCAACATGTTCAAGGACGAACAGAAAGGGGAAGCCATCGAATTAGACATTTTGTGGGAAGATGATCAAGTTCTCGCGATCAACAAACCCGCCGGAATGGTCGTACACCCCGCCAAAGGTCATTGGAAAGGAACTCTAACCAGCGGCCTAATTCATCGATTCCAACAATTGAGCACCATCGGCGGCGCCACGCGTCCCGGAATCGTGCATCGCCTAGATCGCGATACCAGCGGCGTGATCTTGGTTGCTAAAACCGATCAAGCCCACATGAGCCTGGTGGAACAATTCCAGAACCGTACCGTGACAAAACAGTATTGGGCGATCGTTTCTCCAGCTCCCAATTTTGATCAAGATCGGATCGATTTGCCAATCGGCAAACACCCGTACCAGCGCGAACGCATGGCAATTCGCGAAAACCATGCGACCAGTCGCCCCGCCGAAACCGTCTTTCAAGTAATCGAGCGTTTTCGAGGCTTTGCAGTCTTGTTGGTGATGCCAAAGACCGGTCGAACCCATCAGATTCGCGTCCACCTGACTCATGCTGGTTGCCCCGTGTTGTGCGATCGACTGTACAGTGGACGAGCCAGCATCACGGAAGCCATGCTCCATGGCGGCGTCGATCAGGCGGCCGGAAACGACCAACAAGCCCTACTCAACCGCCAAGCGCTTCACGCTCAGAAAATCAGCTTCCACCATCCGATCTCGCGGGCACCCATTACCGTCGAGGCCCCGCTGCCCAAAGACTTGCAAAAGTGCTGGGACGCTCTTCGGCTCATCCGCCACCTGTGAAAAGTGCTGCATCGAGCCCTGGCTGCGATTCAACCGGGCCAGACGCCAGTCACCAGAGTTCCGCAGTACTAGTGGGCAATTTTGCTCGCGACAGATTATAATTCGTGTCACCGCTCACAGACGTTGGGTGAACGGTGACGTGATTGGACACCCATCACGGATTGGCGGGATTCGCCACAATACAATTTCCAAGAGGAACAAAAACATGCTTCGAGTACTGCCCATCGTTTGCCACAGTTTCGCATTGACCATCTTGAGTATGGCTGCTGTCTGGGGGCAGGAAGCGGACAAGTCCGAATGGGTCTCGTTGACCGACGGCAAATCATTTGACGGTTGGAAAATCAACGAAAGTCCCGAAAGTTGGACCTTTGTTGACGGTGCGTTTGTCGGCAAAGGCGAACGCAGCCATCTGTTTTATGTCGGCGATGACAAGCCGTTCAAGAACTTTGAATTCAAAGCCAAGGTGAAATGCCAACCAAACGCCAACGGCGGCATCTACTTCCACACTCAATATCAAGACTCGGGCTGGCCCAAACATGGCTACGAGGCGCAAGTGAACAACACTCACGGTGATCGCAAGAAGACCGGTGGCTTGTACGATGTTCAAGATGTGATGGACAACTCGCCTGCCAAAGATGACGAGTGGTTTGACTATTACATCAAGGTTGAAGGCAAAACGATCATCATCAAGATCAATGACAAAGAAACCGTGAAGTACACCGAACCCGACGACAAAAAACCCGGGCGTCAATTCACTCGAGTGCTGACGGAAGGGACCTTTGGCTTGCAATGCCACGATCCGGGTGCTGCGGTGTCGTACAAGGACATCCAAGTTCGTCGCTTGCCGGACTAAAGGATTGGTCTCACGCGCAGGTATCACGCCGGTAGCGAAACTCGCCAGTAGTTTCGGCGGTGTCGTGAGCCAACGAGACAGCTGTTTTAGTCATGGTCGAGGGTGCTCTCCGTCGGATTCGTCGATTTCGTCCGGTGGGAGCACGACTGACAGGATTTTTTGTGGCGTTCTTGCAGATTCGTGCAGATTTAGAAATTTCCCCACGTGGCCTGAATTTAGGGGTTGAGTTCGAACTCCCGCAGTCCGCCAGCGGACTGGCGACCCACAAAGACTGGCGACCCATATGGCCGGTTGTAACGATCGGTGTGATTGGATGAAACGTACGGCGCAGGCTGTTTTCTTTTTCGAATTGGGCGATTTTGCAGGACAATGTTGCGGTAATTGCAAGGCATTTACTTGGTCGGCATCCGATCAAGTTTGCCCAGCCACTCAACAGCGATTGTACCGTCATGAATGCAGCCACACCCACTCCCGTCGTTTCCCTACCGGCCCCCGAGAACCGTCTTGACGTTGCGGCGGTGTGTCATTCGGAAGAAAAATGGGATAAGACTCGGTTGGACGAGTTGACCGGATTGCCGAATCGTCTCTGCTTCATGGAGGAACTTTCGCGAGCGGTCGCGGAGCATCAGCCGACTGGTCCAATGTTATCACTACTTTTCTTCGACTTGGACGGATTCAAGTTCGTGAATGATTCGCTAGGGCATCAAGCGGGCGACGAAGTTTTGATTCAAGTCGGACAACGTCTTAACAAGATACTCGTCGAGCCACACGAAAGACTTTATCGGCTGGCAGGTGACGAATTTGTCATCATTGCCACGCGAGTTGAACGCTTGAACCAACTCACGAAGTTGGCCGAACGGATTCTGGCGGAATTCCAAGAGCCCTTCATCGCGACGCGCGAGAAGGCTTTCGTGGGGGCGTCGATTGGGATATCGATTCGCAACACGCAAGGACAATCCGCGGAACAAATGCTGCATCAAGCTGACGCTGCGATGTATCAATCCAAGCATAACGGTCGTCGCTGCTATTCGTTCTATAGTGTCGACCTGGACCAAGAACATCGACGTCTATTCCAACTGCGCGCCGATATTCGAGAGGCGATTGAAAAGAGTGAATTCACCGTACATTACCAGCCCAAGTTCGATCTGCGAACGGGCCAATGTTGCGGGGCGGAAGCCTTGATTCGGTGGTTTCGCAACGGGGAAGCGTTTTCGACTCCGGAAGAGTTCGTGACGGAAGCGGAGAAATGTGGTTTGATCGTTCCACTTTCACAGCAGGTGATCCGTGGTGTCGCCAAGGATCTTTTGCGGTGGCAAGAACAAGGTCACCAATCGCTCCCGATCAGTGTCAACATCAGTGCGAGCCATTTTCGTTTTGGTGACTTGAAAGACGACCTGGCATCGGCATTCTTGTTCAGCGGGATTTCTCCCAGTTTGATCGAAATCGAGCTTACTGAAAACGCGGTTTTGAACGACATCAAACAATCCGCGCAGAAGATCCAAGACTTGAAGCGGATGGGGTTCTCGGTGACGATTGACGACCTAGGAACAGGTCAATCCTCCATCGCATATCTGCAAAAACTGCCAGTCGATGGAGTCAAGATCGATGACTCCTTTGTACACGACATTGCCGAAAGTGAATTTGCCGCTGCCATAGTCGAGTCCATGATCCGCATCGCCCACACCAAGCAACTTCGCGTCATTGCCGAAGGCGTCGAGTCGGAAGAGATTTGCAATCGCCTCCGCGCCCTCAACTGCGATCAAGCTCAGGGGTTCTGGTTCGGGGCACCGTGCGACTCGGAATCATTCTTTGCTCAGTTTTGCTTGAGCGATGTTTCGCCAGTCTGCCAATCTACTTCAATGTAGTAGAAATCGGTTGCGACGGCAAAATCTGTTTTGGGTTTCGCCCAAGTCATGGTCTGCCATTCGGCCGTGGGTTCGATCACTTGCCACTGCTCCGGTCGCCCAACTCGGATCGGCATGTTGAAACCCGCTACATTCGCTTGCCAACGAAATCGCAGTTGCTGGTCTTCGGTCCAGGCCAACTGCAAAACGGGTAACTTGGCGTGCCGGAGGTATTGGTCGAAGATCGGCTGCATGTCGCGTCCGTATCGCCTCGAAAACAACTCGATCAGATCTTCCGACATGATGTTGCGATACTTGTAGGTGTCGTAAATTTCGCGCACCAAAGCCCACCATGCTTGGTCGTCGTTGCGCACGCCGCGCAAGGTATGCAAGAACAACGCGCCTTTGAAGTACATGTCTTGACTTGGTTCTTGATGGACACCGCGTTGTGTGATGATCGGATGGCGGTTGGCGATTTTGGATCGATATCCATTGGTGTACTTGAGAGCATCTTCGTAGCCAAAGACGTGTTCCACGTACATGCATTCGAGATAGGTTGTCCAACCTTCTTGAATCCACATGTCGGCCACATCCGCGCAGGAAACCGCGTTGCCGAACCATTCGTGGCCCGTCTCGTGGATGATGATGAAGTCGAACTTGAGGCTAACTCCGACCCCCGTCCAATCTCGTCCGCCGTACCCGTTTTGAAATCCATTGCCGTAAGTTACCGCCGTCTGATGCTCCATTCCGGTGTACGGCACCTGAATCAACTTGTAACCATCGCGAGGAAAGGGATACTCGCCGAAATAGTGAATAAACGCCTCCATCATCGGCCGGACCTGCGCGAACTGAATTTTCGCGGCCTCTAGATCTTCGGGCAAAACAAAGTAATCCATCGTCAGATCGCCCAATTTCTCGCCGAATTGTTCGTAGTGACCAATGTTCACCGACACACAATAGTTGTTGATGGGATAACTGACGTGGTACCGCCACCGAGTGAAGCCGTCGGCCAAATCATCAGCGCCTTGGAAGCGACCGTTGGAGATGTTCTTGAGTCCGGTAGGGATCTCGATGCTGATATCCATGGAATCGACTTCATCGCGAAGCTGGTCCTTGTTCGGCCACCAAATACTGGCACCTTCGCCTTGGCAGGCGGTGTAGATCCAGGGTCGGCCTTGAGGATCTGTTCCAAAGGTAAAGCCCCCGAATCGACCCGTCTGTTCGGGAGATCCCGAGTAGTAAAAATCGATTTCGTGTGTTTCGCCCGTGCGGAGTTTTTCGGGGAAGTCGACAAACACGGCGTTCAGTTCGCGCTCGAACGCCAATTCTTGATCGCGCCACACAATTCGATCCACGGCCAAGTTGGCATAGAGATCCAATTGGATCCGTTGGTCGTCCTCTAGCATCTGGAACCGGATCTGCGTCTTGCCTTGGATCGTCTTGGCGTCGGGATCAATCCGAATGTCCAAATGGTAGTACAAAAGGTCGTTGTTCGCCCGAAAACGACCGTACTCGCCCCGAAGAATCGACGCTCGTTGAAGGCGTTCTTGCCGAGCGGTGCGACGCCGCGGCTGTTCGTTGTCTTGGTCATCTTGGACGGGACCCGCAAGCGGACCCGTCGCCATCGAATTCGCGCCAACTCCCGTCACGACCGCCGCGAAAAAGACCGCCAGCCAAAGAAATCGAGTCGTCCGCTGAAACGAATGGAAGGGCGTTGTCTTGAAGTTCACAAGATAAGCAGACATTACAAAACCTCGGGGTCAGGTTATGATACACGGACTTAGAGCCTAACCCAAAAAGGGTCTGACCGGTCTGACCCTTTGGAGGGCCGACCCCTTTGGGATAGGCTCTTAGGCAACATCGACCTGGGTGCAGGCGACGACCTTGCCCAACGGTTTCTGAGTGTAACCCAGTAGGACTCGTATGACTATCAGTAAAGCCGTGATTACAGCGGCTGGAAAAGACCAGACACACTTGCCCTTGCAGACGGTGGTGGATCGGACCGGGCGAGCTCGATCGGCCCTGGAGTTGGTTCTGGAGGAGGTGGTTTCGGCGGGTATCGAAGATATTGCCATCGTGGTTGCGCCGGGAGAAAAGGATCGGTACCTCGCGGCGGCCGGTAGTTTTAAGTCGCGGTTGACGTTTTTTGTCCAGAACGATCCCCAAGGATATGGCGACGCGATCCTGCGGGCCCAAGCGTTTGTTGGTCGCGAGATGTTCCTCCACCTGGTTGGCGACCATCTATACGTCAGCGACCACACCCAGTTGAGCTGTGCTTCCCAGTTGGTCGCGGTCGCCCAGCGGGAACAGTGTAGCATCTCGGCGATTCAACCCACTCATGAAAGCAAGTTGCGATTCTTTGGAGCGATCGGCGGGACTCCCGTCGCTCATGCCGAAAAGCTCTACGAAGTCACGGCCATCATGGAAAAGCCGACGCCGACTCAGGCAGAACAAGCCTTGATTGTCGCGGGACAACGAAGCGGTTACTACTTGTGCTTTTTTGGCATGCACGTACTGACGCCGACGATTTTGGACCTCTTGGCCGAAGCCAAATCAGCGTTCGCCGCCAATCTGGCCGGGAATCCGGCCGGGACTCTGGCCGGCAAGCCCATGAGTGTCAACTTGTCGGACTCGTTGCGAAAGTTGATTCAACGGGAAAAGTACTTGGCGTTTCAAATCCAAGGACAGCGGTTCAATATCGGCGAGACTTACGGGCTGTTGATTGCACAGATGGCCTTGGCTCTGTCGGGACCGGATCGCGATCGGGTCTTGGTCGAGTTGGTTGAGCTGTTGGCCCGGCCCAAGTAATCGGCTCGCGCACGCGTCATTTGGATTTCTCTCTTTGTCTGTCAACCCTACGGTACTGGTCATGAGATCGTTAATCGATTTGATTGTCTCGCCCGATCCTGCAGTTCGCGATTTGTCGATCGAATCGCAAGTAGCAAAACTGACCGTGACGGAGTTGTTGGAACAAGCACAGGAACTGGACCGGTTTCGTCGCGACCGTGACAGCTTGTACGAACGTGTTCGAGCCTTGTTTTTCTTGTACGCGATTCATCGGTTTCACTTGCCGAAGTTGGTTCCGGAGGCCGAACTTGGCAAGATCGCGTTCGAGGGCCATCAGCATTTCTTGCAGCGGCGATTTAACGAGGCCATCGATGTCTTTTTGTCCGAACAAAAACGTTCAGGGCCCAGTTGGGCGGTCTCGAGCGCTTTAGCTGCGGCCTATCATCGGCTGGCGTTTCAGACCTTGGCGGATCAGGTTCGCAAGAGCGTCAAGACGGTTGCCGGGAATCGCTGGATGTTTCGGACCGGGAATCCCGACGAACTCCCGCTCCGGCTCCGCGACGAACTGCTGACGAAAGACGCGACTTTCGGCTACCCGATGCTCCGCGAGCGTACCTCCGTGCGAATGGACTTCTCGCACAGCGCTTGGAGCGACATCTTTTTCCTGGGAATGGATTTTCCGCAGGGCGCGCGGGTGATCAACGCTTCGATCAACTTGGCGGTTCAAGGTCGTCATCAGCATCCAGAACCACCGTTGGATTGCTGCTTGCGCGTCATCGATCGACCGGTGTTGCGGTTGGTCAGTATCGACTTGAACGTCGTGGTGGAAATCACGCAATTGAGTCAAGTGTTCGACTTTGCTGCGGATTACGTTGGGCTGTTGAAGGCGGCTGTCATCGCGTCGGGATTGATTCCGGCGGGTTTGGAAGGACATCAGGCGGACATCGCTTCGGTGTTGCGTCCCTTGGTCGGGGCCGGCTTAGGTTTGGAGATCGTGAGCCGCGTCAACGACATCCCCAAAGGCTCGCGTTTGGCGGTGTCCACCAACTTGTTAGGCGGACTCATCGCTCTGTGTATGCGGGCGACGAATCAAGTCTCGGCATTGAACGGCTCGCTCACAGAGGCCGATCGAAGAATCGTGGCGGCGCGGGCGATCTTAGGCGAATGGTTGGGCGGGTCCGGCGGAGGATGGCAGGATAGCGGCGGCGTATGGCCGGGCATCAAGTTGATCGAAGGCAGTGTCGCCGCAGACGGAGATCCCGAATTCGGAGTCAGTCGCGGTCGCCTGCTGCCTCAACATCATGTCTTTAGTTCCGAAGAAGTCGCGGCGACAACACGACAGCGGTTGCAGGACAGTCTGGTATTGGTCCACGGCGGGATGGCGCAAAACGTCGGACCGATCTTGGAGATGGTGACGGAGAAGTACTTGTTGCGCAGCGGAAGCGAGTGGCAAGCGCGAGGCCAAGCCATCGAGATCTTGGATCAAATCATCCAACATCTATCGACTGGCGACATTCGCTCGATTGGTGCGGCGACCGATCGAAACTTTAGTGGGCCCCTGCAAGCGATCATCCCCTGGTGTACCAACGCGTACACCGAACGGTTGATTGCTCGTTGTCGGGAAACCTACGGAAAAGATTTCTGGGGCTTCTGGATGTTGGGCGGCATGGCCGGTGGCGGCATGGGATTCATTTTCAATCCCGAACGAAAGGTCGAAGCTCGACAATGGCTCTGGGAAGTCATGCAAACCACAAAACGCGAAATGGAGCATGCCTTGCCTTTTGCCATGGATCCGGTTGTCTACGACTTCGAGATCAATGATCAAGGCACACAGGCTCAGTTGATGCCAGGCGGTTCCTATCCTGTCGGCTATTACCCGTTGCTGGTTCCCGGTTGGTTGCGGCAGGATATTCAAAGTCTTTCCGCCGAGACCCGCGCTGAATTGGAACGCGTGGGACAACTTTGTCGAAGTTCGGAAACCGATCTGGCCAGCAAGTTGATTGCACGCATTCTGCCCGGGAAAACTGACGATTCGATCTCGCGACAGTCCTTGACCGATTTGTTGCAAATCAACGGCTTCGATCCCGTCGCTCACCAACAGTTGCGAGAAGATTTGTTGGCCGGACGTTTGGGGTTGGCTCAGAACCTCCTCCCGTCAACCACGGCGATCGACGATGTCCAAGAAGGGGATGTGATGGATTGTCGGCAACCTTTGCCGGATTCAACTGTGGAGATCGGTAAAGCCGCCATCGAACGAGGCGAAGTTGCTGTGGTGACCTTGGCAGCGGGTGTTGGCAGTCGCTGGACGCAAGGTGCAGGAGTGGTCAAGGCGCTACATCCATTTGTTCGGATGACGGGTCGGCATCGCTCGTTCCTCGATATTCATCTGGCCAAGAGTCAACAGACGGGACGTTTGCACGGTTGCCGACCAGTACACATCGTGACGACGGGCTACATGACCGAGCAACCGATTCGAGCCGCCGTGGAACGTTGGCAACAACAGAATGGCGAAGGTGGCGTGTACGTCTCCTCCGGCAAGAGTGTCGGATTGCGAATGGTTCCTACGATTCGCGATTTGCGATTTGCCTGGGAAGAAATGTCTCAGCAAGTTTTGGATCAACAGCAACAAAAAGTTCGCCAAAGCCTGCGTTCAGCGCTGATGAACTGGGCTCAATCGGCGGGCGAAGCCACGGACTACGTCGACAACTTGCCGATGCAATGCCTGCATCCGGTTGGACATTGGTACGAGATTCCGAACTTGTTGCGCACTGGTCTGCTGCAAGAACTTTTGCACGCTCAGCCTCGCTTGAAGCATCTGATGCTGCACAACGTGGATACATTGGGAGCGTCGGTGGAACCCGGCTTGTTGGGCACGCATATCCAGAGTGGGGCGTGCTTATCGATCGAGGTGATTACGCGTCGTATGGAGGATCGTGGCGGCGGCTTGGCTCGCGTTAATGGTCGCGTCCGCTTGGTCGAGGGACTGGCGATGCCCAATGAACGAGACGAGTTCAATCTTACCTATTACAATTCCATGACCACTTGGATCGATATCGATCGGTTGCTGGAACGGTTTGGTTTGAGTCGGGACAGCTTGAGTGATTCCGAGCGAGTGCTCAAGGCCGTGCGGCAGTTCGCGCGTCGATTGCCGACGTACATTACGTTAAAGGACGTCAAAAAACGGTGGGGCAATGGGCAGGAAGACGTGTTTCCGGTCTGCCAATTCGAGAAATTGTGGGGCGACATGACGTCGCTTGCCGATGTGTCGTGCCAATACATGGCAGTTCCGACTTTGCGAGGTCAACAACTGAAAGACCCGGCCCAATTGGACGGTTGGCTACGCGATGGCAGTGCGGCAGCGATCGAGAAGAATTGTGACTTCGTTGCTTGAAAGTGCCCCGCCGTTCCTCTAGACTCTGTACGGGAGAAGCGTTGGCCAAGTCGATGAACTGCAAGCAGCGTTTGAGCTTTTCAAATTGAAAAATCGATTTTCAGCGCCGCCATTGATTCCAGTCGCCTTCAACGAGAGATCGAAGCATGAGCGCCCCGCAACATTCCGTTTCAAATGGTCGTCGGCAGTTCTTGAAATCCGCAGGGCTCGCATTGGGCGCTCCGCTTGTTTTGCCTCGGCATGTGTTGGGCAACTTGGGGCGACCGTTTTCGGGCGCGGTGCCACCCAGCGAGCAGATCAACTTGGGCGTGATCGGGATTGGACCACGTGCGACTTACGACCTGCAGGCGATGCTGACCCTTCCCGAGGTCCGTTGTGTCGCCGTCGCCGATGTGCAAGCGAAACGTCGTGATGCGGCTCGCAACATGCTGAACAACCATCCAGGGCAGGGGCGCTGCGAGTTCGTGCGAGATTTTCGCTCGTTGTTGGATCGCAAAGAAATTGACGCCGTCCTGATCGGAACCGGAGATCGTTGGCATGCTCGCGCGGCGATCTTGGCGGCCGAAGCAGGGAAAGATGTCTATTGTGAGAAACCCTGCGGCATCACGATGCAGTTGTGTGAAGAGATTGTTCAGGTCTTCGAACGAACGGGCCGAGTCTTTCAGGCGGGAACCCAGCGGCGCAGTGTCCCGAACTTTCAACAAGCCGTTCGGATGGCTCAAGAAGGCAAGCTCGGTCGACTGGAGACGCTCTACGCTTCGATCTATATTCCCACACTCCAAAACAACTGGCTGCCCGGCGAACCGACTCCTGCCGCCACGGAAGTGGATTGGAATTTGTGGTTGGGTCCGGCTCCCTGGCGACCTTACAACGAACAGTACGTGCAGGGTGGTTGGCGCGGCTACCACGACTTCGATTCGGGAGCCCGGCTCCTGGATTGGGGGGCTCATACGGGCGATTTGTGTCAATGGGCCAATCAGTCCGATGGCACGATGCCCAAGACCTACGAACCAACCAACGACTCGATTGTCTGCATTTACGACAACGGTGTGAAATTGATCTTTGATTTTATTGCAGATCCTTTTGGCGATCGCGGGCCGAAGTGGATCTCGCGATTGGGGACTTGCCCGATTCGCCTGGTTGGCAGTGAAGGCTCGTTAGAAACCGGGGATAGCGGCGAAACCGTTGCTTCGACCGAGGCACTTCAAGGGCTGTTAAGTCCCACAGCGGGGCGAGTGAAGGGTTTGGACGTGACGGAGCATGCTCAGGACTTCTTTTCAGCGATCAAGACTCGCAAACCGACGGCTGCGAATCCGGCCGTGATGCGCAATTCGCATTTGACTTGTCACGCCGCCGCCCTGGCTTGGATATTACAACGAAAGCTCGAGATCAACCCACAGACGTTTCGCTTCGTCAACGATGATGAAGCCAATTCGTTGCGACAACGAGCGGAACGGCAGTGGGCGTAGGTGATCGACCTGTGGCTCCAATGGTAGAACACGATCGGTCGGCGAGCGGCTCAAGTTCGTTGTCGGCTTGGTTCGCTCGTTGGTTGGTTGCTGGGCGTTGGTTCGGTCTCGGCACTGGATTGGTTCTGTTGGCGCTGGCCTGGTTCTCTCCGACGAAGATGACGACGGGGCGTTCGGTCGACCAGATGTTCGGGTCGCATGATGCGTCGGTTGCTGATTTTCGCGAAATCAAACGCATTTTCGGGGAACGCGAGACCATTCTGGTCATGTATCGCGATCCAGATCTTTTCGCCGCCGACGGTCGTGGCTTAAAACGCTTGTCGGAGTTGTCGCGGGAAGTCGAGCAACTTCCGCACGTGGAAGAAGTGCTGAGTTTGGACAGGTTGGAAGGAACGTTGCGGCTGATCTCGGCGATCGTGTACCCGGGCTCCACTTCCGAGTGGGCACTGCTGGATCCGAACAACGAGTTGGCCCAGCAGTTTACGACGACCTTCGATGGCTGGACCCATCATCGCGGGAATGATCTAGCGGTTTTGGTTTGTTTGATTCGTTCGACATCTCAAGCAGAGTCGCCGGACCAGACCCGGGATACGATCCAGCAACTTCGAGCGATCGTGGCCGACGTGCCTGAAGCTCACGTGGTGGGCGAGCCCGTGATGGTGGAAGATGCGCTCGAGTACTTGCGACGCGACGGGTTATGGTTGCAATACGGTTCGATGGTTCTATTGGGCCTGGTCATCTTAGTGGTGCTGCGCACGCTTCGTTGGATGTTGATCGCAGCGGCAGTGGTGTTTTGGAGCAACGTCGTCACGATTTGGTTGCTCAACCTGATGTCGTTTCAGCAATCGATGATCAGTTCGTTGTTGGGTTCGATCATTGCGGTGATTGGCGTGGCAACGACGGTTCACTTGATTGTCGGGTATCGCAGGCGGCGCATGGCTGGTGATAACGCGACGACGGCGATGCAAACGACCCTACGACGGTTGATGCCGCCAATTTTTTGGGCCTGTCTGACCGATGCGGCGGGATTTGGTTCGTTGGCCATCGCCCGAGTCAGTGCGGTGCAAGAGTTCGGCTTGATGATGGGGTTGGCGAGTCTCGTCACATTGGTGGCGGTGTGCTTGCTGGTCCCTGGGTTGGCGCTATGGGGAACGAGGGCCCAGTCGGTTTCAACTGGCTTGGGGCAGTCGTTGGTGGAAGGGAGCTTGATTCAAGTTCTCGGGCGAGTCAGGCGCCGACCTGGGCTCGTGTGTGGTTTGACTTTGGCCGTCAGCTTGATCGTCTCCAGCGGATTTTACTTCGCTCGTGTCGAGACCGACTTCACCAAGAACTTTCGACCGGGGACGCCGATTCTCGCAGGCTACCACTTTGCGGAAGGGCAATTCGGCGGGGCCGGTTTGATCGAGATTTCAGTGCCAACGCCCAAGACTTTGGATCGTGAGTTCATGGCCAAAGTCGCCAAGTTCCAGGACCGTCTGCGCGAGATTCGTCGTTCGGTTCCCAACCCGACGGATGATACCGATAGCCCGTTGGCACTGGCCAAAGTCATTTCGTTGGTCGACGTTTGGCAAACGACGCAAAATTTTGTGGCGTTGCGGTTTTTGCCGCCGGACACTCTGGTGGGTTCGATGCGGCAGGTTTTGCCGCAGTTTACGGACTATTGGTACCGGTGGGACCGCGACCGGAGTGTTGGACATCTGCGGATTTTTGCTCGGACTCGGCAACAGCAATCGGCCGAAGAGAAGCGAGCTTTGATTGGTCAAATCCGAGCCATCACGGACGAAACGTTTGGCGAATCGGATCCTCCGTATCGGATTTCGGGACTGTTCGTATTGCTGTCGAAGATCGTCGACTCGTTGTTGAACGACCATTTGGCCACGACGTTGGTCGCGATTGGCAGCATCGCCGGCCTGATGTATGTCGCCTTGCGAAACGTGCGGCTGGTCGTGATTGGCATGGTGCCCAACTTGTTGCCAATCTTTGTCTTGTTGGGTGGCATGGCTTGGTTGGGAATTTCGATCAACATGGGCGTGGCGATGATTGCAGCCGTTAGCATCGGCTTGAGTGTGGACAGCTCGTTGCATTATTTGTGGGCGGTCGTGTATCAAGGGCAAGAAAGCGTCAGTTCCGACGAATCACGCGGTGTCGAATGGGCGCAGCAACAAATTGGCACGGCCTTGACCTATTCGACGATTGCCCTGGTCGTGGGGTTTGTCAGCTTGACGACCAGCCAATTTGTCCCGACGATCTACTTTGGTGGCCTTGTGAGTGCCGCGATGCTTGGCGGATTGTTTGGCAACGTGATTCTCCTTCCCGCACTGCTGGCCTTGAGCGATAGTGGTCGGTTGAATTCTAAGAACTAGCCTAGTATCTACGAAAAGACATCGCGACCGATCATTTGGATTACGATGTCGAGCGAATTGCTTGCTTAAAAAACATCGTGCTTAAAAAACATCGCAACCAAGAAATCAAATGGGGCAGACCGGTCAGGCCTCTTTGATTTGGTATAGGGATAGGGCAGGATGTGGTTTTCCCGGTTTGGACAGAGAGGTTTTCATCCGACGGTTTGATGTTCTCGGGTTGGTCGATTGGGAAACTCTCCGCATATTTCCGCAACGCAGTGTCTGGATCGAATCCAGTAGGTGGCGGAAGATAAACAACCAAAACCTTTCCTTGTTCTGCAAGGTGGGTCAAGAGTTCAACGACCTCTCGTTCGCCTTCAGCGTTCTATTGCCAATATTGAAACCATTCCAAACCACCATACTACGTACGTGGTGAGAATCATACAGGCGATTGAAATAATAAGTTTGATGAGGCTGGAAAGTACTTTTCCCATGTCCGATCGCGTCTCTCGGGTTCTCTCGCTAAACCGCGAGGATCGCGCGACAAAATCCCGCTTGGCTTGTCCAGCGGATCGTTAGGCTTCTCGCTAAACCGCGCGGAGCGAGCGACAAAATCCCGCTTGGCTTGTCCAGCGGATCGTTAGGCTTCTCGCTAAACCGCGCGGAGCGCGCGACAAAATCCCGCTTGGCTTGTCCAGCGGATCGTTAGGCTTCTCGCTAAACCGCGCGGAGCGCGCGACAAAATCCCGCTTGGC
>JAUXWY010000396.1 GCA_030681235.1 Pirellulaceae bacterium | reverse complement strand
GAAAATGCGGTTCGATGGCTGGCGTTTGAGACTTGGCTGGAGTGTACGGATCAAGATCTCGAATCCTCCCTACCGGCATTGCTGTCGATGGCGCGAGATGATCTCGGCGTACCACTCGACCTAATGAGGTATCATCCCATTTTCCAGCCCGAATTCGGAAATAAAAATGTGATCCGAATTGAGCTCAAAGACCACTTTGACAGCGCGAAAACTGTGACTTGGTCAGGCGGCGGCATCATGGAAGAACCAAGCGAGGTTCGTCAAATGGGCTTCAATTCCTTGCCGTTTTCGAATGGCCGCAAATTCCGGATCAACCTGCTTCAGCGGCTTTATCGAGTTCGAATTCCATCCGTAGAACTAAAGGCGTTGACCGAACCGTTTCTGCGCGAACAGATTCAACCGTTCACCGAAGAAATGAGAACGGCGATTTTCAAAGGAATCAAGATAGACGCAACGACTGAACAACGTCAATTCCTCGGTGAGGTCTATTCGCAAGTTGTCATCAATCATCTCGCTACTTTGATTTTGGCCGAGTGGGGGCTGGAAAGCGACAGACGGACGGAGGACGGGAATCCTTGACCTTTCCTGGTCGTGTGTTCGTAGGTTAGAATAAACCAGTCGCTCGTCCAGTCACGGGGGCTGATTCGCTGCATGCATTGTTCTGATTCTAACCTCAATCGCGAGACGTTCGACATGATATTCGGTCGTGCTTTATTTCTATGGCTGTGCTTTGGTTCGATCGCCCTGGCCCAGGATCGGCCGAATTTGATTTGGATCATGGCGGATGATTTGGGGTATGGCGAAGTCGGTTGCTTCGGCCAAACGGTGATCCACACTCCGAATTTGGATCGAATGGCTTCCGAAGGGCTGCGTTTTACTCAGTTTTACGCGGGAGCCACCGTCTGTGCGCCTTCGCGGAGTGTGCTCATGACGGGGCAACATCATGGTCGGACTCGAGTTCGTGGCAACGCGGGTGACCAAAACCCTCAAGCCCAAGCCCTGCGCGCCGACGACGTCACGGTCGCCAAAGTTCTGCAAAACGCGGGCTATCGAACCGCACTCGTCGGCAAGTGGGGACTGGGCGATGTTGGTCCCGCTGAATCAGGTTTGCCGCGACGGCAGGGGTTTGATTCCTTCTTTGGATATTTGAGTCAAGTTCACGCTCACAATCATTTTCCGGAATATCTGTGGCGTAATGAGCAACAAGTGAAACTGACGAATGTCGTCACGCCTGTGGGCGGTCGCGGAGGTGGCTACGCGACCGAAGCTCGTGAGTTTGCCGACGACTTGTTTGCTGACGAAGCCATCAAGTTCGTGAACGACTCACGGGACCAGCCGTTCTTTCTGTATTGGAGCATGGTTACGCCTCACGCGAACAACGAACGAACTCGCGAGCTCAAGAACGGCGCTCATGTTCCGGACTTCGGGTCTTATGCAGACAAAGACTGGCCGGAGCCGGACAAAGGTCATGCCGCGATGATCACTCGATTGGACAGCTATGTGGGTCGAATGTTGGCGGAACTCGAGAGGCTGGGAATTGCTGAACGCACCTTGGTCATCTTCACCAGCGACAACGGGCCGCACAACGAGAGCAACCATCGCCTGGCTAGGTTTTCACCGTCCGGTCCGTTCAATGGCATCAAGCGGAGTTTGACCGATGGAGGAATTCGCGTCCCGACCATTGCTTGGTGGCCGGGTAAGATTGAAGCGAATCAAGAATCGGGTCATGTCGCGTATTTCGGCGATTGGATGGCTACAGCTGCCGAGTTGGCCGGAGCCCAGCCTCCGTCGGATTTGGACTCGCTTAGTTTTGTACCGACTCTACTAGGACGCAGTACGGAACAATCGCAGCACAAGTACTTGTATTGGGAGTTTCACGAAGGAGGCTTCAAACAAGCGGCACTCCTGGATGGTCGCTGGAAGGGCATCCGTCATGGACCAACCCAACCGCTGGTCGTGTTCGACTTGGCGAGTGATCCGGCCGAACGCATCGACGTCGCCACCATTCATCCTGAGGTGACAAACAAACTGGACGAGTATTTAAAAAACGCGAGAAGCAAAAACATCGATTGGGAACCCAAATGGCGCGATTAGTGTTGGCTCGATGGCTGCGGTGCATTTGCGGTGCGACGGTCGTTTTGATTTTCGGCTCGATCCCGGCGCACGCTGACGAGCCACGATTGAACGTGGTGTTCATCTTGGCGGACGATTTGGGCTGGGGCGAAGTTGGCTGCTTCGGTCAGACGAAAATCCCCACGCCGAACCTCGATCGACTAGCGAGTCAGGGGATTCGCCTGACACAGCATTACAGCGGAGCACCCGTTTGTGCACCGTCGCGCTGCGTTCTGATGACTGGAAAACATTTGGGGCATGCGGAGATCCGGGGAAATCTGCAAGCGAAGGTCAACTTCCCCCAGTTCACCGAAGGCCAACACCCATTGAGCGATGACGCTCTCACGATCGCAGAGGTTTTTCAGCGCGCGGGTTACGCGACCGGCGCGTTCGGCAAATGGGGATTGGGGCCGGTGGGAAGCACGGGAGATCCCAATCGCCAAGGTTTTGACTTGTTCTTTGGCTACAACTGCCAAGCGGTGGCTCATAGCTATTACCCGTCGCACGTGTGGCGAAACGCGGCCCGGATCGAGATCAATCAACGGCCGATTCCCGGGCACCGCAAGCAACCGGACGGAGAAGTTCGAGTGGAGGATTGGA
>JAUXWY010000374.1 GCA_030681235.1 Pirellulaceae bacterium | reverse complement strand
ATCTTTTCAGCGACCCGCCCGGCTAAAGCCGGTACACCAGCGCTCGCTAAACCGATACCATCATGACTTCTCGAAGTTTCTGGCGCCGAATTAACGTTGCGGGACGTCGCGAAATTGGCGATGGCAACCTTGGCAATTGGCTTGAATGGCCTTTTGAGTCTTGGCGAGCTGCAAATGAAGTGCGGCAGGATCTTGGCTCGTGGCCAAGGCCCCCAGATCTCGTTCCAAATCTTGTAGTTGTCGCTCGCCGTCCTTCAGCCACGTCTTGAACTCGTCGGTGGCCGTGGCCGCTTCATCGGAGCGCAACATCTCGGCGTACAACTCGCGGAGCAGCAAGGCTTCGTGAGCAGGGACCAAGTCCGGATGCGACGTCGGGGTTTGCCATTCAGCTTTCTCGATCGACTGCAGGTGACCCAATCGACGTTCCATCTCGACCATCGCTTCCGTCATGGGAGGTACTTCGGCCACCTCTTTGAATTCGACATGCACCGCGTCCAACTGCTCCTGGGAGAGCGGCCGAGCCTGTTTGGTCGTTTGATACAGACCGAGGTAATGGGGGCTAGTGCCAGCCAATTGAAGCACCGACTCGGCGCTTGCTGCATCGATGCGTCCGGATAACACACATGCCACCGCAGCGGCCGTGGGGCTACGATGTTGGCCGTGATGACAATGCAACAGAATCGGGCCAGGCAGATCGCGAATTGCCTTGGCCAGCTCCTGACTTCGTTGTTCAGAAATGCCATCGTAGCCGTGTGGCAGATGGACGTAGCGCAATCCAAACCGATCCGCCGTCTCGACGTCGGGCTTCATTCCATCGACACTGATGATGGTCTTGATCCCCAAGTCAGCCAATTCGCGAAACGCGGCTTCCCCCTCGGGCAAACCACCGGAATAAATCCCCGCCGTGACCCGAATCAGGTTGGGAACGTGTTGGGCGGTGATCCGCTCCAGCTCTTGAGGTGTTGACCCGGTAGCCAGACTAGCGGTCTCTTGTCCACTCACAACCGAAGAAATCACAGCGAACAATCTTAGCACAATACTTGTCAGGTGTTGTAGCTTCATCCCAGTAATCCTCGCGAAGTAAGTTCTGAATTTCGGACATAGGAATTGTCCCGAATCAAGTTCCCGACTTGTGTGAGCGTCCGACTTTGAAAATCCGAGAACCCGTAAATGGTATCGGTTTAGCGAGCGCTGGTGTACCGGCTTTAGCCGGCGAGAGTTGTGAAAATGCTCTTTTCAGCTGCTCGCCGGCTGAAGCCGGTACACCAGCGCTCGCTAAATTGCCTTTGTATCGGGACAAATCCATAGCGGAAGTCGCAAGGCTTCCAAAATAGTGTCGGAACTTACGCGGGTCCAACGGAGTTCTTGCCGGATCACGATAATCGAACGTCCAGGCCTAGGCAACTGAGGGCATCGCTTCTGCTTTTGCAATCGTTCGTTTCGATACCCAAGTCGAAGATTCCAAATGCCGTGGTACAATTTCATCAAGTGGCGACAAGCTGAGGACGACAGAAAACGAATGCTCAAGGCGGAATTTCCCCAAAAGGTGCTCCCGGTGCAGAAACTGATATTTCAATGCTCAATCGTTGTTTTTTTTGGCCTTGGGACCACATTGGTCGCCGAAGCCCAACAGCAACGAACGTTCGGCCGCCCACTGCAACGCCAGGCTGGACCACAAAGATTGCAAAATGTGGCGGCAGAAGCCGAGTCCGCAGGTGGAATTACCGGGTCCGAGCGTTTTCTGCGCGATCGGCGCCGACCGGGCGAGTTTGTGGGTTCGGATCAAGCGACGACACGTTTTGTCGGGTCGGGTGCCGTGATCGAATCCGGCCGTGTTCAATCGGCCGTCGAGTCACTGCCGCCAGCTGCGGACCTCGCCACTCAAGTCAATCGCCGACTCGCTCCCGCAGGCCCATCCCAGCCCTACGCACCGCGTTTGATCTTGGCCTTCGAGCCCCTTGCAGCGCCGAACTCACGTAACCAAGTTGAAGCGCTCGATCGGATCGAACAAACCCGGCTCGAAATCACTCAGGCCATTGATCGAATCGGACCCCACTCGCTAGAAGTTCGCCTGGAGAATCGAGTCGCCTACCTGTCCGGTCAAGTCGAAACAGAACATCAACGAGCATTGGCCGTTCTGATCACATCGATGCAGCCAGGGGTCTCGCAAGTCACCGATCAAATCACCATTTCGAATGGTCAGAGATAGGCATTGGAATCATCCGTGGTTTGAAGCGGAAAACCAAGTGTCTGGTTCGTTTCGAATTCTGCTGGGCAAAGTTGCAAACGAATCGTAGCGGACTGGCTCGCCCCCTAAAACAAATTGCACACGCATCTAAAGGCAAAATCGTCGCCTTTGCACGACAACGACAACGACAACGACAACGACAACGACAACGACAACGACAACGACTAATAAAAACATATGATAGGATAACGGACCGCGCGAATTTAAGACCGGGTCTGCGACCGCTGTTTGTTGTTACTGTTTTGTTCTTCATTCGAAAAGGTACACGTTGTATGCGATTTAAACAACTCGTTGTGGGTTTGGTCATTCATTTGAGCGTTTTCCAGATGCTTGCCTCACTGACAAGCTTGGCGGTTGGCCAAGTGGCTAAACCTGAGCTATTATTACTGTGTCGAAAGTCAATAGGCGGTGTTCTTCAGAGTTTTCCAGTATTCTTACAATGTGATATGCCTGGGCAACCACCCATTGGAAATGCAACACATGATTGGTACGAGAAATACGATCCGAACCACGCCGACGATATCCATCATAAGAATTGTCTTGGTCAAAAATATGACTACGCCAAGATTACCGTAAATCTCAATTGGCAACAACCTGTTGCAGGGGTTGGTATTGTAGATATTGATGACAACAAACGTCATTGGGATTGGGTTTATGCAGGATACATTCCGCCTCCGCCTCTGCCGGGAATGGACTATTCACGAAATTGTCACGCGCATACTTACGGTAAACATGATCACCCGGACGACGACTATTCGTTGCTTGGGGAGCCGCCGTTTCAACCATGCTACATTCCGTGTTTGGCCAATGAATCCATAGTTGCGTCTCATCCGGGTCGTCATAGTATCAAGGTCACTGGTACAATGTGCGAACTCAATCCAGGGATTCCAATACTAATTCCAAGAATCGTGTTTAGCTCGGAACAATTCAATGAAAGCGGCGTTTATACGCGGATGAACGGATGTCCGAATGGTCTCGATATTGGTCTTGCGCACGTACGAGCCAAGTGGGATTGGTTTGTCAACAACTACGAGCCCCCATACTTTCGTGATTACAAGCCATTCCCGGCCGGACCGTAATTTCGATCGCATCGCCAATTAAATCTACCAATCTTGTCCACAAAGGAAATCCAATGTTCAATTCAATTTGCCGTATCGTCAGTGTTGCTGTAATCGCCGTACTCACAACGCAAACGACCTACATCGCTCCGGAAGCAAATGCTCAGGAAACAAAACCTGACGATCCGAACTTGATTCGCAATGGACCGGATCGTGCTGCGAAGTTTGCCGAGGTCTACAACCGGACGTTTGAAGAAAACCTTAGTGCCGTTGTTACCGAAGATGGCGGTCTAGGCAGCGCGGCCGCTATGGGAATGTTGACTCCGGCGCGTAATGTAGTTGACCTTTTTTCCCCGACATTTAACGATCCAAGAATGCGCCGAATGCACGAGAATTTGGTGATGATGAATGAGGAGGAACGTCGCGATGCGTTAGCGCGAATTTCGAGAATCATCAAAAGCAACCTCGACCTGATCCAGGAATCCGACGCGGCCGCATTTGATTTTCCACTTGGCCATGGATTGCGGTGCATGCTTTTCTTGCTGACAGAATTTGACTTCGAGGAATTTGACTCCATTAGCCCGAACTGGCTCGAAATTAGAGCCACGATTGCAACGAAGTATCGTGGGAGGTTTGTGGAGGCACCGGACGGCGAAATGGTGCCCGCAGGCCGTCCGTTTGATATTATCGACGAAGTCTTTGTGTTCAATTTGTATCTTCAGAAAATTGTTCGGAGCAAAGGCAAGTCCGAAGCAAAGAAAATTTTGGACGCGTTGGCGGAACAAGTAAACGCTGAACAATATTGGATATTCGAAGATCGAACTTGGACAACAAAGGGCCAAGACGAACGAATATTTTCCATCGTTATTGCAACGACTGGGGCCGGTCGCGAGTTGTCACGCCGGACCGAACGTGGCCAACAATTATTGGATGGCATCCGAGCAGAGGCACTGCGGGAAGAACCCTAGAAAATCAAGGACGCTGTGCCTTCTCCGGCCGGCGCTCGGCCATGGCGTCTCGGCGTGATTCGGCGATCGAGCGACGGCCGCTGCCCATGGTTCGCGTTCGGCGCGGCCAGGGTTCTTCTTTAGGATCGCCACTCGACTCGGATGTTTCTGTTTCCGTGAATGCGTTGGAACTTGAGTTCAGGCGGCTCTCACCCGGACGACCATAAGAGACGTTCGTACGTGGAGCTTGTCGTTCCGGGTCGTGAACGTCGTACGTGTCGGTGGTTTCGGCCTGAAAATCGGCCGCCGATTGGTGCAACCAATGCTGCGGGACATTGACGACCGACGCCGTGCTCGAACGCAAACGTCCCAATTGAATGGTCTCGACACGTGAATTCGACGATGAACTTTCTTTTTGGCGGGGCGTGATATTCGAATCGGATTCCGATTCCTCATATCCCACTTGAGTCACTCCGGAATCAAGCCCGTCACGATCTTGTGCGTCAGTCGACGTTGAACTTGGCACTTCACTTGACACTTCACGTTGCTCTTGGAGCACCTCGGCGATCGATCTAGCTGCGGATCGCCGTGTACCTGCCGGACCATGACCCTCAGATCGACTAGCAGACACTGGTTTCGCGATTGATTTGGATGCCTGCCTGAGTGGTCGGAGTTGGGTCGATGCACCATCTTCCGTCCGGTTCGAAATTTCGGCGGCCGCGGTGGCGTCGCCGGTCTCGGCGTCTGGTCTTTTGGATAAACCTGGCAGCATTTTCTTAGCTGGATCCGACATCACGGTTCCGCCGTCGGTTGAATCGAATCGAGCGATCAAGGTCAATTGCCGCGACGTTCCGCCGACGACATCCCAAGGCAGCCACACGCTATAAGAATCGCCCAAACTGCATTTGCTGTAATGCTGTTTCAACTCCGCAGCGCCAAAGACGTACTTTCGCTCGGGTGAAGGGCTCTCTTGGCCCGCCTCGTCCGCAAACACATAGATGGTCAGGGTTCCATCGACTTGAATGGGTTGTTCGCCGGTGGCGTAAAACACCACACGTCCACCAAAGCCGCGTTTGGCTTTTTCTCCCGCTTGGTGGTGAACGGCGTCCGTCCAGATGGTCAAGATTCGCGTGGGAAGCTGTGGCTTCTCTTCTGTCTTCTGCCACGGCCAAAGTGACGTGGACTTCTCTTTGCCAACAAACGAACTGCAGCCGCTCAGGAGCACAAGCCCGGTGAACATGAATCCGAACAAAACGATTGGCTGGACGAAGTATCGCATCATCCTACTTCTTATCCTCCGAGCCTGTCAGTTCCGGAGGGGCTCCGTTCGGATAGACAACGTGTGTCTCAGCTTCTATATCGTAAAACCGTTGTGTTAGGTTGATATCGCCGTGCACTTCGTAGACATCCGCCGCGCACCAACTCATGCGAGCCAACTCGAGCTCTTTGATTCGTTCGTTGTCGTACGAAGATCGAATCACATGCGGAGTCAAGATGATCACCAATTCGGTTCGCTTCCCGATATCGCTGTCGAAACGAAACAAGCGACCCAACAATGGCAGATCGCCCAACCAGGGCACTTTACGTTTGACTTGTTGCTGCGATTTCGAGATCAGTCCGCCCAACACAATCGTCTCGCCGCTGGCGGCACTCACGGTCGTCTGGGCCGTGGTCGTTTCGATCCGAGGCGAACGAATGATCGTGCCGTCGTTGGAAACCGTGATTGGAATCCCATCGATTTCCGTGCCCAACTGACTCTTCTCCGCATCCACTTCCATGACGACCGTTCCGTCGGGCGAAATCCGCGGGGTCACACCCAGAATCAATCCGACGTTCTCCAAATCGACCGTATTCGTCTGGCCATTCTGATTGACCACCGAACCCGTGATTCGTGGAACCTTTTGGCCGACTTGAATGTAGGCCGGCTGATTGTCCAAGCTCCGAATTTGTGGCCGAGACAAGATCTCCAAGCGGCGTGATTCTTGCAGGGCACGCAACAAGGCCGTTACGTTGCGACCACTGGCAGATAATACCAGTCCACCGAATCCCAATTCGTTGTTGACTCGGCCAACGGCAAAGTTCGAGACACCTTGTCCACCGGTCGCTTTGCTGTTGTGCAAAGCTCGTTGTGACCCGCTGTTGCCCAATGGGCCCGTCGAATTGAAATTGAAACCAGGCTGATTCGACGCGGCTTGAATGATTTCTTCGGTGACCGTGACTACACCAGCCGGAGTGGAGGTTGTGGTACTATTGACGGTCGTCAACAGGTCGCCCAACAAACTACGATCGAAGAGAACCGTGTCCTGCAACCCCAACTCGATCCCGAACTCATCGGCGCTGTTCAGCGAGACTTCCGCGATCAAGACCTGGATCATCACTTGCGGCGGGGCCTCATCCAATTTTTGGATCAAGCTCGAAACCTCGTCGAAGTAGCGACTGGTCGCACTCAAAATCAAGCGATTGCCGACGGGTTCAGGGACAATAATGACTTCTTGCTCCAGTTGTTGGTACGGATTGGTCGAGCCCGGGGCCGCTTGGTTCAACTGACGTTGATTGAGCAAGAATTGATTGATCGCTGCCGAAATATCTCGGGCGGGTGCATTTTTCAAATGATAGACAACTGTTTTACGTTGCAACGCGCCTTCTTCGTCCAAGCGTATCACCAGCGCTTCGACCACATTCAGGTCTGCTTCGTTTCCAATCGCCAACACGCTATTGGATCTGGTATCGATCGAGAACCGCAGCGGCACCACGGAACTGGCGACACCGCTGTTGGGCAAACGAAACGGCTGGGTCGTCGTGGTTTCGGAAGGCAATAGCGAACGCAGGACCTGAACGATACTGGCGGCATCGCTGTGCTGAATCCGAAAGATTTTCATTTGGGCCGCTGAACCCGGTTGATCCAATTGCTCCAACAAAGAAAGTAGCAACGGCAACGACTCAGGCGGAGCCGTGACCAACACGGAATTGGTGCGTGGTTGCGGTGTTACAGATACATTGTCCAACGCGCCCGATCGAATCACTTCGGCGCCGGATTCGTCGATCGTCAGCAGTTCCAAGATCGCAGAACGACTATCGCCGGTTTGAATCGCAGCAATCGCAAGTTGCAGCGTCTGAGCCAAGTCGGTTGCCAAAACGTTCTTCGCAACGACGACCTGCCCTCGGGAAGTCGCCATGCCTTCGGGCCGATCCATCTCGTCGACGATCCGGTCGATCTCGGCGAAGTCGCGCGGACTGGCGCTGACGATCAATGAATTGGTGCGAGCATCTGCCATCAAGCGGGCGCGAAGTCCCAACGCCGTGCGGTTTGCCAAAAATGTAGTCAATGACGTCTGAACGGTAGCGGCCGTGGCGTTCTTCAATTGGTAGACCTTGAACTGCGCGTCCGGCGCTACGGGCTGATCCAACTTCGCAATCAGGTCCTTGATCGCCACCACCGCATCGCCCCAACCGATCAAAAGCAAGGCGTTTGGCTTGCTCAGCGAAGTGATCGTCGCGCGACCTTGACGACCGCGAATCAGCTCGTTGTCCACTTGCAAGATCAAAGTTGCCATCGCATCGGCCGAAACGTGCTGCAGGTGATAAACTTCGACCTCGGGTTGGGTCTGTTCGCTCAACTGTTCCAACTGTTCAATGATCTGGGCCAATTGTTCCAGGTCTTGGTTACGACCACGAAGAATGATCACATCCAAGTCCGGCAAGAACTCGACTTCAATGTTTCGCCCGAAGTCCGGGACCGTGCCTTGCTGAGGGCGACCGGTCTCGTCTTGGAACTGGAGCGTCGCGGCGGGGACATCCAAGTCTTGGCTGATGATGGGGCTCAGAAAACTAACCGGACGCACTTGCGGGCGAGCTGTCGCGGGATCGGACAAGGGCCGAATGATGCGTGGCGCAGGAATCGACGAGGTCGGATTTGGATTTTTCGGTGGAACTGCCGGCGTTCCCACGCCACCGTTTGACGAAGGAACGGTGACGTTCGAGCCCCGCGCGGGTTCCGTCGAACGCTCGTGTCCATTTCCCGAATCCAAATAGGCGCTCAACACGCGCGCCAACTTGTGACGATCCGCTCGATGGGAACGAACCAAGCCGATACCGCTGGCTGGATCCGGGGCAGTGGCCAGCAAGGCCTGGGTCAAGGCCTCCATTTGCCGAACCAGTTCAGGATCGCCTTCGAAGCGGAGCTGGTTCGTCGCGTCGTCAAAATAGAACGCGACGTATCGCTGTTGATCGACGGGGTACAAGTAGGTTGCTTGACCCTGCCGAGTCTGTCGTTGTAACTTGCCGCCCAACAAAGCCGTCACTCGATCGATGTAGGCCTGCCGTTGATAGGTTGGAATCACTTGGGTTCGGCTGCGTGGCGTCAACAAGCCGTTGGTTCCCGGCAACAACCTGGCCGATGCACTGCTGGCTAGGTCCGAGCTGACCGGCACATTGGTGTTGGGGACGGTTGGTACCGCGGGTAAGCTTGAAGGCCCCGATGGTGACGTTCCGGTCGGCTGGACATACCCAAACGCTTCAACGACTCGAAGCGATTGGCGGCGGACTTCCTCAGGCCCGGAAATTCGGATTTCCTGCCGACGCCGGTCGAGCAAGATAGTTGTGTCGGTTCGGCTGCCAAACAAATCTTGGAGCAGACGTTCGGCCGCATCCAATTGTGCTGCGGGAACTTGGATCGTTTGCCACAACTCGATCGAATCCGCTCGCTGAACCTGGGTTGATTGGGAAAGTTGGAAAGCGGTCCCCGTCGCTGGCTGGAAGACAAAACAAGCAACTGCGCAAGAGCCCATTGTTAGGACGCATCGGTACCCGTTCCGTTTCAAACCAGCGAACGAGCGCTGAATTGTGTGAGCTGTTCTTTTCACGAAATTCGCATCCTTGCGAACAAAAGGCGGGGCTACCCTGGGCCTTGGCCCGAGAATCACTGCGGACACTACAAAAATGCCTCAAACCCAACAACCCCAAAGTCAGCGCTCCGTAGACCGAGCTCGTTATTTTCCGAAAAATACTCGTGTTGGTGAATTCGGCCGGTAGACGCATAATGTAGGTCGACGTAAAACACCAACACCCGACCGGCGTCAACAATTGGCGAAGGCGTGGCAAGAAGGATAATCGCATGACGGACCTAGAATCACTCGAACGACGACTGTTGGCAGCCGAAAATCCCAGCGAGATCGACGACTGGGACGAACAAGAATCCTACTACACCACACACTGTAAAATCACGGCAGCTGATGTTCCGCTTTTGGTTCAGATCGCACAAAAGTGGGCAGACCCAAATTGGCCGCCGGAAGTCGATTCGAGTTTCGACGAAGAGCGTTATGAACTATTGCCAGTCACGGCGTGGCGATCGCTGGCTGAACTGCGCAGCGAAGATTCGGTCGCGGACCTCGTCCAGTTGTTATGCGACGCTGGCAAAGATCCGAATGACGATTGGACTCCTGCGGAAATGCCGGTTGTTTTTGCCAAGATTGGCGTCTCCGCAATCGCGCCCCTGGCTCGGGTCGCCCAAGACGATTCTTTACCAGAACTGCCTCGCATGATCGCGGTGGATTGTTTGGCGGAAATCGTCAACGAAAACGAAGCCGGTCGCTCCGAAGTCGTAGCGATTTTCACTTCATTAATCCAAGAACCCCAACGAAATCCGATATTCATGAACGGGGTCGTCGTCGCCCACTTGGCGGACTATCAAATCACTGAAGTTGCCGAAGCGATGGAACGAGCGTTCGCCGCCAGTCTCGTGGACGTCGGATTCGCGGGCGATTGGGGTGCGATTCGTGAAAAACTGGGGGTTGCCGGTCTCGGTTTGGAAATGCCTGCGGCTCCTTTCGATTCAGACTTGAGCACGCCGCCCGCTGATGACGACGAAGACGAGATGTCCGACCAGGAGGAGATGACCGACCAGGAGCTGTCCGCATACCTGGACGAAACCGCTCAGTCCTTCGCTCAATCACCCGAGGGCCAACGGGTGTTTGACAGCACGGGTAACTGCGGATGGATCGGCTGTTTCCTGAGCTTCGGTGTGGAACAGCACGGAGAAACCGTGAAGACAATGACTCTCGGTGTCGTGAAAGACTTCCTATTCGATCATGCTCCAAGGAAGATCTCCGTTCATCCCAATCGGGCTGCGGAAATTATCTTCGAGCTTGCTTGCTTCTGGGAGTTTCAAGAACGGGAGCTAAAGCACCCCAAGGCCGCCTCGATTGTTCGGTACTTGACGGCACCCAGCATCGTTCCAAAATTTCAGCAAGAACTTGCTGAACCGAGAAATTACGGCCGTGCGAAATCACTAGTCATGAGCGGCATGGCCGCAGGCTACGACATGAGTTCCGAAGAAGGATTCAACCAATACACTCTTGCACGTACCCAGAGTCTCATCGAAGCGAGACGAAAACAGGATCGGCCATGGTTGGATGCGGACAGCTCATCGGATGAAGAGTCAGACGATCATGATCAACCCATCCATATTCTCGAAATAAGAGTTGGAAGAAACGACCCGTGCCCGTGCGGCAGTGGCAAGAAGTACAAAAAGTGTTGCATTTCGTAGTGG
The DNA here is from genome assembly GCA_030681235.1 of Pirellulaceae bacterium. Lineage (GTDB taxonomy): Bacteria > Planctomycetota > Planctomycetia > Pirellulales > Pirellulaceae > M30B19. The sequence continues at coordinate 46,782 of JAUXWY010000374.1, read as the reverse complement.
GATTTGTTCGAAAACGTTCGACTTGCCGAGCGTTTCCGTTTTTTAATCGCCCGGGTCAGCTGCTTGATCGCCCCTACAGCGATCGCGAAAATCGGGGTATAGTTAGGGGGCTCTCGAGGGGCCAATTCGCGTATGGGATGCGGTTGGGCAACTAGGGAGGAGTCTAGGAAAATCAACTTTCCATCGAACCCCATTTTAGGAACATAGGTGCCCCCATGCTGACTGTCGGACAAGCTTTCCCAACTTTTTCCTGCCCCGCCAATGTTGGCTCGGACCCCAAAAGCCTGACCAAGATTGATAACCAATCCTACAAAGGCAAATGGGTCTGTTATTTTTTCTACCCCAAAGATTTCACCTTCATCTGCCCGACTGAAATCGCCGAATTCAACAAGCAATTGGGCGAATTCCGGGACCGAGACTGCGAAGTCGTCGGCGGCAGCACGGACAACGAATATTCCCACTTGGCATGGTGCCAAAGCCACTCCGATTTGAATGACCTCAAGTTTCCCTTGATCGGTGCCCAAAAACTATCTTGCGACTTGGGCATATTGCATCCAGAAGAAAACGTCTGCCTGCGAGCCACGTTCCTGGTCGACCCCAACGGCATCATTCAATCGGTCTCGGCCAATGCTTTAAGCGCCGGACGCAACGTCGCCGAAGTCCTGCGCGTTCTGGATGCGTTGCAATCCGACGAACTGTGCCCCTGCAACTGGAAGAAGGGCGACGCCACGATCAAGGTCTAAGATCAAGGTCAAGTTTCTGAACTCCGATCGCGGCCATTCTTCCGACTCATTCGCGTGAGTTGGACAATGAAACAAAAGCCTAGGAACGGCTCACCCGAGCCCACCTAGGCTTTATTTTTTTCGAGCTTCTTTGTTTCGGCTTTTTTGTTTTACGACTCTTGCCCAATTCGCTGCGTCAAGTGGTTCATTCCGTGCGACTCGAGCTTGGCCAATAGTTGTCGATTGATCGCCGCAACCATCAACGGGCCGCCATAGATAAAACCAGTATACACTTGCACGAGACTGGCTCCGGCACCAATCATTCGCCAAGCGTCGTCGCCATCGAAAACACCGCCGACGCCAATGATGGTCAATTGACCTTGAGCGCGACGATAGAGTCGCCGCACGACTTCGCAACTGCGGGCGTGAACCGGTCGCCCTGAAATTCCGCCGTCACCCAGTTTCCCGACTTCAGCCGCCGGCGTCTTGAGCCCATCGCGGCGTATGGTCGTGTTGGTCGCGACGATCCCCGCCAACTTGGCCTCTAGCGCGATCTCGACGACGTCCTCGACTTGCGCATCGTTCAAGTCGGGCGCGATCTTGACCAAGACGGGCTTGGCTGGTTGCGAACTCTCGAGGGCTAAGCGTTGATTTTCCGATTCGATCGACTGGAGCAATTCCAGGAGCGGTTGCCGATCTTGCAATGCCCGGAGGCCGGGCGTGTTGGGTGAACTGACGTTGATCGTGACGTAATGGGCGTACGGCCACAGGATCCTAAAGCTCTTCAAGTAGCTGGTGGCCGCCAATTCGTTTGGGGTAATCTTGGACTTACCGATGTTGATTCCGAGAACGACGTTGGATGGTTGCCGCTCCAGTCGCTGCCGCGCGACTTCCGCACCGCCGTTATTGAACCCTAACCGATTGAGCAACGCTTGATCGGCGGGTAGGCGGAATAGACGCGGCTTGGGATTGCCGTCTTGAGGCAAATCGGTAATCGTCCCCACTTCGATGAAGCCAAACCCCAGTGCCGATAGCAAGGTGTGCCAACGGGCATCCTTGTCAAAACCAGCCGCCAATCCAACCGGGTTCAGGAACCGATGACCCAACACGTCCATGGCCAACCGATCATCCCGGACCGTGGCAACCGACCGCAATTGTTCCAACACTCCGGGGACTTTGGCAGCAGCGGTTAATGCCGCCATCGCTCTGTAATGTGTCTTTTCAGCGTCACCGCAAAATAGAATCGGCCGAATCCAGCTGGACCACAACATCACGATACTTTGCTAACGATTCTCTGTCGAACAACCGGACACCCCATCGGGGACGGTCTCAGTTTAACGAAATAGAGTTCGGCGCCGAGAGTAGCCCCCGACAGTAGCCCGCTAATAGTAGCCCGCTAATAGTAGCCCGAGCGCCCCGATCGGGCGGCCAGTTCCTGTCGGTCAAGCAGCTGAATCCACGCGTCGGGCGAAGATGGAATGAGTCATGAAAAGTGAGTAATGGGTAATGGGTAATGAAAAATGGAAAATGAAAAATGGAAAATGCGGCGTTGCCGTTTCAATCATTTTGAATTTCTCATTCTCCATTTTTCATTAACCCTTGTTCAATGACTGCGATCAGGACACTCGCTCTACGATCCGGTAACCGTTTACGACCAAACGCGGGTCGCCGCAACTTTGGCGGCTGAGACTGTTTTTGGTGCCAAGTTGGACTTCGCCAAATTTGCACTGGCCACGCGGTTAACCACAGTTAACCAAATCTGCTTGCAGTGGGCGTAAACGATTCCACTATCCGACGTCGCCCAGTTCCAGCACTTTGCCGTATTTGGCCATGACCAATTGTCTCAGTCTCTTGCGACTGGGGTCGGCCAATTCGGGATCGGATTTCACCAGGGCCTGCGCATCGTTGCGAGCTTTGATCAACCATTCTTGATCGCGAAATAGGTCTGCGATCAAGAGCGGCGGCAAACCGTGCTGCCGAGTTCCAAACAAATCGCCGGGGCCGCGAATTTTTAAGTCCGCCTCGGCCAGTTCAAAACCATCGGTGGTGCGGCAAAACAACTGCAATCGATCGCGGGTCTCCGGCTGGGTCATTTCATCCAACACCAAGCCAACAAATCCCGGTTGAGTGCCACGCCCGACGCGTCCCCGCAATTGATGCAGTTGGCTCAGCCCCAATCGCTGAGGACTGCAGATGGCCATGCAATTGGCGTTGGGAACGTCGATTCCCACTTCGATCACGGTGGTCGAGACCAAGACTTGGGTCAGCCCCCGGTGAAACGACTTCATGATCCGCTGTTTGTCGCTGCTGGACATTTGTCCATGCAACAATTCGACGCGCATCCCTTGCAACGCACCGTGAGTTAGCTCCTCGAAGATTTTGGTCGCGGTCACGGTTTGATCATCTTCCGCTTGGGTCTCAATTCGCGGGACCACCACAAAGGCTTGCCCGCCCTGCTCGACCTGTTGCCGCACGAACAGCCACCAAGATTGGCGTTTTTCCAGCTCGACCAAATACGACTTGACCGGTTGACGCCCGGGCGGTGTTTGGCGAATGACCGATAGATCCAAATCACCAAACAACGTCATCGCCGCGCTGCGTGGGATCGGTGTCGCGGTCATAACCATGTAGTGTGGGTCGCAGCCGTCCTGCTTGAGCTTGGCTCGCTGCTTCACGCCAAATTTGTGGCCTTCGTCGATAATGACCAAGCCCAGTTTCTGCCAGGGGATGTCGCCCCGCACCAAAGACTGTGTCCCCACCACGATGTCGATCTTTCCCGCCGCTAACTCACTTTCCAACTTCGCTCGATCGATCGGCGACAGCGACCCGGTCAGAAGCCCCATCCGCACGCGACTGGATTTGAGTTGCTTCTGCAGCGTGTTGTAATGCTGCCGAGCCAGTATTTCGGTCGGAGCCATCATAGCCGCTTGATAGCCGTGGGCCACACACAACAACAAACTATAGATCGCGACCACGGTCTTTCCGCTGCCAACATCCCCTTGAAGCATGCGATTCATCGGAATCGTACGGCCCATATCGCCACAAACTTGATCGATGGCCTGTACTTGATCGTTGGTCAATTCGAACGGAAACAAACGCATGATTCGGCCGCGTATTTTTGCCGAATCCTCCAGCACCGGGGCTTGCGCGTTGACCGTCATTCGATGCCGACGCATCGCCAAGCCCAACTGGAGGGCGAACAACTCTTGGTACACCAATCGCGACTGTGCGACCTCCACATCGCTGGCTTGCTGCGGACAGTGAATGCCATGGACCGCTTGCGTGATGCTGCAAAGCTCGTGTCGTTCGATCAGGTCGCTGGTGAGTGCCTCTTCCAACAAGCCCGCGTATCGTCGCACCACATTGGCGGTGATTTTCCGCATCTCGCGTTGAATCAACCCCTCGGTCAGGCCATAAACCGGACGGTATTTTCCCAGCCAAATCGAATCCGCCCCCGGCTCCTCCGGACGCGAACTGGCGGCGGCCACGTCGGCCCCCCGCAACCCCGGTTTGGCCAATTGCTCCAACGGAGGCGCGGTCGGCAAGTCCAGTCGCATGACTTTAGGATGGATCATCTCCCAACGCATGGTTTTACGCTTGGGGGTCCCCCGAACCGCAACCCAAATTCCTTTTTGCAGATCTTTGATGCCAAAGGTCGGATTGAACCATAACGCTCGCATCAGTTGGTGCTCTTGCTCGATCAACACGCCGACGATCACTTTGCCAGCTCGAGTGACTTGACGTTCCACCGAATGGACCAAGCCCACCACGGTCGACTCGACACCATCCACCAACTGATCGATGCGTGCCGTTGTCGTCAGGTCCTCGTAGGTTCGCGGAAAATAGAACAGCACATCCGCCACGGTGCGCAGTTGCAACTTCTCCAACAATAAGGCGCGATCCGGCCCCACTCCCGCGACGTATTGCAGCGGGCGCAACAAATCCTTCGTGCTCAAGGGACGCGGCGTCACGAAATCCGTCCACGAAAAAATACTGTCCGACAAATAACCGGTAGGATCTTAATCGATCGGCCACGCTCGACGTAGTAGCCAATCCCGGCCAATTCGAATTTTGGATCCGGTCATCCTTCGTGCCCAACGGATCGCGCTGTTCGACAGTGGCGGCTTTCGCGACAATCCGTATAATCAGGGTCGACGGGGCATTTTTGGTCAAGGAATTCCATGTCTTATCGGTTGATCACACGAATCCTGGGTGGTTCCAACCTAGAGCAAAAACTGAGGGTGATCTTCGGACTCTGCATGTTCGTTTTGATCGCGACCGCCTTCATTTGGGTCAATCGAATCACTGAAGATTTGATCCAATCCAACATGCGGGCCCGGGCCAGCCAGTTGGTGTACTTCAAACTCATGGAATTGCATCTACCTGTTATTAATTTTGAATCGGCCGACAACACCGATACGCGCGACGTCACCCGCGACTTTATTCGCGAAATGTCCCGGGAAATGTCGATCTCCGTGCTCGACTACAAATGGATGCACCCCGACCCAAGAATCAAAGATCTTTACCTCAAAATCCGACCCTCGATGCCGGACATGACCGACGAAGGCATCGGGGCGGATGAAACGGAAATCTTGCTGCGACTGTTGCAAGCAGAGCTGCCTACGACCAGCGAATCCGACCGGGCGGACTCGGGTGATAAACAGCAACCCGTCCCCGTGTCGCCACTGGATCTGCCAACCGACTTTGATATCAAGGCTTTGGTTCCGGCGATCGCCGCCGCCGAGTTTTTTCCTTCCGAGGTGCGAGTCGCGGAAGAATTGCAACCGGATGGTTCGAGCGTCTCGGTCTACAAGTTTTATCAACCAATTCTCCTGAAGCGGAAAATCTGTCTGACCTGCCATGACCAAGACACGACGATCAATCCCAGCATAATCGGAACCGACATTGTCGAAACAGTCAATCAACGATCCACGTTGGAGTTGGAAACCAGTTCGATCCAAGACGACGAAGCACCTCGGTTGATTGCGCGCATCACCCTGCCCTATCAGAATATTGTTCAAGCCATCAATCGAGCCCGCGCGATCTTGGCCACAGTCGCGATCTTGACCGTCAGTCTGTGCGTGCTGGCGATATGGATGGTCGTGCGTTACATCGTCGCCAAACCGATCCAACATTTGCGCGAAACGACCGACCAAATCGCCAAAGGAAGGCTTGATGTTCGCGCCAATCTCAGTACCGGCGACGAATTCGAAGCGTTGGCGGCATCATTCAATAAAATGGTTCGCAATATTTTGGAAGCCCAAGAAAAACTTCTGGCCACCAATGAAATGTTGGATCGGCGCGCCGACGAACAGGCCCAACTCAATATGAAGCTCATGGAAATGAACCAGATCAAAAGCGAATTCTTGGCCAACATGAGTCACGAACTACGCACACCACTCAATTCGATCATCGGATTTTCGGAAGTCCTGGAATCGGCCGACGCTCTCAATCAGCGGCAGAGGCGTTATGCCTCCAACATTCGCAAATCCGGACGACTGTTGCTGGAACTGATCAATGACATCTTGGATCTGGCCAAATTGGAGGCCGGCAAGATGGAAGTCAAAGCCTCGGACTTCAGTATCGGCGGCGTGCTGCAACTGTTGACCGACCTGCTGCGTCCGTTGGCCGAAGAGAAACGGATCGAACTCGACACCGAGTTACCCCCGAATTTGCCGCTGCTGTATCAAGACCAGGTCAAGGTCCAACAGATCCTGACCAACTTGCTGTCCAACGCCATCAAGTTCACGCCCGAAGGCGGTCGGATTCACGTGACGGTCCGACGATTGCTCAACAGCAAGACCGGCCAATTCGACGCCGAACTAGTGATCGCCGATACGGGCGTCGGCATCGCTCCCGAAGATCAAGAAATCATTTTCGAGAAATTCCGACAAGGCCCGTCGGCGACGGGCGGCAATAACTTGACGCGGCAACATTCGGGGACGGGCCTCGGTCTGTCCATTGTCCGCGAACTGTGTCATTTGCTGCGTGGTGAAATAAAACTACAAAGCGAAGTCGGGAAAGGCAGCGTGTTCACAGTCACCTTACCCTGGCGTTGGGCGCAGTTGGCCAGATTGGACACCCAGCTCCAACAGCGTCTGGATCAGATCACTCGTCCCGTTCGCCATGAGATCGATTGGCAACGTAGCTCTTTGTCCGAACTCGCTACGGAAGACCCCGAAGATCTCACACCAGATCCAGCGTCATAACGAACGCCTCCAAGTCGCCACGTTGGAGCAGATTTCCACGGGTGACCATGGCAATCCCTTGGGTCAAAAAGAGCTCACTCGGCAATTTACTTCAAAACCACTCGCGCCGTTGAATCGCATAAGCTTGATAGAACTCTTCATCGCTTTTGGTCAAATACAGAATACCCTCGATCAGACCAATCACTCCCATTGCCATTGGAGCGAGGATCGGAACGATGAGGCAAACGCCGGTCACGCTCCCAATGACCGTCGCCAATAACATCAAGATCCCGGCAGTGTTGAAACCCAATACGAACTTGTGAATGCCCAACCCGCCGATCAAGATGCCGCAGATCCCGGCCGCGACCTTCTTGCTCGCAAACGCTTGGACCGGATGGACCGGTCCACCATAGGGGGCACCGTAAGGACCACCTTGATACGGCACATTTTGAAATGGCGGACTGCCGTAAGTTGAACCGGGATAAGCACCACCATTGGGAGCATCTTGGGCATTCGTCCCTAAGACAGGACACTGGAAAACACCGTTGCAATTTGGGCACGTCAAACTCACTCCAACCAACGCCGCGTTGACCGAAAGAACTGTCCGACAGTAGGGACACAGCACTTGCGTTTCCGTCGGCGCTGATTTCTGGAAATCTGATGGAGGTAATTTCGGGTCGAAAGAGCCCGAAGTGTCGGATGGCGAGTTCATATAAATCCCCGGAACACCTAGCGGCGAACAAACAGACGCGTTAGACACCCGTCAATCGTATCAACGAAAATGGGAGTGACCTGCGCCACTCCCATTGTACCTGATTTCAAACTGAGGATTCAACCCGTTACAGCTTGGCCAATGCCGCATCGTAATTGGGTTCATTGACCGTTTCTGGAGCCAATTCGGTGTGCTTGACCGTTCCATCGGCACCAATCACGACCACCGATCGAGCCAACAGCCCGGCCAATGGTCCGTCTTGAATTTGGACCCCGTAGGTGCGACCGAATTGGCCCGTCCGGAAATCCGACGCCGACGTCACATTCTGCAGGCCCTCGGCACCGCAGAAACGCTTTTGGGCAAACGGCAAATCTCGAGAAACGCACAACACAACCACTCCGGCACGACTAGCAGCTTCTTCATTGAATCGCTTGACGCTGGTCGCACACGTCGGAGTGTCGATACTGGGGAAAATATTCAAGACGACCGTTTTGCCCTGCAACCCAGCCAGGTTGATTTCGCCCAGATCAATCCCGCACAATGCAAACGCCGGCGCAGCACTTCCGACCGCTGGCAGATCGCCACAAGTATTAAAATCATTGCCTTTTAGCTTGAATAATGCCATGATCCTGTCTCCTATTTTGAATGAATAATCAAGGTCCAAACACCCTGCCCCGTTCGCTTTGCAATTGGGCCGTAGCCGAGCGATTCTGTCAACCCGCCCGTCTGGGCCGTTTTCTGGCATTTTTCCGCTGGTTGCCGTTGCCGCCCCCGTCAAAATCATGGTATGAAATGCAGGCGTCCCTCGAACTTGAAAGATAATGCATGATTCAAAAACGAATTTATGTGGCGGGCCATCGCGGCATGGTTGGCGGCGCGGTTGTACGACGACTGCAGAAAATGGGTGTTTCCCAGATCCTGACCACCGACCGGACGACCGTGGACCTGTGCCGGCAAAACGATGTCGAGGCTTTCTTTGCGGCACAACGCCCCGAAATCGTGGTTTTTGCTGCGGCCAAAGTCGGTGGCATCCACGCCAATAACACCTATCCAGCCCAATTCATCTACGACAATCTAGCGATGGCCTCGAACACCATTCACGCCGCCTATCAAAGTGGTGTCGAACGGTTCCTGTTCCTCGGCAGCACCTGCATCTACCCGCGAATGGCGCCTCAGCCCATCCAGGAAAACTCGCTGTTGACCAGCCCGTTGGAAGAAACCAATGAAGCCTATGCCTTGGCCAAAATTGCGGGCTTGAAAATGTGCCAGTTTTACCGGCGGCAGTACGGCGTGCTGTTCCACAGTGCGATGCCGACGAATCTGTACGGCCCAGGGGACAATTACCACCCACAAGACTCGCATGTGTTGCCGGCTCTGCTGCGTCGATTCCATGAAGCGAAAACACAGAAACTTCCTATCGTTTCCGTCTGGGGCAGTGGCAAACCGAGACGCGAGTTCCTGCATGTCGATGATTTGGCTGCCGCGATCGTCCACTTGTTGCAAATCGATAACCCGCCCGATTGGGTCAATGTCGGAACGGGAGTCGATATCTCCATCGCCGACTTGGCTCACTTGGTTGCCGAGGTCGTTGGTTATCAAGGTCAGATTGCTTTCGACACCAGCAAGCCCGACGGCACTCCCGTAAAACGGACCGACATTGGATTGATCCAACAAACCGGTTGGAGCCCACAAATCGATTTCCGGTCTGGTCTCCAGAACACTTATGCAAACTTTTTGAGTGGTCACGTTCGCGGCCTGGAAACCAAACTGCAGCTGGTTTGACGGACGAAAGAACCCCAACCATACTCAAGACCATCACAAGACATCTCAGCCATCCGAGCAACGGGCGTCATTGTTTCAGGAAAAAATTCCATGAGTCAACCACAAAAAACAGCCCTGATCACGGGCATCACCGGTCAAGATGGATCGTATTTGGCCGAACTGCTGCTGTCCAAAGGTTATTTGGTCCACGGCATCAAACGACGAGCGTCAAGCTTCAATACCGAACGCATCGATCACATTTACCAAGACCCTCACGACAACCCCTCGTTTTTTCTGCACTACGGCGACCTCAGCGACACCTCGAACCTGATTCGAATCGTTCAACAGACTCAACCCGACGAAATCTACAACCTAGGCGCCATGAGCCACGTGGCGGTCTCGTTCGAGTCACCCGAATATGTCGCTGATGTTGACGCGATCGGAACGCTGCGATTGCTGGAGGCGATTCGAATCTTGGGCCTGGAGAAGAAGACCCGTTTCTATCAAGCCTCGACTTCCGAACTCTATGGCTTGGTGCAAGAAATCCCACAGAAGGAAACCACTCCATTCTATCCGCGTTCACCGTACGCAGTCGCAAAATTGTATGCGTATTGGATCACGGTGAATTACCGCGAAGCTTATGGCATGTATGCGTGCAACGGAATTCTGTTCAATCACGAATCGGCTCGCCGCGGCGAGACTTTTGTCACACGCAAAATCACTCGCGGCATGGCCAACATAGCCTTGGGGCTCCAAGACTGTTTGTACATGGGCAATATCGACTCGTTGCGAGATTGGGGACACGCTAAGGATTACGTGGAAATGCAATGGCTGATGCTGCAACAAGACCAGCCCGAAGATTTTGTCATCGCGACCGGCAAACAGATCAGTGTCCGCCAGTTTTTTGAAGTCGTTGGCAAGCGATTGGGAATTCGCTTTAAATGGCAAGGACAAGGCGTTGACGAAGTTGGGATCGTCGCTGAGATTGACCCATCCCATGCTCGCGATCCGCGCGAAGTGGAGAAATGGAATCGCTTGGTCGGCCAAACGGTGGTGCGGATCGATCCCAAATACTATCGCCCCACCGAAGTGGAGACCTTGTTGGGTGATCCGTCGAAAGCCAAATCTAAATTGGGCTGGACCCCAAAAATCACTGTTGAAGAAATGGTCGACGAAATGGTCACGCACGATCTGGACCAAGCTCGCCGATTGTCCGTCTTGCGCCAATCCGGATTCGAAGTTGCCATGAGCACCGAATAGCTCGTCGGCCCCCGAAACTCTGGGCGAGTTCCGCTACGCAGGTCGTTGCCCGGCCGGGGTTTGGTTTTGGACCAGCGCCTGATAGATCGCTTCGGTCAACTGTTTCAACCCAGCACCGGTCACGGCCGAGATCATGAGCACGGGACGACCGATGGTTTGGGCTAACTTTTCTTGAACTTCGGCGGCCTCAGACAACTCGCCCTTACTAACGACCGGAATTTCCGGTCGCGTCCCCAAACTTTCGCTGTACTTCACCAACTCATTGCGAATGTTTAGGTAATTCTGGATGGGGTCGGTCTGATCCATCGGGATGGGTTCGACCAAATGCACCAAGATCCCAGCCCGCTCGATGTGCTTCAGAAACTCGTGACCTAAACCAGCTCCGGCATGGGCGCCCTCGATCAGCCCCGGAATGTCGGCCATCACGAAACTACGGTTCATATCCAACTGGACCATGCCTAGGTTCGGATACTTGGTCGTGAAAGGATAATCGGCAATTTCCGGCCGAGCCCGACTCAAGCGACTCAGAAGCGTGCTTTTACCGGCGTTCGGCTTGCCAATCACACCGACGTCCGCAATGACCTTCAACTCCAAATCCAGATGACGATGTTGGCCGTCTTCTCCGTTTGTATGCTGCCTTGGCGCTCGGTTGACGGACGTCTTGAAGTGGGCATTCCCCTTGCCACCCTTGCCCCCGAGCGCCACGACCACCTCTTCACCATCCCGGGCCAAATCCTTCAACACCAGCCCCGTCGCACGATCGCGGATCAACGTCCCAACCGGGACCTCGATCAAAATGTCTGGTCCCTTTTTGCCGTGACAGTCGGAGCCTTGGCCGTGGACCCCTCGTTCAGCGACCCAATGCGTGCGATGGGCCAACGCCACCAGCGAATTCACTTGGTCGCGAGCCACAATGGTTACCGACCCGCCATCGCCGCCGTTTCCACCGCTTGGGCCGCCCTTGGGAACGTACTTCTCGCGTCGAAAACCGACGCATCCGTCGCCGCCACGCCCGCCCTCAACCTTAATCTGCACACGATCGACAAACATTCAAACTCGCCTAAAATCAGACCGAAACCTAACCGTTCTTGCTGCACATCACCAAGCGAACGTCAGTGTAGTAATCTCACCCCTGTTCCAGAAGGTCCCAATTCGCGATGAATCCGCAATCACTTTCGAATCGAGTCACGTTTTCGAGCGATTTGGGCTGGATTGGCCTGACCATTTCGTCGGACGAATGGAATCGCCCGCAGGTGGATCATCTGACTTTTGGCCACGCCAGCGAACTTTTGGCCAGCGAGGCTTTGGACCTCCGACCACAAACCGGCACGCACAGCAAGCTCGATTTTGACCCCAACCCAAGCCTTCGCGATTGGATCGACCGACTCCAACACTTTGCCGCCGGTCGGTCGGTTGACCTGAGCGACCTGCGAATCAACCTAGGTTACTTGACGGATTTCGGCTGCCGGGTGATCGATGCGTGCCGAGATGTCCCTTGGGGTGAAACCGCGAGTTACGGCGAGCTGGCCCGGCGGGCTGGTTCGCCCGGCGCCAGCCGCGCGGTGGGTGGCGTGATGGCTCGAAATCGACACCCGCTCGTTGTTCCCTGCCATCGGATCATTGCCAGCAACGGGGCCCAAGTTGGTTTCTCCGCTCCCGATGGCACGAAAATGAAACAGCGTCTTTTGCAGAACGAAAAGAAGCACGTGTCGTAAGCCCCAAATCGTATGCCAAGGAACGTCCGCCCCGGACCATAGCGAAAGTCGCCCAGACTTTCGGCAGGCCCTGGAATTGGCCCACGACGCCGCCGAATTCGTACCAATATAAAAAGACTGAGCCCTCGAAGACGCGAACGTCCGAGGGCTCAGTTCAAAAAGGCAGTTTCGCGAGCAACCTCAGGCTAGATCGACCCAGTGAATCCAGCGCGAGGGAAGGAGTGCTCAACCCAGGAGGGGGGAGGAGTGAGGAAATCCCGCAATTCCCACACACACGAAAACGCCTTTGATGTTCGGTTGCTTTTCGTTAGTGGGGATTTATGAGAATTTAAAATCCGTGGCAAGAGCAGTTACTTTAAGATTCGCCGGAAATCTTCTGCAAATATTCCGCAATGTGCGATTGAAGATCCAACAGCAACTGCCAGTTTTCGAAGTTAAACGTCGCCTTCTGCCCCTGTTCCCCAATTTCCGCGTTGGCCACTAGCTGCCGCAGACGAAGATGAAAGAACTCTAACAATTCTGTCAACTGCAGCACCTGCCCCGGAGTCAACTGCTTCGGCAATCGAGGCGGATCCGATTTATTGAGCAGCTTCTCGCCAATGATACTCGGAGCGACGTTCCCGTGCCGCTCGATCCATTCGTTCAAGTTACTGGTGGAGCCTAGCAAATTGCCTTCCGACAATTCCTTGAGCTTCGAATATCGCGCGTCGATCTGTTCCCGCGAGCCGTACAACAGGCACGTTCGGCCAATTTGGATCATGTCCCCATGCCGCAGCTTCTTGAGGGTGACCCGCTCGCCGTTGACTCGGGTCCCGTTGGTGCTCCCCAAATCGGTTAGGACAATGCCCTCTTCCTGCTGCTTGATTTTGACATGAAACCGGCTGACACGTTCGTCATTGACCTGAATCGAGTTGCCCTCCTCGCGGCCGATCGTCAACGGCGCTAGCAGCCCCGCAAAGACCCGACCGCGATCCGATCCGTCGACAATTCGCAGTACCAAGCCTTCAGCCATAAACCTCAAAACCCGCGACGACGACTCAACGACTCAATCCATTCCGACGACCGTTCGCCCCAACTGCCTCCCCAACTGCCTCCCCAGCTATTCTCGCCAATCCCTTGGGACTTTCAAGAGATTTTCATAAATCTACCGCAAATTCCGAATGTTTTTCCTGTTTCACTCCAGGTGGCTCAAGTTGTGACGACCATAAGGTACAATTGACCGCGACGCGGCTCCGGCCGCCCGACCATTTTTAATCCAGTTCTTGCCGTTCAGAAACTCCCGAAAGGTTCAAGAATGAAAGCAACAACGTTTGGTTCTTGGTTGATCGCAGCAACGGCGATCGTCCATCTTGTTTCTGCCAACTTTGCTTCCGCACAGGAATCCAAGGCCGTCGTGAAAGCCGTGGGGCTCAGCGTCAACTTGCCGGATCCTGATAGTGAATACGGTGGTTCCTATGCGATGGGCCGCCCGTCGGGAATAGAGGTCATGGTTTTGGCTGAAGATGCCAAATCGTTCTTTATTTCCGTCGTCGACGAGGGACCAGAAAAGACCACCTTGGAGCTTTCCGCCAACGGAAAGAAATTAAAGAACGAACAAGGCTTCAGCAACATCGGGTTCATGTCGCGAATCTCGGATAACGGCCGCTACGTCGTTGTGCCGGTCTCCGCCACGCAAGTCCCGACCGAAGGCGCCACCAGCGTCAAAGTCACTGGCAAGCTGATTCTAAAAGCTGGAGCCGACGAGAAGAAAGAGAAAGTCAAGTTCAAAGTGTCCGTCGATGAAAAGGTGAAGCTTGGCCCGGTCACCACGAAGATCACAACGGTCGAAGAATCCAACTTCGGAGAACCTGCGACCAACATCACGTTCGAAACCAATCAATCGCTGGACGTCATTTCTTCGTTAAAGTTTTTTGATGAACAAGGCAAAGAGATCGAAGCCTCGCCCGCGGGTTCTTCTAGTTTCGGCTTCGGCGACCAAATGACCTATTCGCGCGCCTATCAAGTTGCCGGAAGTCCAAAGTCGCTCAACGCCGAAGTGACGTATTTCGGATCCACCCGTACGGTGACCATTCCGGTTGATTTGGAAGTCAACCTGAGCTTGGGCGCCAAGTAAGGTTTTAACCATGAGTTGGATCGAATGGTACAATTCACTAGAAAAACCAAGTTGGACGCCCGAACCGCGAACAATCGGGTTGATTTGGCAGTGCTTGTACCCAGTGATCTTTGTGACATTCAGTTTTGTCTTCGTCCAGAGTTTTCGCGGGATCGTGCCCTGGGTCGTCGCACTGCCGTTTGCTATCAATCTGGTAGCCAATCTGATGTTTACGCCAATTCAATTTGGCTGGCGAAACCTGCCTTTAGCAACACTGGATATTTTGGTTGTCTGGGCCACGATCGTGTGGATGATCGTGGCCGTTTGGAGCCAATACAAATGGGTCGCCCTATCGCAGGTGCCCTATCTGGTCTGGGTTTCAATCGCCTCGATCTTGCAACTCAGCATAACTTGGAACAACTGGGGCCGCTGAGTCTCGATTCTTCGTGGCTTTAGGGTTTATACTTCATGGTTCGATCGGCAAAATCCAAATACGCTCGCCAATCGACTGGAGTCATGGCGTGCTCGCCCGAGCGAATAAAGTAGGCGACCTGCCCGCCAGTCAATTGTCCCAGTGGCGGCATTTCGTCGTCCGTCAGTCCCTCTTTTCCGAATAGCCGATACACCGGCGTTGCATGGTAAGCCGCCAGGAACTCGCCGCGCGGATCTGCCCATCGATCCTCTTCGGCACTGGTGATCAACACTGGCCGAGGCGCGACCAACGCCACCAACTGGTGTTGGTCGATGGGCAAATGCTCTTCTCGTCCGTTGTATTGCTGGAAGTTGTCGCAGAACCAATGTGGAAACGAAGTGTTGATTCGCTTGACGGTTTCGCCGACTTGGCGACGACTCAGCGCGGCACCACCGCATCCGGAATTGTTCGAAATGACCAATGCAAATCTGTCGTCGACGGCTCCGGCCCACATGGCCGTCTTGCCTAGCCGCGAATGCCCCACGACGGCCACTCGTTTTCCATCGACATCTGGATCTGACTCCAAATAGTCGAGCGCACGGCTGAGTCCCCACGCCCAAGTGGCGATGCTGCCCCATTCTTCCGGTGTCGGACGCGGTTGACCAGGACCGTGATACAGTTGATGAACGCCATTATGGAATTGGTCGTCAAAGTCAGGGTCGATATCTCCATAGTAGATCGTACCAACCCCATACCCGCGCGCCAAAATGTCTAGCACCGGCCAACTCTCCTGATCGCGGCCGCGTGATTCTTCAGTCGCTCGGTTTTGCACGACACCCGCCTTGGGATCATCCCGCATCCAGCTGTCTGTTATCCGAACCGCCGGGTCAGAACTGGTTCCGTGATTGCCGACAAAGTTCAAGCCCAAAAAGAATGGCACTCTTTCGGTCGCTTGATTTGGCAACCACATTAACAAGTCCATCTTCGGCCCGGCCTTGCCTGGTCCAAAGTAAATCCGCACTTGCTTGCGAACGGCCAAGCCATCCAGTGCTTTGCGGTCCTCGTCAAAAATCTCCCAATGCAACTGCGATGGTACTCCTGGAGCACGACCATACATCTGCTCCTCAAACAACCGCAATAACTCCGGCCGCCGAACTTGCTGCCACTGTTCGGTAGTCGTCACACGATCGCCTTTAATCGTGACCAACGGGTCGGGCAGTTCGTACTTGGGAACTAAAGCTTCATCGTAGTTTGCGTCTTGGGCCATCAGCCAAGTAACTCCAATCAACCCAAAACTCAGACTGGGAAAGATCCATGAATAGACACGACACATCGCAACAGCTCCCGGTCAGGTTTCCAACTCCGCAGGCCCTCAACGTCGTTGAGCATAACCGCAGGATCTTATCCGATCCAGAGCCGAAGTCGTGGCGGACGCAGGGCCGAACGGGCCGACACAAGCTCGGCCGGCACCTAAAGATTCCATTGGGGGACAGTCACGTCAGGATTTGATTTGGCCAAATTTCCCCATCTTTGCGGGAACTATTGGGATGAATTTTTTCAACCACCGGCTGCCAGGGGACTGGCAACCCACTTTTCAACCACCGGCTGCCAGGGGACTGGCAACCCACTTTTCAACCACCGGCTGCCAGGGGACTGGCAACCCACTTTGTAATAAACTTGGCTAGGGCTTCCGCTCCTGCGATGGGCATGGCGTTGTACAGCGAGGCTCGCATCCCGCCGACACTGCGATGTCCCGCCAAGAACGCCAGCCCGTTCGCTTCAGATTCCTGCAGGAAGCGTTTTTCTAACTCGGGCGTGGGCAGCCTGAAAGTCACATTCATCTTCGAGCGACAGACCTCATGAGCATGAAGCCGGAACAATTCCGGTCGCCGCAACAGAGCCTCGTATACCAAGCCCGACTTGAGTTCATTGAATTGCTCGATGGTGGCCAAGTCCCCGAACGTCTCTTCCAACCATCGCAAAACCAAATTGGCGACGTAAATACAAAACGTCGGTGGCGTGTTGTACATCAGGTCGCCCTCGGCATGATTCAGCAACCGACAATAACCTGGCACTTTTTCCGAGGCCCGCTCCAAGAACTCGCGTTTTGCGATCACGACCGTCGCTCCCGCTGGACCAAGGTTTTTTTGAATACAGGCGTAGATCATCGCGTACCGACTCACATCGACCGGACGACTCAGAAAGTCCGACGACATGTCACAAACCAACGGCGGAGCGTTCTCCAGCAACGAATCAACGTCCGTCGGAAACTGCACGCCTTCAATCGTTTCATTGGAAGTGCAATGCAAATAAGCGGCATCGCGGCCCGACGTCCACTGGTCCCGCGATGGAACCGTCGAATATCCGGACTCTTGGCCCGACCAAACCAGGCGTCCTTGCCCACTTCGCAAGGCTTCTTGATAGGCGCAGTCACCCCACGACCCTGTGACCAAATACTCACCGACGGTGCCCGGCAAACAAAAGTTCATCGGCATGACCGAGAAGATCAAACGCCCGCCGCCTTGAACAAAAAAAATGTCGTACTCGGCCGGCACGTTCAATATCGCTCGCAAGCGAGAAACCGTGTCTGAGAGAATCTTCTTGAATGGCGGCGTGCGATGCCCCAGCTCCAAGATCGACACACCTGCTCCCGGCAAGCACAACATCTCGCGCGAGACTTGCTCCAATACCGAGACCGGCAACACGCTGGGGCCTGCCGAAAAGTTGAAGACACGATCTTGGTGGTTTGTATTCTGATTCATATGAATGTTCAATCTTCGATTCCGGGGAAGCCCAATCGTTTATCGACCAAATTTCGCAGCGGCTGGTTCGCAACAAATCGCCGCAAATTCTGACAGAAGAAATCGACCGTGTCGGAAACGCGACGATGACTCTGGGCTCCGACATGCGGCGTGATCATCACTCGTGGCATCGTCCACAGTGGACTCTCTTTGGGGAGTGGTTCAACTTCCGCCACATCCAACCCGGCCGCTTTGATATGACCGCTGGCCAAGGCGTCAATCAATGCTTGTTCGTCAACCACTGGCCCGCGAGCGACATTGATCAAATAGCCACCGGGCTTCATGTGCGAGATCATCTCGGCATCGATTAGATGATGTGTGTGTTCGTTCAGCGGGATGCACAAAATCACCACATCGCTCAAGGCAAGTAATTCTGGCAAACGGTCTGCCGACCACAACTGGTCGATGTAACTTGGTTTCCTGCGAGGCCAATAATCCGTGGCAATGATCCGATTCCCAAAGGGAGCCAACAGCTCAGCGATCCGTAAGCCGTTGCCACCTAACCCCACAATCCCGATCGTTTTCCCGTGCAGGTCATCCGTTGCCAAGCGTTCGTACTTTCGATCCAACGAGGCCTGAAAAAACGCGGGCATGGTGCGAATCAATCCAAACAACAACGCAAACGTTTGCTCAGCAACTTGGTTGGCAAACAGACCCGAGGCACTGGTGACCGGAATGTTCGACTCGATAACCGCCGGGTGAAGGCAATGATCCAACCCCGCTGCCGACGACTGAATCCACTGCAACCGACCTGCCGCCACAACCGCTGGCCAATCGATCGGCGTTTTGGCATGCCCACAAAAAATATCGGCTTGAAAGATCGTACGGCCAATTTCACTTTGCTCGGCCGGGATTACCGTAAACTCGGGCGCAGCCCGTCGGATTTGCTCCACATGGTGGGATTCCACCGGAAAACACAACACAACCGTCAGCGGCGTCAAATTCCGATTCCTTTAAAGTGTAGTGGACCGTTCCCACGGTCCAACTCTCTGTAGTGGACCGTTCCCACGGTCCAACTCGATCCTCTACCCGCCCCTTTGTTGAAAAAGCAAATCTGACCGACGGAGCGGTCAGCGACCAATCTGCCAAGATACTGCCCAAAACGACCAACCGGAAGGGGCAAAAAATAGTGGCGGAACCCAGTCAACTTGCTATAATGACGACGCCTCATTCGACCGAACTTGGTTATCGTCCGGACCCAGATGCGGTCTCCCTCCTGCTGGGCGTCCAGCAGACCCTCTTATTTTGCGTTTTCAGAACTCCTGGCTGCGTGAAGTAGAAGGTCCATTCACCGGAAACTTGAGAGCAACACACCCGCCTTAGCTGGTTTGGCTCGTCCCGCTGGTTATTCAACTGCGGCCCGAACCATGCCCACGACGGGACATCTCCCAAAAGGAAATAGAATGAACCATTCGCAAGGCCCTTCTGCCGCTGAGTTGGCAGAACGCTTCTCGTCCGTACCCGTTGAACCATCAAATGGAACGTCAACTTTCGCTGGGCAAGGTTCGATACGTTCGAACCGGAACTCGGCTGATCCCAATCCGCATCGCTTGCCGGACGTCGCCAACGATCATCGCCCGGAGATTTCTGGGCACTTGGACCGCGTGGGGATGTCAGGGATCGAACTGATTGCTCGGTTGCAGGGCCCGGATCAAACACCGTTTTTGGTCCCCGCCACCGCCGATGCGTTCGTCAGCTTGGACGACGATTCGGTCAAGGGCATCCATATGTCGCGCCTGTTCTTGGAACTGGCCTCGGCCATGGAATCCGAGAGCCTCACGCCCAGTTTGATGAATCGCGTTTGTGAAAACTTCCTCGCGTCCCACGCCGGGATCAGTCATCGCTCGGAATTGACGCTGTCCTTCCAGCACCCAACTTTGCGACCCGCACTGTTGAGCAACTACTCGGCGCCGCGTCATTATCCGGTTCGAGTTTCGCTGGTTTCTGATACGCGTGATTCTGCAAAGTTGGCCGCTGGCGAACATGTCCGATTGTTCTTGCAAGTCCAAGTCGTCTACAGCAGCACCTGCCCCTGTTCCGCAGCTTTGTCCCGGCAACTGTTGGAGAAAAAGTTTCAACAAGACTTTGCATTCCACAATTGGGTCAACACTTCCCGCATCAGCCAATGGTTGATCGAAAACGGCAGCATCGCCACGCCTCACAGCCAACGCAGTGTGGCGACGATCGATGTCGAGCTTGCCAATCCCTTGGAACTCAAGCGATTTCCGATCGAACGAATCATCGATCGAATCGAAGGAACTTTGAAGACCGCCGTTCAAACAGTGGTCAAGCGTCAAGACGAACAAGAGTTCGCTCGGCTCAATGGCTCCAATCAAATGTTCTGCGAAGACGCCGCTCGGCGCATGAAGGCAACGCTGTTGGACATGCCCGAGATCGCTGACTTCCGCGTGGAAGCTCGGCATATGGAAAGTCTACATCCGCACGATGCCGTGGCGATTGCAACGGCGGGAATCCCCGGTGGGATGACCGCGTGATGGACTTCTTGCCGGCCCAGGATGCCGACAGCTTGACGTTGGGCGACGCCCAGCGACAAGTCGATGATTGGATCAAACAGTTTGGCGTGCGTTACTTTGCGCCGCTCACGAACTTGGCCCAATTGATCGAGGAAGTCGGCGAAGTAGCTCGCTTGCTCAACCGGACTTACGGCGAACAAAGCTTCAAGGCTGGCGAAGATGCCGCGAAATTGCCCGACGAGTTTGCCGACGTGCTGTTCGTTCTGATTTGCCTGGCCAACCAAACGGGCGTGGATTTGACGGCAGCTCTGAAAGCCAACCTGGAAAAGAAAACGGCGAGAGACAAAGATCGACACAAACAAAACCCGAAATTGACGACCGAAGAATAAGGACAACTCTCATGGCCATGACCATCATGCGTCGCATCAAATTTTGTGCCGGGCACCGCCTGATGAACCACGGCGGCCCGTGCGAATTTTTCCACGGTCACAACTACGTGGTCGATTTTTATGTGACTGGTCGAGAAGCCGATGCCGTGGGCCGAGTGATCGATTTTTCCCAACTCAAGAAAACTTTCAAAGGTTGGTTGGACGAACATTGGGATCATGGTTTCTTGGTCCACGAAGACGACCAAAACGCAATCAACGCATTGCAGCAGGTCATCCCGATGAAGCTCTACACCTTGCCGTACAACCCAACCGCCGAAAGCATGGCCAAATATCTGCTGGAAGTCGTGTCCCCGGAACTCTGCCAAGAATTTGTGGGCTACGACGTTCAGGTCACCAAAGTTGTGGTCTGGGAAACGGACGAAGCGTTCGCCGAGGCGACGCTCAATAGCTTGGTCGAAGATTATTTGCCCGCCGCCAGCGATTTGATTTGATTTGATTTGAATCTCGTGGCATGGTGTGAAGAATTCGTGAATTAATAGCCGTTGATGGCCTCTAGCAGTCTAGGGCGCCTCACGTGCTGGCCCCGTGTGCTCTATCATGGAACTCCGTCTTTACCCTACGGAGTTTCATCACATGGCTATGGTGTTTGTTCGACGATTTCGGTTTGCCGGCATCTGCGCTTGGTTCGCAGTGACCGTGTTGGCCCGTGCTGCCTACGGTCAATTGCCGGCCGAACACGATCAACTGCGTCTCAATGAATTGCAAATCATCGGCAGTCATAATTCCTATCATGTGGCTCCCGAGCCGGAATTGATGAAGTTCATCGGATTGGGCGGAAAGCGAATCGCCGAATCTATCGATTACACGCATCCATCATTGACCGAACAATTGAATCAAGGCATCCGGCAATTCGAATTGGATGTGTACGCCGATCCCGCAGGCGGACTGTTTGCCAACCCGCTGGGGTTGCAAATGCTGCGAGACTCGGGCAAGGAACCTCAGTACATTCCGAATCGCGATGGAAAATTGCTGAAGCCCGGACTCAAGATCATTCACGATCCGAACTTCGACTACGCGACACGAAACGAGACGTTCCTGGACGCATTGCAAGAGATCGATCGATGGTCGCTAGAAAACTCCGACCACGTACCGATTCTGGTCTTGGTCGAATTGAAAGAACAATCGGCTGTACCCTCCTCGTTGAAGTTGCTGCCGTTTGACCGAGCCCAACTGCTGGGCGTCGACGAGGAAATCCGAGCCGGCATTGCAACCGAGCGTTTACTGACTCCTGACGAGTTTCGCGGCACTCACGCCAGTCTTCGGGACGCAATTCGGACGGATGGTTGGCCACGTTTAAAAGATTGTCGCGGCAAAATCTTTTTCGCACTCGACAATGAAGGAGCGGTTCGAGATCGGTACCTGGAAGACAATCCATCATTAGAAGGTCGTGCGATGTTGGCGTCGGTTGGACCCGATCATCCGGCGGCGGCCTTTCGCAAACTCAACGACCCGTTCGGGCAATTCGACGAGATTCGCCAGTCGGTGAAACAAGGTCTTATTGTACGAACTCGGGCCGACGCCAGTACTTTTCAAGCGCGAGTCAACGACCCCAGTCAACGCGACAAAGCCATCGCCAGCGGCGCGCAATTCGTCAGCACAGACTACTGGAACGCCGACGCTAGATTTCCCGACTATCAAGTCCGCTTCGAAAAAAACTTTCTAGTTCGACCCAACCCAAGATTTGCGTCGCCAAAGTGAAGTTCGCAGAACACAAACGTAGCGATGAATTCTGCAAACTTCGAATCTCGTGTGGTTCCCGTTCCTATCGATGCTATTCCGTGCCGATTCTGCGAAAAAACACCAAGTTTTACACCAGGTTCACTCCGCGTCTAACTTTGAAACCTCTTCACGCAGCATTCTTAGCAACTCCGATCCAGGGAGTGTGTCCAAACTCAATTGTCGGCCTGCTCCGCCTGAACCCAACACCGCCGCAAATACTCGCTCATCCTTTCCTTCGTTCATCCAAGTCAGTTCTTTGATAAACCAGAATGGTTCGTATATGTCTGCCATTCGGGCGTGTTCATTGATTTGTCGCTCCGCGTCTTGCCGTCCTTTGAGTCGAACGAGTTTTTGAAAGTAGACATTGTACAGGTAGATTTCGTCAATGCTCTCGACCGGAGTGTAAAGCCCGACCTTATTGCCATTCTCATCGACGGTCAAACCACGCGGGTACTTTGCCTTGATGAATTCACGGACCTCTCGCCATTGATCGACCACCTCTTCTAATCTAGGATCGTCGTACTCACAGAGCACGAATAACATACATCGCGAACCATGCGCCAAACTAAAGTCACCGGCAGCGATATCATCCGATTTCATTGACTCAAGGCTTTGAACGATTGACCCGGCAATTTGCGATAATGCTGCGTGACGCGCGGCTTTATCCATGCCGGCCAATTGCTCGTGCATCCGACGCATCCTCGGGTCCGCAAATACTGGATAGAAATAGTCTTTCCAACCCAGAGTGTTTGTCAGGACACCCATGATCAGCCAACTGCCTAATCCTCCGTCGTCGGTGGTAATGGCCTTTAGATTCTCGTCGAACGATCGATTCCGAACCTCGTTAAACTTGGCGACGCGATCAAATTGATGTTGGCCGTCTGGAGGAATATCCTGCCCAAGTATTCCATGGACACACGATAGTGCAAGAAAACATACAAAAACCAAGATCTTAACTAACTCAGTCATTCCAATTTCCTTTGTCAAACAAATGCAAATCACCGATCGAAACCGATCTGCCGTAATGAATAATGCCTTAATTCCCTGGCTTATACCCGGAAAATTGTGTCGGGCTCCAGTTTGGTTGCCAATCCCATTTCTCAGCACGGTGCGCCCATACAACACTTCGACCGCCTTCATCTAAACCAAATGGGCACCCGTTGGCACGGGTGTAGATTCCGCTAGTTGCGTACTGCTCGGAGCTAGTTATGTACTTTGGCTTTTGAAACAAAGGTATAAATGGGTCCGGGCACATCGTACCGGTCACTTTCAATGAATGTCTGCTTAAGTTCGAAACTTTTGACGCTTCATTGGGGTAACATGGTACAAAGCAATTGTTCACAAACGGAATAAAGCTCACGAGATAGTAAGCACTGTCCGGCCAATCACCCTTATCAAACGCATACCCATGACAATTTTGGCTATAATCAAGACCAGCTGGCTGGTTGTAGTCTTCGTACACCCAGTCAAAGAAAAACCTCGTATTCCCTCCAGTCACTTGCCCGAAGAATGGGTGGTTTACTGTCCACGCCGGGTCGATAGTTACGGTACCATACGGATACGGTAACCCGTTACAGCTAGAATGGTGTGGATTGTGATTGGGATCGTACTGCGAATAGTGCTTAACCTCACCCCACCCGTCTTGGACTCCAGGTACGGTCATCGGAACTTCTATAAAGAAGTTCATTAATCCAGGCCCACCCGGAATAAATTTACGGCAATGAATCTGGAACCCATGTGCGTATGTCTGGGCCTCCGTTCTTTCAATACCCTGTGTTAACAGGAGCGATATTGAGAGACAAAAGAGGCATTTTCGAAACAACTGATCTGCCATGCGTTTTCCCTTTCCCATTACAACAAATGAGAGCCCAAAACAAATGAGAGCCCTCTCCGAGATAAAGTCTAACGGTTCATCTCGCCTGGTCAATACAAAAAACCAGCACTTGACTCGATAGTTGCTAGCCACTTCGAGTCTATCGATGAATTGGTCGACGGTAAATTAGCGGAATTGGGCTGAAGCCGGTACACCAGCACTCGCTAAATTGCCTTTGGATCGGCAGAGCCGTCGAAATCCGGAATGTATTTCAGGACAAATCCTATTCGATAGCGAGTTCGTAAATCCATCGTTTTATGATACGATGGGCAGGCCGCTGGGCCAGCGACCGGGTTCATTAATGTTCGCCCCCGTTCCATTGTTTTCCAATTCGTCGAAAGAAATCGCATGACATTATTTACTGAGACACAAGGGCGTTATTTGTCTTTTATCCATGCTTATACGGAGGCATTTGGACAGGCGCCTTCGATGTCCGAAATCGGCGACACCTTGAAGGTCTCGGTGCCGTCCGTCAACAACATGCTGAAGTCGCTAGAACAGAAGGGCCTGATCGAACGACAACCCAAAACCGCTCGCTCCATCGAGGTTTTGGTCGATCCCGAGCTGTTGCCGAAATGGAAAAAGAAGTTGTCGTCGGGTTTTTCCTTTTGGGCTCAGAACAACGCCTCGAA
Organism: Pirellulaceae bacterium; assembly: GCA_030681235.1. Taxonomy (GTDB): domain Bacteria; phylum Planctomycetota; class Planctomycetia; order Pirellulales; family Pirellulaceae; genus M30B19. The sequence goes on along the minus strand of JAUXWY010000374.1, from coordinate 21,972 downwards.
AGAAGACCTGGATCGGATCATGGACCAGATTATTTCCCAACGCAAGGAACGGCGTGAACTATCCAAGCATACAACCCAAACTCAAGAGGCGAGCACTAAAGGAGCGGAGGTGCTCGTTTATCGCCTGAATATCCAACTTGACGAATTCAAACCGAAGATTTGGCGGCTGATAGAAACACTTGATCTGAACCTATTCGAACTAGCGGCTGTCATCGAAGCCGCCATGGGATGGCAGAGTTACCACCTTCACCAGTTCACCATTAAAGGAAAGCAATATGCCGATCTGGAAATGATGGGCGAGACGGAAGATTACCACAACGAGGCGGACTACCGTCTGAGCGACTTGGTGCCCACCAAGCGACCCACGTTAAAAATGAAGTTCCTGTATGATTTCGGCGACGGTTGGTCTCATACCGTTTCGCTGGAACAAGTGGAGACCTCGACAGCTCCCGCGTCGGAGTTCCCGCGTTGCCTAGATGGCAAACACAGCTGTCCACCCGAAGACGTCGGTGGGGTTTGGGGATTTGCAGACTTCTTAGCTGCGATCTCCGATCCCGAACACGAGGAGCACTATGAAATGTCGGAGTGGGCCGGAAAATACAACTTTGAAAAATTCGATCCGCTCCGAACAACGCGAGCCATGAAAAACAACCTAGTTCGCGTCGTACGCGAGTCGCGAAAAAACAGATCAAGAACCGGCAGGTAACTGGCACGGCCTAAGGCTTGCGTTGCGAAATACGCCAGATCGCTTATAATATCGACTGGACTGGACGTGTATTCCATAGCGAGACTTGACCGATGACCTCTTTCGACAACCTCCTGCAATCACTGCGTCACTCGCCCCAATTGCCGCAGATCCTGTCCATGCTGCAACACGAATTTAACCGCGAACAACAACGGCGACAGAGGTTTTATGCCGACATGACGCCCGAACAAAAGGTAGAGTTTATCGACGGCGAAATCGTGCTGCACTCACCAGCCCGCAACAAGCACTTGGACGCCACTGGCAATTTGTTTAGGCTGCTTTCGACCTATGTACTGATCCGCCAAGTGGGCCAAGTCAAACACGAAAAGTGTCTGTGCGTGTTTCCCCGGAACGATTACGAACCAGACGTCGTGTTCTTTGGACCAGAGAAAGCCAACAGCTTCCACGCCGATACCATGAAGTTTCCCGTCCCGGATTTGGTCGTCGAAGTCTTATCGGAATCCACCGCCGAACGAGACCGTGGCGTCAAATACGAAGACTATGCCGCAAATGGTGTCGGCGAATACTGGATCGTGAACGCCGATGCCCAGGTCGTTGAACAATACCTGTTGAGTGCCCACCAATATCGGCTCCATATGAAGTCAAGCTCGGGCCAACTCCGCAGCCAAGTGATCGCCAACCTAGAATTCCCCATCTCGGCTATTTTCGACGAACAAGAAAATCTGCTGATCATTGCGAGATTTCTCCAACCAGAGACCTAAGACGAATTCATGCCAATGCAGGCAATCAAACATCGACTGTTCGAAACACGCGAGGCCCGAGTCGTGGTCGCTTCGCTGATCACAGTCGCTGTGGTCTGTATGCTGGAAGTCCGCACATTCGGTCAAACCTCGATACTCGACCAGGACGCGGTCCAATTCTTCGAGCAACGCATTCGGCCGCTGTTGGTGGAACGTTGCCTGGAATGCCACTCCGACGCCGAAGCCAGTGGCGGGTTGCGATTGGACTCGCGTCAAGGCTGGCAAACCGGTGGCGATTCCGGACCAGCGATCTCGCCGGGAGATCTCGAACCTAGCCTTCTCTGGCGAGCGATTTCTTACGAAGACCCCGACCTACAAATGCCGCCATCCGGTAAACTTTCGGCCGCTGAAATCCAAGACGTTCGAAGTTGGATCCTGAACCAAGCCGTCGACCCGCGAGACGCTCCGCCGGCCATGAACCCACCGTCCCACGCGGCACTGGGTCCCGCCGACGCCCAACAACATTGGGCCTATCGTCCCGTGAACAGACCATCACTTCCGAACAAAGACATCGACACCGCCCATCCAATCGATCAATTCATCGAACATCAACTAGATCAACGACAACTGACAGCATTGCCGCCAGCATCAACCCAAGCCATTTGGCGACGACTGCACTTCGACCTCAGCGGGCTACCACCCGAGTTTCCCACCGATTTGCCACCCGATGCTCGCTCGGTCGAGTTCCAACAACTCTATCAATCGCAGATCGAGCGTTTGTTGGCGGACGAAACATTTGGCCAGACCTGGGCGAGGCATTGGATGGATGTCGTGCGATACGCGGACTCGGTAACTCTTCGAGGGTTCGTTTTACCGAACGCTTGGCGTTATCGAGACTATCTGATCGATTCGTACAACACCGACAAACCGTTTGATCAAATGATCTTGGAACAAATCGCGGGCGATCACTTGGCGACTCCTATGACCGAACAATTGCTCGACCCGCTTGTCCTGCAGCAATACCGTCAACAACTGGTCGCCACGACGTTCTTGACCCTGGGCAACACCAACTTAGAAACGCAAGACAAACGGGCTTTAGAGCTGGATTATATCGACGAACAATTGGACGTGATCGGCCAAACTTTTTTGGCCCAGACGATTTCCTGTGCTCGTTGTCACGACCACAAGTTTGATCCAATCCCCACTCGAGACTATTACGCATTGGCCGGAATTCTGGATGGTTCGACTGGTTTGATACACGACAATGTTTCCACTTGGGTCGAAGCCTCTTTACCGCTTTCGCCGACCGAGGCCAAAACTCATCAACAACTCCTGGAGAATATTGCCCAAGCCGAACGGCAACTGCAACAGCTCAAATCTCAGTTGGAGCCAACCGTCGAGAAACAACGCCACGTATCGATCTCGACGGTGGCCGGAATCGTCGTCGATGATCAACATGCCCAGTTGGTCGGTCGCTGGGTCGAATCACAGCACACGGCTCCCTTTTTGGAGGCGGGCTATCGACACGATGAAGCCCAAGACCGGGGCCAAAAAACAGCCACGTTTCAACCGACCAACTTAACGCCGGGGCATTACGACGTGCGAATCGCCTATTCCAAAGGCGACAACCGAGCGACCAACGCGATGGTGGACGTGTTTAGCGCGGATGGTCAAGCGACGAAACTCGTCAATCAACGCCTGCGACCGAATGTGGATGGCCTGTGGCATTCGCTGGGCAGGTTTCGCTTCGAGGCCAACGGGCAGGCCTACGTGATGATCTCGAATCAGAATGCCGATGGCCACGTGATCATTGATGCGGTCCAGTTTCTTCCGCAAGTCGCTTCCGACACTCCGCCACAAGCTCCGGCGGAGGCCACACTCAATCAAACGACAGATCCAGCGAATGCCCCTTCCTCCCGCGAGGCCGAACTTCGCCAACAAATTTCGCAGCGCGAGGGGCAATTACGAACGTGGCAGCGCGAGCGTGATTCCCGACCCAAATTCATGACCTTGAATCGCAAACCGACCACCATCGATTTGCCCATCATGGTTCGCGGCGATCACAAACGGCCTGGACCACTTGTCCCGCGCGGTTTTTTATCCGCCAAGGGGTTTCCAACTTCTATTTCATTTAAACCCGATTCGGATGGACGGCTCGAGTTGGCGCAGTGGTTGACAGCGCGTGACAATCCCCTGACGGCTCGAGTCTATGCCAATCGAATTTGGTCCTGGCTGATGGGTCGCGGGCTCGTCGGTTCAATGAACAACTTTGGCACCACCGGCGACGAACCCACTCACCCGGAACTGCTGGATTGGCTGGCCTGCGAACTGATCGATAGTGGTTGGTCGACCAAACATCTGGTTCGCTTGATTGTGACTTCCAATGCGTACCAACGGCACATTGCCAACGCCGATGCCACGTCCCATGATTCGTTATATGCATCGGGTTATCGACGGCGGCTTTCAGTGGAAGCCCTGCGTGACGCCATGTTGTTGGCCAGTGGCGAACTGGACGTCCAAACCGCCGGCTCGTCGATTCAAGCGGGAACCGTCGCGGACTACGATTATCCACATCAATCCTTGCGACGCAGTGTTTATCAATCCGTATTTCGGAATTCGCTACCGCCATTGTTTCGCGAGTTTGATTTTGCAGATCCCGGACGTTCGATCGGTCAAAGAAATCGGTCCACGCTTCCCGCCCAGAGCCTGATGTTGATGAACTCGGCGTGGGTCACGGACCGAGCCCAAGCGACCGCTCGACGCTTGCGAGAAAACTTGAAAGAACTCTCGACCTTCGATAATAGCGAGCACCAGTTGATAGAATGGGCGTATCAGGCCTGCCTCCGCAGGTCGGCAACCGACGGGGAAATACAAACCGGAGTCAAGTATTTGACGATGAATCTGAGCGACGACCCAGACCCCTTGGTGGACTTGGTCCAGGCGTTGTTTGCTTCCCTCGAGTTTCGCTTTTTGGAGTAACGACTCATGGCCTCGACACTGGGACGACGACGTTGGCTGCAAGGATCTGCCTGCGGTTTTGGCGCGTTGGCGCTACAAAGCCTATTGGCCACTCCATCGTTAGCAGGTACTTCGACGCCACGTCTGCCAACCGCCAAACGTATCATTTTTTTGTTCATGCAAGGCGGAGTGAGTCAAGTTGACTCGTTCGATTACAAACCCTTGATCAATCAACGAGCCGGCGAAGTCTTGACCTTTGCGGACGCGAGGCAATTGGCCAAAGTCGGCCGAAACACGGAACAAACTTTGTTGCCAACGCCTTGGAGCTTTTCTCAGCATGGGCAATCCAGCCGCTGGGTTTCCGAATTGTTTCCCCACATGGCGAAACACGTCGACGACCTTTGTTTTCTTCATGCGATGCACACCAATGGAGTGGCTCATGGCCCGGCGACCCTGTTCTTGCACTGTGGTGCCATGCAAGAGGCTCGTCCTTCGTTTGGTTCGTGGGTGTTGTATGGCCTGGGGGCTGAAAACCAAAATCTGCCGGGGTTTGTCTCGATTGCCCCGTCATTGGGCAACGGAGGCGTTCGAAATTTCGGCAGTGCTTTCTTACCCACGAATTGCCAAGGCTCGCCGATTGGTTCTCCCAGCACTGAACTTTTAGAGATAGCTGCGTTGCAGTCGCCTTTTTCGAATGAACGAGAAATGGCGCGGCGTGAACTACTTCGTCAAGTCAATCAACACCAAGCTGCGAAGCTAGGTGCTTCCGATGAATTGAATGGCGTGCTGGAATCACATGAACTGGCGTGGCGAATGCAGGCAGTCGCTCCAGAAGTACTGGATCTGACCAACGAAACGGCAGAAACTCATCAGGCTTACGGACTGGATCAACCACAGACTCGGTCTTACGGTCGCCGTTGTTTGTTGGCGCGGCGATTGTGTGAAGCGGGCGTGCGTTTTATTCAAGTCAACTATGGCGACAACTCAGCCAATCCCGCCTGGGATCAACATTCGAATCTTCCGAAACACGCCGAACATGCGGCAGCTGTCGATCAGCCGATCGCCGCACTATTGGCAGATCTCAAACAACGCGGATTGTTGGAAGATACCATCGTGTGGTGGGGCAGCGAATTTGGGCGCACGCCTTATTCGGAAAACAACGGCACCGGCCGTGACCATAACCCCAACGGATTTACGATGTGGGTGGCCGGTGGTGGATTCAAGCCAGGCTTTGCTTATGGCGAGACCGACGAGTTTGGCTTTCAGGGCATTCAAGGCCGCATTCACATGCACGACCTGCACGCCACACTCCTCCACCAATTGGGCCTCAACCATTTGGAACTGACCTACAAACACGCGGGCCGCGACTTTCGTTTGACCGATGTCCACGGCCGAGTCGTTCAAGAAATCTTGCCCTGACGCTTTATTTTCGAACCAATTCCCAACCGTCCGGCAAATTCGCGTCTTTGACCACAATCGCCACGCCATCGCGGATTACAAACTGCGAATGATCGATGTCGGTGTCGGCGCTGTCGGGCGAGACATCGATCTTGACGTTTTGTCCAATTCGGCAATTTTTGTCCACGATCGTCCCTTGAATGAAACTGCCGTTGCCGATCCCTAAAGGTACTTGACCAGGCTCGTCCCCAGCCTTGATGCTTCCCGCATAAAAATCAGCACCCATGATGATCGAATTCTTGATCGTCACGTTGTCGCCAATCACCGACCGCAGTCCGATGATACTGTTTTCGATCACCGCGCCATCTCCAATTTGGCAACCATCGGCGATCAGACTGTGGCGGACGGACGCGTCGCGCAGGGTTGTCGGCGGAAGGTATCTGGCTCTCGAGTAAACCGGCGTGTTGGGCGACACCAAATCGAAGGGCGAATCCGGACGACACAGTTCCAGATTCGCTTCATAAAACGAACGAATCGTTCCGATGTCTTCCCAATAGTCGTCGAATACATGGACCTGCACTTTCCGTGAACGAATCGCCGCCGGAAAGACCTCTTTGCCAAAGTCCGCGTAGTTGGTCTTCGTCAAGACGTCCAACAGTGTCTGGCGATTAAAAATATAAATCCCCATACTCGCCAGACAATCTCGCCCCATCGACTTGATCCCCTGTTTATCCAACCACTCAGGATCCATTCGCACCATTTGAATTTCTTCTTCGGTTTTTGGCTTTTCCAGAAAACCGACGACCCGGCCAGTCGCATCGATCCGCATGATGCCGAAACCCCGAGCCGCTTCGCGGTCCACGGGTCGCCCAGCGATCGTCACATCCGCCTTGTTTTTGATATGCGTTTCCAACATATCGCGATAGTCCATGCGATACAGTTGATCGCCGCTCAGAATCGCCACATAGTCGATCCCCTGCTGTTCCATGTATCGGAGGTTTTTCCGCACCGCGTCGGCGGTTCCTTGATACCAATCCGTGCCTTCGTTGCCAGTCTCTTGAGCCGCCAACAACTCGACAAACCCGCCGCTGTACTGGTCAAACGAATAGGTGCGTCGAATGTGGCTATGCAGACTGACCGACAAAAACTGGGTCAGCACGTAGATTTTTGTGATTTCGCTGTTGATGCAATTCGAGATCGGAATGTCGATCAAACGGTACTTGCCCGCCAACGGCACCGCAGGCTTGGCTCGGATGGAAGTCAATGGTGCCAACCGAGTCCCTCGGCCACCGCCCAGAATCAACGCCACGATGTTTCGCATACCGACACCCTATACAATGATGGCCGATTGGTCTACCGTCTATTCCTTCAACGCCCACCCGTCGAAGTTACTGGGAGCAAGGTCAAAAATCAAGTCGGGAGAGCCAGACGGATGAACCAGCAACTGTTTTTATTGATTGGGCTCATACCCCTCCTCGGTATTGTGAGCCAATGGCTGGCATGGCGTTTTAAAGTTCCCGCCATTGTGTTTTTGCTGCTGATGGGCTTGGGGCTAGGCCAATGGGTCAGCATCGATCAGACCCTCCTGGCAGTGACTGGGGTGCAAGATCCATCGGTTCCGGCCCAACTCTTGTTTCCAATCATCGCGCTCAGCGTGGCGGTGATCATGTTTGAAGGGGGAATGTCGCTCAAGATTAGTGAGTTGCAGGAAGCCGGCGGCTCCGTTTTACGACTGACGACGGTCTGCGTGCTCTTGAGCTGGGGCTTGACGACCGCCGCTTTGTATTGGGTCCTCGGGTTGCACTTGCATCTGGCCGCTTTGTTGGGCGCCATTTTCGTGGTCACTGGGCCGACCGTCGTCGCGCCACTGCTCCGCAATATTCGCCCGATCCCCAAAGTGGCATCCATGGTCAAGTGGGAAGGGATCGTCGTCGATCCCATCGGTGCGGTTCTGGCCGTCTTGGTCTTGGAACAAATGCGGTTGGCTAGTAGCGGAGAATACCCCATTGCCACCGCCGTATGGACTCTGGTGGCCACATGCGCGGTCGGCTTGATCATCGGACTATTGGCCGCCGCTGTCTTGACCTTTGTCCTAGCCTGGTATTGGGTCCCCGACTATCTGCACGCCATCCTAATTCTAGCCGTCGTGATGGCGACGTTTGCGATTTCGCATTGGTTGCGGCACGAATCTGGCTTGATCACGGTGACCGTTTTGGGAATTGCGATGGCGAATCAACGCCTGGTCTCCGTACGACACATTATCGAATTTAAAGAACATCTTGGAGTGCTACTTATCTCGTGTTTGTTTATTGTCCTCGGCTCCCGACTAGATGTCTCTCAGATCCTGGCTCTCGGCTGGCGCGGGCTGGCGTTTTTGGTATTGCTAATCGCCGTCATTCGTCCCGCCAGTATCCTGATCGGACTGTGGCGAACCAACACCACCTGGAACGAACGATTGTTCCTGAGTTTTTTAGCACCACGCGGGATCGTGGCCGCGGCCATCGCCAGCCTCTTTGCCCTGAAGTTACAAGCTTTATCGTCCGCTGAGCCCAACTTAGAGATCTACGCGGATCAGGCCGGTCAACTCGTGTCGATCACATTTCTCGTGATCATTGGGACCGTCACTTTTTACGGTCTCACGGCCGCGCCGTTGGCCAAACGGCTGAGACTTTCGAACGCCGACCCGCAAGGACTCGTCATCGCCGGTGGGGAGCCCTGGGTACGTGAACTCGCATCAGTCCTGCACAAGCAAGGAGTGCCACTGATCTTGGTCGACACCAACTACCGCAACATTTCAGCCTCTCGAATGCTTGGCCTCCGAGCCTCCTGCGCCAGCATTCTGTCGGACACGATCCACGAGCAAGCTGATTTGAGCGGTGCGGGACGCCTCCTGGCCCTCACCAGCAACGACGAAGTCAATTTATTGGCCTGTTCCGAGTATGCCCATCAATTCGGGCGTGCCAATGTTTTCCAATTGCCCTTGAATACAAAAGAAGCCGGGAACCGAACCACGATCCGGATGCATCTACCTGGTCGAGTACTCTTCGACGGCAGCCTCAACGCTCAATCGATCAAAGCCAAACTGAGCGATGGCTACGAATTCCGCGCGACAACGCTGACCCAGGAATTTGGTTGGGAACAATTCCGCTCCGCTCATGGTCCCGATGCCCAGCCGTTATTTGTCATGGACACAAAACGCCAACTACAAATCGTTTCGGGCGAACTTCGAAAACCGCCTCAGCCTAAATACACGATCATTTCGCTCGTGCGCCGAAAATCAACCAACTCGACCAAGGCACCACTCCCACTGTAAAGGCAGGCACTGCCCGCCCTTGATCGGATCCAGAACAACTTCGCCCTGCCCTGCTCCGCTCATGGTCCAACGCACATGAACCAAGCTATGACCTGTACTTTTTAAGTTCGGATCGAAGCCGCTCGATCTCCACCTCGGCGGCTTGCTTCTCCGCTTCGGCTCGCTGCCTAGCCTTGGACTCTTCATTGAGAGCGGCCACTGCCTGCTTGCATTCCGCAACGGCTTGCTTGCGTTCCGCGACGGCTTGCTTGCGAGCCGCAGCTTCCGCTTTCGCTGTTTCGGCGTTTGTTAAAAGTCGCTTGCCGGAGTTGGGATCAAATAGGTTCAAGTCGCCATCGGTCACTCGCAAAATCAAGCCCAATTCCTCACTGAACAGGCCACCTTGAGAATCGGGATCGATCTGTTGGTACGCGCCATTTATCAATCGGTAACCTTGCAACGAAGGCTCCAAGTACTCGCCCGTCGGATCGTGCAAGAAATACTCGTGGATACCTAACTTGGCAAACAATTCAGGTTTGTCTTTGGTATCCCGAGCCCGCGTCGACTTCGAAGTCGTTTCGATGACCAATTGCGGCACAACGCCTTCGTGCCACAGCCGGTAAATTCGACGCCGCTTCTGTTCCACCCCTTTGGCGATAAAGGCGTCAGGAACGATGAACTTCGACGGGTCGCCTTGTTCGTAGTACACCAACAGGTCACCGCTGACATAGACCATTTGGTTCCTAAAATGCCGTTTCAATAATTCGATAATCCGAATCATGGCATCGCGGTGCTCGTCCGTTTCTCCCATGGGTTGCCCGTCCGACTCTGGATATTCCACGGTCTTCAGTTTAACGAGATTCATCGTCACACCTTCAGTCCACGCGACTCCGTCCGTACGATTGCCGAACCGCCCAACTGCATTATAGCTCCATCCGAGCACAAAAACACCGTTGAGTCACCCGCGAGGATCCGCGAGCACCGCTTTAGGGTGTTGGATTCGCGACGGATACTGTGGCACTGGCCTGCCCGCCCTTGATTGTATCCAAAACAATCTCGCCCTGCCCGGTTCCAGTGACAATCCAGCGCACGTAAACCAAACTCTGACCACCGACCACCGGCAATTTGATGACGTCCGGGTTGCGATCTTGAATCGTCGCGTTTCGCATCAAGAAGTCATTCCCGTACTGGCCCATGATCACTTGTACACCATCCGCTTTGAACGAAACCAAATTCGGTCGCGTGATTTTTTGCTTGCGATCCATCGCCGAGTGCGTCGGAGTCAACTTTGTGTTCTCCACAATCGCGGTCACTTCGGTCAGGCCATTCCCTAGTGACTTGGAGGTCACTTCCTTGATTCGAACCAATGGCATTTGATCGGCATGGTACAAGGTAAATGCCATGTTGCGATGGCACTCCTCTTGCAACATAAATCCGGGCGGTTGTCGCCCCCAGTTCTTCTTCAGCCCGCCCACTTCCACTTTGCCATAGACCGGATGATCGACTTCTTGCCAATTGACCAAACCGTCGCCAAACAGCAACAACTTATCGAACTCGTAAGACTGCTCGCCCCCACCACCCACCGCATCGTGAAAGTAGTTGTACTGAGTGAACAATTCGTTGGTGAACGTGAACACGCCCAACATCTGATGAAACCAATCGATCTCGCCACCCCATACTTCGTACAAGTCGTTGGCCACATTCATGTAGCGGTACTTGGGCAACATGCGTTCGCCGACTTTACCAATCTGATCATAAACTTGCAAATCGCCCGCTTCGTAAGCGTCTTGCTTTGAACCCGGCCCGCGCAACAACATGCCGCCCGTGTTGTGATAGGTTTGAGCCCCAGCGATATTTGGACGTTGCTTGACGAACTCGGCCATGTTCCGGTTTTCAATCAAGGAAAACGGATAGCGAAAGGCCCCGTTCTGGACATAACGAGGTTCCCATTTCCACGGCCAATCGCGATTGGGATCGTAAGAACCGTCGCCGTCCTCGTTGCTCCGTCCATCGCCATCCAGATCACTGCCTTCCATCCCGAGCAACGTGTATTCGCCCTTCTCTCCAACTTCCACATTGGCTCGGACCATCAAGTTCGGATACTTGGGATGCGACTTGAATTGGCCGTTCGGGTCGCGAATCCTCATTTGAGTGATATGCCCGTCGCCGTTGAGATCATTGGCCGGGTCTTCGTCGATCAGTCCGTCTCGATCGTCGTCCACGGGACGTTGACCCGTTCGCGGAGTATTGGTCGAGTTTGGCTCATAGAAATGGGCTTCCCGCGAATCAGGGCTCATGTCGGACAGAATATAAAAAACGCGGTCGCGCAGCAATTCCTGCACGAACTTGTTTTCACCATGCATCTCGGCCAAGAACCAAGCCGTGTACAGCGCCACTTCGGTCGCCTGGATCTCGTTGGCGTGAATGCCACCGTCGATCCAAAAGCCGGGCTTGCGCGACGCATCGCCCACTTCAAAATTCGTGATCGTCGCCACCCTCATTTCCCGACCGTCTGTTGACTTTCCGGCCGACTCGATCTTGAACAACTGCGGATAGGCTGCCGCCAAGTCCTGCAGCATTTGGGTGATCTCAGCATGGTCGTGATACCGGTTCCAATAGACCGGGACTTTCGGTTGAGTCGGACCGCCAACCGCTTTGTAGACTTGATGGGCTGGAACGTCCGCCTGCGGAGCGACGGCGGAAACCTTCGTTACCGGGAAGCTGATCAGTGCCGCCGAAAATATCAAACTATGAAACAAGGTCTTCATCGAAACGCTTTTCGCTTGTGGTCGCATGGGTGAGAAATTACAAATCATGTGTGTCGTGTGGGTCATGTGTCATTCGTCAATCGAGTCTCAGTCGCCGACGACGACCTCCACTTCGACCGAATGCAAAGTCGGCGAGACGGCCTGAATTTTCAGCGCGGGCTCGGCCGAGTCACCTTCCAAAACTTGAAAAACCCAGCGGACTTCCGTCTTACCGCCATTTTCTGCCAAGCGCCCCACCGCTTGTCGCTGACTGCCCTGTATCCAGCGAACTTCCCCCAAGCCCTGAAGTTGAACTTGAATCGGATGCCACTGCCCGTTGACCGCCGCCATCTGCGGCATGGTCGGCAGCCCTCCCGTGTTCACGATTTGACAAGTGATGTCGTACAGGCCCGGGCCCAGACGTTTGGCTTTCAAATCCCGGACCGCCAACTTCGGCCAATTCTCGACCATGGCATTGAGGAGCCCAAGGTGCGGTTCAACCAACGGCTCGATCTGTGCGGCCGGCGGGTTCAACAAATAGAACGGTTTGAAGCCGCCCACTTCCACTTGCTTGCCCGGCAGATCCGGGTGCTCGATCATTTGCCATGGTACAAATGCGTCGATCCCCTGACTCTCGAACCAAGCCAAAGCATTCAATTCCGTCGCCCCTCGTTTGTCATCTTTAGCCAGTCCCGCGTCCGCCTTCACCTCGGTCGCTGGTTTGGCCGGCTCTTGCGGAGGCGCTGCTTCAGCGATTCCTTCATCTGTCTTGTCCTCGGCAGACGCCGCTTCAGCAACCTCCGCTTCAGCTGACTTCTCGCTCGCCTTCGGTGCTTCGGCCGTGGGAACCCACCAAGCTCGGGATGCAAAGGTCCATCGTCCGTAATGCAAATACGACCACTCGCTAAACGAGCCAGCCCCCGTCGGTGACTCCGGTGCGTTCTTGCCGCCATGCGCTGTGCGAAACGCCTCCGCCAAGCGATCCATCGGAACTTGATCTTCCGTCAAGATCTTCGTCTTGATCCGAGCACTGTCGGTTTGGGCGGAACCTTTCCCAGTATTGAATAAGTTATCTTCGGGCGTGAAGCACAAGACACCAGCGATGTTCGGATGGTCGAACATGAAATCAGCCACGGCTCGGGTCTCGATCTCCGACACCTGATGCGGTCCACTGCCTTTGCCAAAGTACGGATAGTTGAATGTGAAGTTGCGATTGAAGTCAACGCCATCACTCGCATCTTCGCCAAACGACTTGTCTTGATCGGTATCCCGCGATTCAACCTCCAAGCGAAAGCCGCCCACTTCGTTCTTCTTCCCGTCGATCGGGATCAACACGCGCGGATCCGATGGATGGGTGCGATGAGTTCCGAATTCGTCAGCGATTCGCAACATCGTAATCCATCCGTCACCATTGAGATCGACCGGTGGGTCTTCGCCCGTCTCAAAATCGCGATCATCATCCGTACGAGTCAGGTTGCCATTCCGCTCCCGCGCCGGACTGGTAAAATTCTTTTCCGTGGCATCCGGACTCGGACAAGGGATTATGTACACCGTGTAATTGGCCAGCAATTGTTCGATCGCCGGAGAGTCTCCCGCGTTCACCAAACGCTCCGCCATTCTCAAAGCCAATTCGCGGCCCACGACGTGGGACGCCTGGACATTGCCCACGACTAAAATCGCCGGCCGAGTCGCTTGCGGGTCCGACGAGATTTTCAACAGCCAAAGCGACCGCTGGCCTTGCGTCTCACCCAACGAGCTCAACTCGGCCCAGGGCGATTCGGCGAGCGTTTTCAGCCGAGTATCCATTTCAGCATAGGTCGCGTAGCCTTCCAAAGACGCGGGGATCGTTTCATCAACTTGCTGAAACTTTGCACTTAGCGAATCACCGCCAACGCCTCCAGCGCACCAAAGCAACCCTAAACCTAAAAACCATCCAACCGTCTTGCGCATTTTCTACATCTCTTTTTCGTATCATGCCAAGCGACCAACTCGGCCTCTGGGAACCCTCCAGCATAGTTGCAACTGATCACCCCGTCACTTGATGACCCTCAAAAATTGTGTATCCGTTTCCGCCCGCACGCGGGCCGTCGCACATTTGGCGGTTAGAATTTTGCATCCGGCCCTTGAAATCGGGCCAACTGGGCTTTCAACCGCTCCACTTCCGCTTCGGCACGTTGCCGAGCTTCCGCTTCGTGTTGCCGAGCCTCCGCGTCAGCGACCGCCAACTCGGCACTGGTCAAGAGTCGCTCTTTGGTCTTCGGATCGAACAAGTTCAATTCTGAATCTGTGATCCGCAAAACCAGTCCCAAGACACGCGACCTACAATCTTGCCGCGTGGGACACGCGACACACAATCTTGCCGCGTGGGACACGCGACGCACAATTCTGCCGCGTGGGACACGCGACGCACATTGGCTCGGCTCAATTGAACCAGATTGCAAAACCGATGAACTCGCCGCGAAAAATACGTTCAAAACGGCGCCAGGTCTCTGGCGTTGTGACCGGCAAGTCCTCCTGGAGATAATCCGCCGCGCCGCTGCCGTGAAACCACAGCAGGAGATCAAAATCTGTCGGCTCGACAAAGAAGCGATGAATGTTGACGCCGCGTTGGCGATTCGTTCCCCGCCAAAACGGAACCAGCATCTTGCCTTCCAAAATCGCTTCCGCTTCGTCCAGGAAATCGTGCCAACCCGCGATCATTTCCTTCGACACTTCCGCTCCTGGAAACGGTGGCTTCTGCCGAGGATTGGGGATCCATTCGCGATCATTATCTGTCTCGGCCTCCACCAACTTCCACATGTCACGGCTCAATTGGATCGTTTGTTTGACATGAGCCAGTGCTCGCGGCATGCGTTCTGGTTCGCGAATAGGAAATCGCAACTGATGAATTCCGGCGATTGCATCCAAAATCAGGTTCATATCCCAATTGTCATCAATACGTGGTTCTTCATTCAGAAAATCGAACGGCGTCTGGGCCTGCGAGAAAACGCGCCGCGCGGTTACATTCCAAAAATCCTCTTGCTCATACGCCAATCCGAACTCGCACATGGCCATCAACAACTGACAATAGCCACGTAACCATTGCACGTCCGCTGCATCAAAGCGAACCACAAATCCCCGCGCTGGATCCATTGGCACTCGATTGCCGATGACTTGACGAAAACTTCGCAGTAAATTGTCATGCCGATCCACTTTCTGATCCGCTTCCCAGTCCATACTGATGCTCAACAAGTCCAGCTCCAACGCTACATCGTTCGACTTGATGCTTGCCAAGGTCGCTTCGCTAACTTGCAAACGATCCAATGTTTGTTGAATGATCATTCGAAATTGTTCGTAAGTGATCGGTTCGGGCTGCGGATTTTCCGGAACATCCAATCGCAACAATGGAACCATGCTGGTCAAGAAACCATCCACTTGACCATGACGGTGCCAAGCCTGCCCCAGTACTTCTAGCGTTTGCAAGAATTGGGCCACGTCCAAGCGAAACCGTGCTTCATCGTCATCGGGCCGATCGCGCAAGACTTGCTCGTACCTGCCGATCGCTTGTGAATACTGGGCTTTCGCGACGAAGTCCTGCAAGTCTTGCGCCGAGCATAAGCCGCTGCTGAAGCAGCAGCCAATCCATGAAACGAGCGCGCAAACCATCTGTTTCCAAGAACGCATTATAAAATCTCCATGTTTAAAACCTCTCGAGGCCGAACACTACCCTAACGAATGGCGGAGAAAACAGCTGTCGAAATCTTACCAGGATCGGCATGATTGCAATTGCTCATCACGACCACGCCTCGCCGCTGTTCGGGGTACAAGACCATTCGCGTCTTCGTCTCGTCCTGCGATCCTCCGTGAGCCACTCGAAAGTTTTGACCACGGCCATCCACAGCAAACCCCAAACCATACGCTCCAATTTTACCATCAGCAGTCTGTTGAGGCTTCCAAAAAATCTCTTTCGACGATTTGTCCATTAGGGTTTCACCCAACAGCGCAGCTGCCCAACGACTGAAATCATTCGCATTCGACTTGTACCCGCCGGCGGCGTGCTTCCAATAGTGTGCCACGTCAGGAATCACGACGATGTTCCCGGATGACAATCGTCGATAACCAGCCGCCCACTTGGCTTGCATTTCTTGCCGAGACGGATGCCATGGCATATCCAATTGGAAACTGCTCAGTTGCAACGGCTCGATCACGGCGACTTGAATCTGCTCGTGCAGCGATTGATCAGCAGCGGCTTGAAGCACCGCCGACAGTAAAACATAAGCATATGACGAATAATCTTCCACATGTCCCGGTTGATGAATCAACGGCGAATTAACAAACCTCGCCACCGCGACCGCTGGATCCCATTCAGGTAAATCAGGCAGCGGCTGCGGGTGTGGAAAACGACTGGCCAACGGTTCGCCCGGCACAATCCTGCCATTGCTATAATGCGGCATCCCGCTTTGATGACAAAGCAACTGCCGCGTCGTGATCGTTTGTCCCTTGTCTGGAAAATCGGGCAAGTACGTGCGAATATCGGCATCCAGATCCAACCGTCCGGCTTTGACCAAACCAGCCGCAATCACCGCACTGACAGGTTTGGAGTTCGACGCCCAATTGATCACCGTCGTTTCGTCCAGCGGCACTTCGGCCTCGCGATTGGCCCACCCGTATCCTTTGACGTACGCAACTTCACCGCCTTCGATGACTCCAATAGCAACCCCAACGAGTTTCTGGCGTTCCATTTCCTCCATCACGGCCTGATCAACTTTTTGTTGCCGACTCGAATCCAACGCCCAACGCTCGGTGGTCTCCTCACGTAAGGCCACTTGCGCTGACAATAGACCCGGTGTCAAACAACTAGAAACTAATGCAACAACAATCAACCAACCCACTCGATTGGAGACTTCCAGATCCGGCTTCATGGTGCTACTCCTTATGTTTGCCCAACGGCAACGAGCATACCATAAACACGCAACAGAGATGATAGTAGCACGAGCGCCCCGATCGTGCCCTGAAGCTGATTCCAACCACCTCTCAAATTTTTACTGGAAGTAAAAAATCCGATCTCACCGCTCTCGTTTTTTCTAAAACCAGCATAAAAGCGGTCTGCGCGGTGGCTTTACTCTGCCGGAGCGATCGGGGCGCTCGCTCAACTATCAGCAAACATCGATAGTATTTCACGAGTGGTGATCTGAATTCGTGAACGGTTCACGCTATTTTCCGATACAAGTTCCACCTCCCTGCGAACTTCCGGCCTCGTACGGTATAAGTTTGCTTGCGCGCCGGACCAGGAATGTTTGGGGGCACGCCCGGCACGCCCCGAGCCCCGATGCACACAGATCGTGCCGCAGATCCTGGCCTTGTGTTAAGATCGATTCTCGAAAAACCACAATCTAAACCACGAATTTGAAACAACGACCGGTCGGCGTTGTCTACTGGTGAACCAACACTTCCCCTGCGAACGAACCATGCCCCTCAGTCCAGACGAACTTGGCCTATTGCTGGACCAGTATTGGAGCACTTTGGTGGCTTGGGTGGGGTGGGAACATTCGTTTGCGGAAGACGTGGTCCAAACGGCATTTATCAAGTTGGCTGCCCAATCGCCGCCGCCCACCGATTGCCCGGCTTGGTTGTTCCAAGTCAGCCGTCGGCTGGCCTGGAACGAGCTGAAAGCCACCCAACGCCGACGACAACGCGAGCAAATCGCCGGCGACCTGCGGCAGACCGCCGATACATCATCAGCGATAGATTCGGAAGCACTGCGAGCGACACTGGAACAACTGAGTCCACAAGATCGACAGATTGTCGTTGCTCGGATTTGGGGTGCCTTGACATTCGATCAAATCGCCACCGCCGTCGAACTTCCCAAGGCCACCGTGTGGCGAATGTACCAGTCAGCAATTCAACAACTGCGAAGTCATTACGAACAAGGATTATCCAGATGAGCCAATCTCTACCCGACGACCACCTTCCCGACGACCGATTGCCCAATATCTTGTCCGAGTTCGAACAACAACTGCGCGAGACTCCAACATCCGCAGGACCAACTGTCCAGCGTCGCGATCGGTTGATGTACGACAGTGGATACGCCGTTGCGTTATCGCAATTCGAAGTTCAATTGCAGGATCAAACCAAGACGACTCGCAGAAGCGTTTCGATGTGGAAGAATTTGGCCCTCGCCCTGTCAGTTCTATTGGTCGCCTCGGTTGGGCTCCAAGCTTATCGCTGGCCCCCTGCTCCGTCACCGTTGGCGGCTGTTAGCAAGCTGCAAACTGAGCTGGCTCCGCAAAATGCGAAGCCTTCCCTGCCGCAGATTTGGCCCGGGACGTCTCCCGTTTTGGCCGAATCAACAAAAGAGCCAGTCGACCAGCTTCGGGCTACTTCCGTTCGATCGCACTGGACGGATCAGGTATCTGATCCCCAACCGACCCCGACGACAAACGAGGCGTCACCGGCTATCTCGATCGATCCGCCACTTCGAGCCACCGACTACCGAAGATTACTGGATCGGACTTGAACCCTTACAAACCGAGTACGCCTCCGGCTAACTGTTAAACAAGCCCAACCGTGAACCGATATTAACCTACTTCCAACCAAACTCTTGGCAGAGCTGCGCTGCAACTCGACAAGACATCGTCATCACTCTAGGAGAGAAACCCATGAAACATTCGAAGTTAGTTTTGTTAACGGCCATGTGCGGAATCTGGTTTGGATTCGCCGCAACCACGATCGGTCAAGATGTGATCGAACAGGAAATCATCATTCAACCGAAGAAGATTTCAGAAAACCTGCTGGCCTCACGCTTGCTTCCGCCCGCTGCCAGCCAAGAACCTGGCAATGCGGTGCCGGTTTTGCTAAGGGTGACCTACGAGATGACGAACTGGATGATCAACGAGCGGCCAAAACTTACAAAGGAGTTGGCTGAGCGAGATCCTTCCGACGCCGAACTACAAGCGTTTGACTTCGATCATTTTGCCCGGCAAATTATCCGAGCGGGAAACATGGCCGATGCGAATTGGGAATATCCGTTGCACGGTTCACGGCCTTACGACGTTTTACTCCCGGACGCTCAAGTGATGCGCCAGTTCTTGGGCGACGGCATGACCGTTTGGATCAAACAGAAAATCGCCAAGCGAGACTTTGCGGCGGCGTTGCAAGGCATTCAAGCCCAATTGGCTTGTGCCCGGCATCTATCTGCAACTCCCTTTATAGTGTGTCAACTGTTTGGCAACACCGTTTCACGGCACGCACTGGACAACCTCGAGCTGCTGATTCAACAATCGCCCGATGTCGAGAACATGTACTGGGCGTTGTCTGTTCTGCCCCGAACGATCGGTGACGTATCCGCCACTATCGAATGGGAAACCTATGCGTTTCGCAAGATGCTGCCCAGTCTCACCGAGCCCTTGCCAGAATTGGGCTCCGAGCGTTGGCCGCTGATCTCTGGCGAATTTATCAAGATGATGGAATACACCAGCAGTGAACGCTACAACGCCACCGAGATCCAGGTCTTGACGAAGAAACTGGACCAGGTTGCCAGTCGCTTTCTGCAAGAAGAATTGGATTGGACCAACATTGAACTGGAGCAAGCCGCGATTGAAGAACGCGTGATGCGTTGGGTCGTGGTTCAACGTCACTGGTTCGATTTGCAGATCCAACAAATGTCGGCGGCGTCGATACCCGAGGCATTGGAAATTCATCGGCAGATCAAGGAAAAGAGCGACCGTATCATGCAAGAGACCGGCTCGAAGCACGATCCATTTTCCGGGGCATCAAGACCAGTAATTATGTGTTTAGAATTTCATCGCCGAGTCCGCTTCCTGCAGACCATCGAGGCCATCCGTGACCATGCAGCGCGGAACACAGGAGAACTACCGGACAGTTTGCAACAACTGAAGTTCCCCGCACCAGCGGATCCGTTTACCGGCCAAGCCTTCGAATATCGCAAGACCGGCAAAGATGCCCGGCTCTCGTATCCACCGGTTGCCGGCGACCCCAACCCAACCCGAAGTTACAACTTGACTCGGCAATGATAGTCGTAGAAACAGATGCAATCATGCCAAAACTGGGAGGGATGCCAGTTGGCTAAATGAATCTGGAGCAAACGTGCCAAGTGGTGTCTGGGCTGTACTTGATTGATTCGAGCGAATTGGACGGCCGTTTCGACTTTACCTAGAGCCAATCCTTCGTATCCGCCGAGACACCGAATGGCCTGAGCCATCACGCGACAAAATGCGCGCGTTTGCTGAATCCCACGCGATTAAGAAGAGTGAAAAATGGAAATTGAAAAATGCAAGATGCTGACAGCCATTACCAGAGCCCTCGAAACTCATTTCGGGTTTTTCGACGCGCGAAATCCGGAGCTTATTAAAGGTCAAACACTAAGCTAAGCTAAGAAGATTGCTCCTTCGCTCGGTCGATCCAGGCCTTGGTCTCAAAAATAAGATCAGCAGGTGTTTTCTTGGCAGGCGGTACGTC
Source organism: Pirellulaceae bacterium (assembly GCA_030681235.1). Classification (GTDB taxonomy): domain Bacteria; phylum Planctomycetota; class Planctomycetia; order Pirellulales; family Pirellulaceae; genus M30B19. The sequence continues at coordinate 1,674 of JAUXWY010000374.1, read as the reverse complement.
GGGGACCTGTGCTTTCAGTTCCGCAAGACGACGATCGAACGATTCCTCATCTTCAAAGTGCTGTGTAAACAACTCGCCTGAGAAAAATCCGTAGAGCATGAGTTCCGACGGGATGGCACGATAGAACGGTTTGTCCGGTTTGCAATATTCATACCGAGTATTGCAATACCCTTTGATATAGCCTACCAAGTATCCAACAATGAAAATAATATCGTCTTCAGAAATCTCGTCCCAAGTCACGATCACGCTTGTCGATTTTTCGACATCGGCTTCTCGCTCGATAATTCGGCGAAAGCCGAAGTCGATATGTCCACGAACATCGAACAATTCCCAAATCAAGTGATAGACCGTCTCGTCAATCCGAACTTGGAGTAAAAAGGGGAAGCGGAAAGACTGCTTGAAGTTATCAATCTTCTTCGAACTGGGACCATACCCCGCTTCGAATCCAAACAAAATCGAACCAAGCGACGGGAAGTCTTTGCCCGGCCGATACAAGACTGTCGCGGCGGACAATGGCATTTGAAGCGGAAAACTACGCTTTGATAATTCGAACCATATCAAATCCGAAAGTCGCCACTCCTGCAGCGAGATTCGTTGCGGCGTTTTTTCTATTTTAAGACTATCGTGCGTGTCCATTTTTCTCCCTCGTTGGCAACCTCACTCCTTTAGACCCGACCCCAACTTTCGCACGAACTCGGCTTCGACTGGGGCTAATGATACTGGTGGGGTTCGGTCGTAGTACAAAAGTTGTGGATACGGACCACTGTCGTAGCAACGCTGAAATACGGCTTGCAAGTCCAACATCACATCTTTGTCATCGGGCTTGAGCGGTACGGAGATGCGAGGCAGGCGTTGCGGCAAGTCGATCCCGTAAAACTCGCACCGCCTCGGCTCGACTCGGTTCACCGTCACCAAATATCGACGATGCAAATCCGCACCAATTGCGGTGGCATCCACGCGTGGAATCCGCGTCCCCTGGCTCCATAAGTCGATCTCGATCAAGTTCGCTTCCGAAGCCCATAGCTCATCCTGTTTTTGTTGATACGACTTCAATCCGACTCCCGGAGCTTTATTGTCTGGACTGAGCACTTCAATCGCCGTCACGACCTGATTGCCCGAAGCCGGTTCGATGATCTCGATATAGGGCTGGCGGATTTCATCGCGTTGAAATTCAACCACGGTAGTGGCCGGGTCGGCTACCAGCGTCACTGTACCACCCTCGGACACGTCCCCGCGATTGACTTCAAATATCGAGACGTCAGGGCGAATCGGACGATTGTTCTCGACGACGAACAAGCGATCCTGTGTCAAAGCCACATACTGGGGCCGCAATAGGGGTTGTATGGCCTCGCAGATATATGTGATCAACCGATCATGGAAGTCAGGCCAAATTTCGGGCCGTTCCAGGAACGGGTCCATACCGGGAAAAGGAGAAGGCATTGCGAACACTCCAAAATGTGCATCGGCCCCCAAAACTTCCAGCTCCGTCGCGAAAATCATGTAGCCAATCCACGTAATTATAGCAGCATCTCCGTTTGAACGAACCGGGAATTACTTTCACCTGCCAGCTTTATCCCTGGTCCCGATCAAGATACGCTTGAATGTCGGGCCAGGTAACTTAGAGCCTATCCCAAAAGGGGTCTGACCCTTTGGAGGCGAGTCGCTTTTCTAACC
>JAUXWY010000372.1 GCA_030681235.1 Pirellulaceae bacterium | reverse complement strand
GGTTAGGTGGAGACGATTCGATTGTTCATCGTTGATTTTTTTCAACTTCTTTGGGCTAACGATTTTCGGCCTATTAAAATTAGCTCTTCCGATGGTTAGCGATGATCCGTTTCCCGCCGTGAACAAATCCTAGAGTCATTTGGAGCAGATTCATGTACCTTCCGTTGACATCCGATGCAGAGCTGCGTTATTGGCCTATTGCCACCGGTGTGATTATTGCGCTGAACTGCTTCGCATTCGCCATACAAATGGCCCTTCCACCGACTATTGAAACGTTCCTGGTCGACCCTGCCGCGCTCGGCGTTGACTTCGACGAAATTGCTCCCGATCTCCTGCTCGATGGAGAGGGCGTCGAAATGGGGCTGATTCCTGTTCAGGCCAAAGTTCCGGGCTACTTCCATTACATGCTCAGCCACGGCGATGGACTACATCCGGTGCAATGGCTGACATCCTTCTTCATGCACGGCGGCCTGATGCATTTGATTGGGAACATGTTATTTCTCTGGATCTTCGGGCACATGGTCGAAGGAGCCGTTGGACCTGGGAAATTCGCGGCGTTGTATCTCGGGATGGGAATTATTCAGAATTTCATCGAGCAACTAATTTTTCTTGGGTCACCAGGGCCAGGTTCGTTGGGCGCTTCATCGGCGATATATGCAATCATGGCGATTGCGGCTTGGTTGTGTCCCGAGGACAACATTCAAGGGTATTTCCTCTTCTTCTTTCGGGCATTTTTTGTAGAAGTACCGATGTTTGTTTTCGCTGTGTTTTACATTGGGTTTGATATCTGCACGTCCATCATGATCGGGTTCGAAGTCAGTACCCCGCTTTTGCACGCGATGGGCGGGATTATCGGGATCGTCGTGGGCTTTGTGTTGCTCAAATTAGAATTCATCGAGAACGAAGGTCGCGACTTTCTGACCTTTTCGCAAGGTCGCGGCAGCGCGCCAAAACCGACCAAACGTCAGCAAGCGGACCGCGCTGAGTTACTTGCTCAGAACAAAGCCGATCAGGAACAGCAACGCCACAAGTACCTCCAATCGCTGAACATGCACTTGAAAGCTGAAAACGCGGAAGGAGTTGTCGCTCAATGGATTAATTTGCAACGACACTTCCCCGATTTTGTCTTGGAAGAGCGTCTGTATTTGGCCCTGATCAATTTGACGCAGAAGAAGCAGATGTGGTCGGAGTTGGTCAAGTTGGGTGAACTGTATTTGCAGCATTATACGTCCCAAGAAAACGCGATTCGCTTAAAACTAGCGATTGTGCTGGTGTCCAAGGAAAACCGTCCGAGCGCGGCGTTGCGTATTCTGCAGGGATTGTCCGGCAATAAACTGGCCGAGGCCGAGAAGCAGCAAGCTCAAAAGATCGCCGCCGCCGCTAAAAAGATGATGGCGGACGGTGTTCTGGACATTTCCGAATAGTGACCTTTCACTTCGATTGTTCGAGCAAGAAACTCATCAACCCCAATAGAGTGGCATCGCTGTATTGATGGGCGACATCGCCAGGCATCAGCGACTGCGGAGTCGTGCGACGTTCCTCGATTTGGGCCACAGGCACGGTCACGGCTTTGCCTTGCTGATCGGTCATTTGCAGCGACGTTTCATCTTCTGCTTGGATCAAGCCGACGATCAATTGCCCACTTGCGAGCAACAGCACTTGCGAGCGGAACGCGTGGTCCACGTTTTGATTTGGCAACAAGACATCTTCGAGAACACGTTCCAAGCCGCGACGATTGATTCCGTCCAACTGCGGCCCGACCACGGCACCTTCGCCATGCAGTTGATGGCAGGCGGCACAATCGCGTTTGAAGATCTGTTGCCCGACCTGTTTCCATTCCGCCAGATCACCGCGTCGGATCGTTGCGCGGACCAATTCCGAATCCAATTCAACTTGTGTCGCGGTAACCGACCCGGCAGCCGTCAATTCATCAAGCCATGGCTTCAACTTCTGAGGCGCGTTGATGGCCCGTTGGCGCCATGCTTCGTCGGGCGCAGGAACATTTTTAAGTAAAGCCTCAATGCGAGTGCCCCAGTCCCCTCGATCCGCCAGTTTGATTTGTTGGAGCAAGTTAGGATCGCTAAAACAGTCGGCCGCAACTCGTCCGTCTTCGGCCCACTCCAGTGTTTTCTCAAAGACTTCGGCCTCGTTCGCAGCAGCGCGCACGAGAAGCTTCTGTTGTCGCCCGCTCAATCGAGCGATGAGGTCCAATAATAGAAATGAAGTCGTCGGCGTCTGGGCCTGCGCGTTTTGATTGGGCGCTGTTGCTGCGGGAGTTGCTAGAAAACTTGGCTGCCATTTTCCAATCATTCGAGCGATATCCACTTTGGTTTCATCACTCAGTTCTTCGCGAATCAATTCGCCAGCCAACGCGCGACCAAAACCCTGACCACGCAAGTCGGCGATCGTTTGAGCCAACAACAACCGATCGTTCGCATGCAGTCCGTGTCGGTCGAACAAGCGTAGCAGCGCTGGAATTGCTTCAGTCAAACGATATTGGGTTGCCGTTTGGCAGAGAGATTGAATCACGGACGAGATCTGTGTCGACACATGTTCGGCGGCAGTCACGACGGGCGGTTCGAATTGCCCAACCGCCAACCAAGCGTAAGCCCCGGCCGAATCACCGTCTTGGATTTCGAGATAGCCCGTTTGGCCGGCCCACATCCTTAAATCCCATTCCGTCCATTGCGCCACATCGTTCCGTGGTGGAAAAGCGACCTTGACCACCGAACCATTGCTCAAGTGCAAGCGAACTTGGTTCCGGTCGTGAGCAGGCTGGTCGGGAAAACCTCGGTGTCCAGCCATCGCAAACCGCAGTGACTCCGGGATCTCGAAACGAGGACTCCGTAACACGCCAGTTCGAGATTCCCCATTGGGAAGCGATGAAAACATTTTGGCATTCGGTTGCGATTCTCGTGATTGAATCGGACGCACCTGTATTTGCCAAGCATCCTCCGGGGTTGGCGGAATCGTGCGTCGATCCAATTGATACGAGAGCCAAAACTCGGGCTGAGAAATCAATTGCTCGACGGATGTTTGAACCAATTCGGAACTCCATTGCAAAACCGAATCGGGCGGTGTCTGCCCGCTGCGCACCAGACCTTCGCCGACGGCTTGCAAAAGTGCCCATTGCGCGGTGATGTCGCCCGCGAAGTTGGTCCGAATCAGCTGTACCAATTCGTTGGCTCGGTTCGAGGGAAGATAACGTGCGATGTGTTGAATCATCGCGACCGCTTGAGGATTGGCGTGGCCATGTGCCAAGTAGTCCAGTAAGAAGTCAGCCGATTTGGAATTTTGGATCGCTAACATCACACTCGCCAATGTCGCCTGATGCTGTATTGCGCTGGGGTCCTTCCGAAGCGAATCCCAAATCTCCGCTTGACTCTTATCATGGTTCGCCCACGCTTGGTCCTCGGCCAGAACTCCTGATCCACCCAACATTCGCTTCAAAGCGATTCGCGCTGAGTGAACAACGACTGGATCGCGCTCGTTTTCGTTTGACGCCAATTGCACCAAGTCCCCTAACAGAGCCACCTCGCCAAGTCGCCCCGCTGCGTCGATGGCCGCTTGAACGACTCGCGGATGTTCATTTCGCAAACCGGATTGGATGAGATTGATAAAGACATCCGGCGTCACGGACAACTCCGGACCTCGGCCCAGGGGCAAGTTCCATCCGCGTTGCTCAAACGTCGCTTGTGCGGCTGAATTAAACGCGCCTTGGGGCACGGCTTCCGCCAAGACTCGTTGCAAATGACCACGAACGACGGGTGCGCCATGTCGCTGGATTGGTTCAAACACGTCAAGCACGCTCTGGGGCGCGATTCGCAGCAAACCCCACAAGCTTGCGACGCGAACATGGTCGCTGGCTTGATTGTCGAAAGCACTTACCAACCATCGGACAACCAAATCGCGATGCAACTTGCGACTTTCTACGTGAGCGACCAATTCGTTTAGGCCGGACATTCGGGTGCGCGGCGAAGGATGGTCCAGCATTTGCCAGAATTCGGCGAGGGTACCGTCTCGTGAAAGAGTGGCGGCCGTTTGAGCCAATTGAGGAGGCTCGACTTTCGCTGAACGCAACCGCCAAATTCGGCCTCGGTCACGATCGCGGCCGGGGTGTTCCAAGGGAACTTCGTAATGACCGATGATGCGATTGTAGAAGTCAGCAATGTAAACACCTCCGTCGGGGCCTTGAATCAAGTTGACCGGACGGAACCAGGGGTCCGAGGTCGCCAACAAATCGGGAAGTTCGATGGCTTGAGCGTAGGCGCCACGCCAATCGATACGATTGCGGTTGATGCGGCTGGTCATCACGTTTCCCGACACGATCTGACCGGCATAATCCAGCGGAAAATTGGCCGCCGCCAAGACCTCGACCCCGGCGATGGCCGTGGAACCGTGAAAATGTTCCATCATGGACGGGGCAAAACCAAGGCCATCATGGGGAGCCCCAAAACTCGGGAAATACGCACCCCGCAAGACTTGTGTCAGCGGCTTGCTATGACAGTCGGCCGTGAAAAGCGAAAACCATTCGTCGCAAGCCATTCCGTACGGATTGACCTGTCCATGGGCAATGTGTTCGATGCGACTTCCATCCAAACGAAAGCGGTAAACATTGCCACTGTTCAACGTCACTTGATGTCCATCGGAGCCAGAAACTACCGATCGATTGGCAAAACCGTGGCAGGCGTAAATCCAACCATCGAATCCTTGGATGAACGAATTGTTCATACCGTGAGTATCGCGGGTGCAATCAAATGGACCAAGAAGTCGTTCCCGGCTATCACACTTTCCATCCCCATCCGTGTCCCGTAAGCGATGAATGTAGGGGATGTCGAATACAAGACAGTCGTCGCCGAGTGGCAAGATTCCAATGGGGATATTCAAGTTATCCGCGAACACCGTGTGCTTGTCGAAAGAGCCGTCTCGATCAGTATCCTCCAGAACGACGATGCGATCGCGGCCCTGGCCGTCCTTGGCTGGATACGGATACTCGATCGTGCAACTCACCCACAACCGGCCATAAACATCGAACGCGATATTCAAGGGCTTTTGAATAATGGGCTCGGCCGCGATAAGGTCGACCGCCAAGTCCGCAGGAACTTGAAACGTCTGGAGTTGATCGACGGGGGCCAATGGCTCCGTTGTCCGAACGCCTTCGGAAAACGGATCTTGACCATGAACGGGTTTTGACACGGTCCCGCTGAACGAAACCAAACTCAACACCAACCACCACGCGCCGACCGTTTTTAACGAATCCAAAATCTTCAGAGCTCTGCCCGCAGGTTTTGCCTGCGATATTCGACTGCGGCGATGCTTTTGCTGGCTCATGTCTCTTGATCTTCCGTTGTGTTGTCAGGTCCAATGTAACGCCCTTCCCGATCGAAGTGGTCGCGAAGCCATTTTTGCCCGACCCCCAAGATGGAGGCCATAAACTCTTCATCGGAAAAATAGGTGGACCGTTCGTTCGACTCGACAAATCCCAATTCCAACAATTCGCTTTCAATCCGTTCGAGTGAAAAACGTCGCTCGACTTGCTTCAACAAGGAATGCAATTCTTCATGGTGTAACCCCAGGTGAACGGTCTCGCAATTCCCGATCATGTGCCCGGGGTTATTCTTGAGAATCAGCCAGCGGCAATAGCCAGCGATTCGATGCAGTCCCATCAAACACGCGCCGGCAGCCGACAAAAGCAGCATCCGATCGCGATCTGGTAGCTTGTGACGCTTCCACAGCAGGAACGCCAATCGCATGTAGGTCGTCAGGGTGCCAATCGACATTTTGTTGAGGCTCATAATCCCTATCATCGCAACGAACGGCACAAGATTCAACCGCATGCCAAAACTGAACATCTGTTTCGGGACGCGGGCCCCCTACATGCGCATGGTTTTGATGTGGTAAAATCTCGGGGCAGCAAGCGGTCGATCGGACCCATCGAGACGGATTTGTTCTTCGGCGGGTTGAGCTGCGGGGGTCACGTCGAAAGGTAATCAAGAAAATGAGCGAAACTAATTCGGCGTCGATGAATGCCGCCAACGCTGTGGTTGACGAAGTTGTGTCCAGCACTATGTCTAAGGACAAGCCCCGCGACGTGTGGGTGGGCTTCGATCTTGGCGGCACCAAGATGTACGCGATCGTTTTCGACGGCGAACTAAAACCGATCGGTAAAGCTCGGAAAAAGACCAAAGGTTTTGAAGGCGTGGAGGTGGGCCTTAAAAAAATCCAAGCCACAATTCAAGAGGCGTTAGAGCAAGCTCAAGTGGACCCGTCGCGAATCCGAGGAATTGGAATCGGCTGTCCCGGGCCCTTGAATATTGAAAAGGGCATGATGCTGGAAGCTCCCAACTTGGGGTGGAAAAACGTTCCTATTCGAAAATCTTTGGAAACGGCGTTCGGCTGTCCGGTTGTGGTATTGAATGATGTCGATGCGGGAGTCTACGGCGAATGGTGTTTCGGAGCCGGGAAGGGGGCTCGTTGTCTGGTCGGAATTTTTCCTGGAACTGGTGTCGGTGGTGGTTGTGTGTACCACGGACAAATTTTCCAAGGCGCCAACCATAGTTGCATGGAAGTCGGTCATATCCCGTTGATCAGCGATAGTTTGCCGGACGGATGTGGAAACATGGGGACGTTGGAAGCGGTCGCCAGTCGTTTGGCGATCGCAGCCGGAGCGGCACAAGCGGTCTACCGAGGCAAAGCCCCTTGGTTGCAAAAGAAAACGGGGGCCAATCTGGCGGAAATTCGCTCGGGGGTGCTCCGCGACGCCGTCGAAAACGGCGACGAGGCGATCAAGCAGCTCATCGTGGCCGCTGCCAATCATTTGGGGCTAGGCATCGTGACAATCGTCCATCTACTCAGCCCGGAAATCGTAGTGATTGGCGGCGGTTTGGCTGAGGCCTTTCCAAAATTGCTTGTGAAAACTGCCGAGGACTATGCCAAGAACCGTGTGATGCCGTCCTATACTGGCACGTTCAAAGTCGTCTTGGCCAAACTAGGCGACGACTCGGGGGCCATTGGATGTGCCGCGTGGGCCAAACGTGTGATTCAATCCCGCCAGGGGATCAATCCGCTGTTCTAGGCAGTCGTTGGGCCGCCGCAGATTTGGCGGCTGGGACTGTTTTTGACGCCGAGTGGGAATTCGCCAAGTCTGCTCTGGCCACGCTGTTAACCAAGCGATTGTTGCGTTCGCGTACGGTTACGAAACTTCCTACTTGCGGATTCAATCTTGAGAGTGATACTAAGAGGCTGTCTCCACGGTCATGCCGTGCTGGGCAGTCCCGAAACCAATCCCTCCCATCAAACCCCGTCCATTTACCCAATATTCGAGGAAAATGACATGAATCGACCACTTCATCGCCGTTTGTTTTTGCAGTCGACTGCTGCCGCGGTAGCGACGGCCAGTGTGACCGGAACCGCCTGGGCTACGGCAGCTCGAGTGAATGCTGCCGAACCTGGGTCGAGCGCAGGGTTGTTCGAGATCTCCTTAGCTCAGTGGTCCCTGCACAAAACGTTGTTTGCGAAAAAGATGGACCACTTGGATTTTGCCAAAGTAACCAAAGAGGAGTTTGGCATTTCGGCGGTTGAATATGTCAATCAGTTCTTTAAGGACAAGGCCGAAGACGCCGCATATTTGGCTGAGATGAATAAGCGAGCCGCCGATCATGGCGTCAAACAATTGTTGATCATGATCGACGGCGAAGGGAACTTGGGCGACGCGGATTTGCACAAGCGAACCGAAGCTGTCAAACGCCATCACAAGTGGGTCGACGCCGGCAAAACACTCGGTTGCCACAGTATCCGCGTGAATGCAGCCAGCAGCGGGAGCTACGAAGATCAAGTGCATCGAGCTGCGGATGGCCTGCGTTCATTGTCGGAGTACGCGAAGGAAGCGGGCTTGAACGTGATCGTTGAAAATCACGGCGGGTTAAGTTCGAATGGTCAATGGCTGGCGGCTGTGATTGAAAAGGTTGGTTTGGATAACTGCGGTACGTTGCCGGACTTCGGCAATTTCAATATCGGTGGCGGTCAACACTACGACCGCTATCAAGGTATTAAGGAATTGATGCCATTCGCCAAGGGCGTCAGCGCCAAGTCGCATGATTTCGACGACAATGGCAACGAGATTCACACCGACTACCTCAAGATGGTGAAGATTGTCTTGGACGCGGGTTATCGCGGCTTCATTGGAATCGAATATGAAGGCGGCAAGATCGATGAATCCGCAGGGATTCTCGCCACCAAGAAACTACTGGAACGCGTCCGCGAGCAAGTTGCCGGCGAGTACAAGTAGTGGTCGTGATTGCCGGCGCTTCCCCGACGAACTCCGCACAGGCAGTGATTCCACTTAGCAAACGCGAGAGAGTGTTTTACCGACGCTCTCGCGTTTGGTTTTTACTGTTCGTTGCGATGTGGTAAGTGAAGTTTCGGAAAAACACGGATTGGAGCGGCAAGTTGAGTCGACGCACCCAGATTGAAGCCTTGCTGATGGATGAGCCTCGCGATACTTTTCTGCGCTACGCTTTAGCGATGGAACATATCTCCGAAAAGAACCTAGAATCCGCACTCGAAGTCTTCGCGGACTTGCAATCCGAGCAACCTCCGTACGTACCAGCGTTTTTTATGGCGGGGCAACAGCTCACGAAACTAGGCCGCATCGACGAAGCGAGATCGGTGCTGCGAGATGGTATCGAACACGCCAGAACTCAAGGTGATGGTCATGCGGCCGGCGAGATGAGCCAATTCTTGGCCTCATTAGGTCAGCTTGGCAATTAGGATCGAAGTTATCGAATCATGTCCGCTAAACGTGCGACCAAGTCAACGAAATGGATCCCGGGGACCTCGCCGCAAGTGCGAGCGAGCGAAATCGTTGGGGACTCCGTGAAGCTGCGATTGGAGTCGGTGCGACGATTGCTGAAACGCGTGCGGTGCCATTGGCAGCGTGAATCGGAGCATGTCCACCAACTTCGGGTAGCGACACGTCGAGCCCAAATGGCCATTCAAGTGTTTGCCAAATTCCTACCCACGAAACCGGTTCGAAAGACCCTGCGTCGCTTGAAGAAGTTCCGTCGTGCGGCGAACGCTGCGAGAGACTTGGATGTTCTCTTGCATCGCTATCAAAAACAACCTGTCAGCAACCGACTCACTGCGGCCCAAAGGAACGAACTCGTACACTTCTTAGGCAAGAAACGCGGGGAGGCGCAAGTCGATCTTGATGCCTTAACCGACCGTCGTGGACGAAAAACGTTCCAGCGAAATGTGCGACAACTCTTGCAACGTAAACCGTCAACCGACACCGATGGGGTATCACTTCGAGAATTGGCAGACCAAGAACTCAGACCATTGCTCCAGGAGTTCTTTCAACTTGCACGTCTAGGTTCGAGCGATATTGAAGCGCTACATCGGTTGCGGATTGCGGGCAAACGAATTCGGTACGTGATGGAACTGATGGCCGGGGCATATTCGTCTGACGTATTTGAAACGATTTACCGTTCTTTTTGCGAACTCCAAAAACAATTTGGGGAGGTGAACGACCACGCCACCGCCGTGGACACGCTTGGCAAGAGCTGGACAAATTGCGACCAAAAACTGCGCCGATTGCTGGACCGGCAAGTCAAGGCCGAACAACAATTACTCGATCGCCGTTGCCAGCAATTGCAGCAGACTTGGACCGCGTCCGTCTGGCAAACGCTTGAACAGCAGTTCGAGCGGTTGTTAACGTCGGATGCCGTTGGAAGCGGAGAAACAGAAACGCCTGGGACAGGCCCTATTCAGTCGCCCACTTGATACCGCGGAGAAGCAATCGCTGAAATCCCGGTTGCTCGAAGTCCCCGACGTGCCCCAAGGAAGTGTAAAACGAACGACCTCCTTCGGGACGCACAAAAGTCCAAGCAACGGGTTCGGCTTTTTCGCCAGGGATTTGACCCCATAACACGGGGGTGGTTCCGACGCGCAGAGGCGAGGTTTTATACAACGACCCTGTGCTTGAGAAATCCAAAGTCTCACCACTCAGCACCGGATGCGAGCGATCCTCTTCTTTTGTCGTGATTCGTGGCAGTTGGGCGACGCCGTGGTGACCCGCGTAGTTCCCCCCCCAGACATCCGCATCGAATTCGGGCCACTCCTCTAACCCAAGCCCATTTTCGGAGGCGATCGGCCGCGGATGAAATGGGTGACTGGCAGTACGAATACCGATCAGCGGCTTTCCCGACTTCACGAACGCGCGCATGACCGACATTTGTTCCGGTCGCAGGGCTCTTCGTCGAACGCTGAGCAAAGCGGCGTCGGCCGACGACAACAGATGCAGGCTCGGGAAATCTGCAGCGTCCGTCTCCGAGCCATGGATAAACTCGACTTGAAAGTCCTTCCCCAAATGTTCGGCCGCAAACCGAGGCAAAGTTCGAGCCGTTTCGTACTCGGGTTCGGCAACCAAAATCGCCAGACGAGTCCGTCGGTCGGATGAGAATCGAAACGGTTGGCCGCCCACGATTTGGTCGCTCGTTATTGTCGGGCAAACGAATTTTTCGATATGCTGGACGATCAAATCCGTGCCGGTGTGATGGTTGACATAAGGCCAGCTCGCGGGGTTGTACATGGAGTCCGTTAGGTCTCGAACCAAAACGGTCCGTTTGCCTGCGGTGACCATGTTTCGGAGTCCGAAAGGGCGTCCAAGGACGCACATGTTGACGTGGACCCCGACCAAAATCACGTTCTTGATCCCTCGATGTTCCAGGATCGACCAAACTTCGGGCCCCTTGTCGGTGACGTAATCCAACTGAGGATCGATCGAAATACCGGGGTGTTGCCGGAGCCAAGGCAGACGGGGATTTCGGCCGGCTTGTTCGTTCTTGGCAGCCCAAGCGGCGTGACGCTCCGGATCATCGTCTTCCCCGCCATCGGCTTGGTCGATGGGATAGACGCCGACTTCTTCTGAGGGGATCTGGGTGCACCAGCGATCGATCCCATCCGGAAAATGAGCCGCTAGAGGAACCTGTTGGGCTCGCCGCCTGGCGGGATGTTCCTCGTAAAACGTCATACAATCACTCGGTGCATGAATGACGGCCGCGCCCGAACTTCTGGCGACTTTCACGAAGGCTTCAACGTGCGGGACGAGTTCGTTGACTCGATCAACCGCATTTGGCGAGTGATGTGAATCCCACATATCACAGACAATAATCGCCGTTTGTTGCGGTTGCCAAGATTCGGGTGCAAGCTGGGTATGAAATCGAACGCTGCCAGGACTGGTTGCGACTCGAGAACGAAGCGTCAATTGCCAGTCGTCGGCCGGCGCGGCGACGGCTTGGGATCGGGCTAGTCCCGAACAAACGGCAATTGCAACGATGGTGATAGCAACAATGTTCATCGAAAGGTTCGGAGCGGGCACAAGCATCAAACGACTCCCAGACGCAGAAACAGCGGTCGCCCCAAACCGGTATTCTAGAGGTTTTACCGCAACGATTTGGAGATTATTTCCGTTTTTGGGCAAATTCTTTCCCCACCCTCCCCTCGTTTTTGCGTCTACTGAAGTAAGGCAGCGGGCATTTGGTCCGGCTGTCGGGAAGACTGACGCGTGGATGCGTGAACGTGGATTTTTCGGATCCGAGCAGCGGCTGTCCGAGCGCTTATGGGCTCGGTAGTCCTGATCGGAGTGGGTGGGCGTTTCGCGCGGGGCAGGCAACTTGGGGGTAGGCAACTGGGAGGAGCCCAAGTCGTCGGCAGGAATGTGGCTATAACTCCGGGGCAACCTGATGTGTTGTGGGTAGGACATCGCTCGGGAGTTTGTTGACCACCGTCAGTTTTCCCAACAGGACCAATTTTATTCGTGTTCTTGAACGCGATCTCCAACGCGTGGGTTGACCGCAAGTCGGTGCAACCATTTCCGACAACTTTGTTGATTCGATTGCGGAGAGCGGTCGGCGGTCGCTCGCATTTTTTATCGACGTTTTCTGGATTAGTTTCCCGCGTCGCTCTCCGTTTTTCCTCGAACTTCTGGCAATTCGAAGCGTCATTCCTCGGTTGGGAAGACGGCGGTCTATCGTGCGAGTCTTGGTCTGTTCCGCTTTATGGCGCAATCGCTACGTTCGTTGGTCTGGGCTTATTTCCCCCATCATGACCATTCCTGATTAATTCTATCCCAAACTCACCAAATCGCCTTGCCTGCCTGATCGCTATTCTCCGATGAAACAAGCACGTGCTGAGAGTGATGCTCGGCACAAAGACCCGACAGTTTTCGCCCGTTGTTTGCTTGGGGCAACCGATTCCCACCACACATCAACAACTAAGAACTCTCTGTAAGGATCGCTCGCATGCGAATCACCACCCACCAATCCATCGAATTAAACTCGCCGCTAGATCGTCGCGCAATTTTGGGACAGGGGTCGCGACCCCGCCTAATGGCGACGTTCATTCTGGTCATATCCATTTCGCTGGCCTGGGCAATTATCGCTCAGCCAGAAGCCGTTGGACAAAGTGCGACAGACGTTCGGTTTGCCGACCGCCTTCACGACCGGGTCGATTGGTGTGCCGGGCTTGAATTCCCTTTGTTTGACGATTCGATCACATGCCCGTTCGAGACGGCGGCGGATTCGGCAGCCCGAATTGCTCAGCCAAAAAGCGAAGATTTTGATTTGGAACAAGAGATCCTACGGTCGGTTTGCGAAGTTTTCCACGTGGATTCCTGCGAAGCGTTCGCCTCGATTTGGCGACCGGCCGACATCGCCGCTCAACCAGATTCGGATGAAGGGATTTTGATCCGTGCGGCCGACGTGGCTGCCGCCGCCAACTTCGTTTATGGTCGAACCGTGGACGCTGGAATTTTGATCCGGAAGGGCTGCCACCAGATTTCCCAAGAGAGCCAAGACTGGATCGCAAAGGCTGAAGAGTTCGAATCCGAATTTGTCGCGATGAAAGCAGTCGAGGCAACAGAGGCCAAGACCTGCGAATCGATCAACGTATTGGCGCCAGCGTCGGCGATTCCCTATTTGATTCCGCCGAAGTACCCAACGTTGGGCTGGCCACAGCCCGAATTACGGTGCGAGATCGGGAAAACCCCAAAACTAGAGACTGAACTATTCTGGGAGGTCTTCAGCGCCAATTGGAAGTCGATCGGGCGAGAAATTGAAGTTTGTGTGACAAACCTGATCGGCCTTGGGAATCAAAATTTGGCGAAAGCCGTAGAGTGGAACTGGTTGGATTCGCAGGTGGTCCGTGCCTCCGATTTGGCCAAAAGCACTTGGGACCAATTGGTCGTGTTGTCCGAGCAACCGCAAGTCCAGCCGGTGCCGACCGCGTCATACATTGGACTGGAGCGAGCCATTTATCAAGTTCAGGAGATTGTTTCGCGGCACTTCGGACAATGGCAGTCGAGCGGAAGACTGATTGCGTCCGGCTCGGAGCGGCTCGTGAAGCTGCAAAACGAAACATTCGAGAGGGTGGTCTTGCAGCAATTCGATGCAATTCTGCGGTAGTTTTTGCTACAACGCCAAATAGAAGCGAGCCATCAAGGCTCGCTTTAAGGCTTGGACCGAGTCAATTGGCGGCAATGTCAACGGCTCGCACAGCCAAATCCTGGCGATTCGGCCAATTGGCACGTGATTCGCACTACACATGAAATGCACACGAGAAATCGTTCGGGGGTGGAATCGTTCGGGGGTGATCGATTGGAACAGATTTGTGGGTGAAAGCGATGATGCGGTTGAATCAGTTCGGACGGAATGGTCTGGGCAGAGAAACGCGATTGTAGCGGAACCAACAGGTTTTGAACGGTTTTGTATAGTGCAAATCGGCAGCACGAAATAGACTAACAGGACGGAATGCCGGGCAGAAGCGTTCCATCGTCAACAGGGATCGTGGCATTTCCTATCAGAGTATTTTTTGAGTCCCCAAATACTGGGGCGTTGAATCAAAGGTGATCGACGCATCGACAGTTTTTGGGTGGCTGAGAACCGGAGCATTTTAATGAAGAAGCGTCGCTTTTCGAATTTGAAACTAGCATTGGCTGGTTGTGTGGCCTTCAGTGGGAGCCTGGCTGGGTGGGAAGTTCTCTCGGCGGCGGTCCCGCGAACGCCGATTGAAAAAGTTGCTGCGTTGGCATTCGACGATCAAGCGCAACACGATTCTCGCATGGTCACCTTTGCTCACGCCGACGGGCAAAATCGCTTTGCATTGAGTTTGTTGCCGAAATTGCCGCAAGCGCAGAATCAACAGAGTCAAGTGTTGATTTTGGTCGATACATCGGCCAGTCAAACCGGTGCGTTTCAACAAGACTCGATCGCGATGGCTCGCGCGATTGCGGACGGATTGAACGATGGAGACCAAGTTCGGATCGTCGCGGTTGATCTGGATGCGGTACCGCTTGGTGGCGAGGGATATTATGGTGCAAGTTCGGCCGAGTTGCAGCAAGCACTGAGCCAACTGGAACAACGCACACCGTTGGGCGCCACGGACATCGAACGAGTCTTCGGTTGGGTGGTCAACGAATTCAAGTCGCTGGACAATTCGCAAGCTCGCCACGTCATCTACATTGGCGACGGGATTTGTGGACCTGCGATGTTTGGTTCCAGCCGCTTCGAAAAGTTGATGGGTGAGTTGCGACAGCATCGGATTCCTGTTTCGAGTTTTGCGATCGGCCCAGAACGTAATGTTGAGCTACTGTCGATCCTGGCCAATCAAACAGGTGGCAACGTATTTTTGGATTCGGACACCAGTGGTTCGGCCGATGTTGCAGCGGCGGAGCTAGTCAACACCGTACGTGGAAATGTGTTCTGGCCGACAACCGCCGACTCTCAAGGTGCTTTGGCCGATACTTACCCTAAGAACTTGGTTCCACTGCGTGCCGATCGAGACTCGATTCTGTTGGGAACCGCAGGCGCTTTACAACCGTTTCAGATGACGGTTCAAGGTGAAGTCAACGGTGAGTCGTTGTCTCAGACTTGGTCGGTGAATCCAGAAGCCAGTGATGCACAATTCTCATTCTTGGCCTATTTGGTAGACCAAGCCAAGAAAGACCAAGGGGTTCGCTTGCCGACCGTTGGCTCGGCCGGGTTGCGGGAAATCGCTTTGGTGATGGACGCTTCGTCACGAGCGATGTTGGTGATGGCCAACGATGCCGCCGATCGTGGCGATGACAACGTGGCTCGGACATTGGTATCCGCTGTGGTTGAACGTGCTCCCGGGAATGCTCGGGCCACTCGCATGCAGGATGGGCTGGCCGATCCGTTTGGGGCTCCACAAGATGAGCCAGCAAATCAAGCCGGTTCGCCGCAAGGTGCCGAAAATCAAGCAGGCGCCAATCTGATTGGCATGACCGATCAAATGCAAAAAGCCTACGTCGGTCGCTTGAACACTTATGTCGGCAACGAAGTCAAGCAAGCTGCCGAACGGATGAAGTCCAATCCAGAAAGCGCCGTGACGCGTCTCAAGCAAGTCATTTCCAGCATCGAAAACGCTGTGGATGCTCCTCAAGAGACGCGGCAACGCCTGCTGAGCCAATTGGACGCGGCTTTGTCGAACGCCCAAAAGTCGGCGATTGAATATCGAGTCGATGAGCAGCAACGAGCCATCGCTCGGGCGACCGCGTCAGAACGTGCTGAAGTTCTCAAGGCGATTGAGAAGACAGACACCAAGATAGTACGGCTGGTTCAACAGTTCGAGGGCTTGCTCCGCGACATTGAACATACCCAAGAAACTTCGGACCTCAACCGGTTGATCGATAAACTTCGCGAAACAAAACAAGTGACCGAAGAAACGGCTCCGGATACTGAAATTGCCGCCTCGATTGGCTTGTCCGGCCACATGCGGTCGGCCTTTCAATCGAGCTTGATCATGGACCAAAAGCGTTTGGATATGGTCTACATGTTGGCTTCGGTGGAGGAATCGGGACTCCCGTTTGATGACCGGATTCCAATTCGCTATCCAAACGCCGACGAATGGCATCAGAAGAAAATGATGCGCAAAAAGTACGAACGCGTGGCCTTGTTCGAAGAAGGTGGCAACGAACAAAAGATCAATGCAGCGCTGGAACGCTCCTTCGATGGCAATGCGTTGCGAGTCAATGGTGCTTCGGTAAATGACTTCGCGACCAGTTTGATGGACTTCTACGGCGTCAATATTCGCGTGGATCGCAAAGCACTGGAAGAAGAAGGGATCGACCCGGACGGCGGCGATATCACTTTGCCATACTCGGGGATCAAGCTGAGAAATGCGATGAAACTCGCGCTGGATGAACTGGAATTGACCTATCAAATTCGCGACGAAGTGCTGACCATCACTACCAAGAAATCGGCTGAAGACAACCTAGTAACCTTGGTTTACGACGTCGCTGACTTGGTCCTGCCTTTGGCACCCATGGGTGGTGGCATGATGGGTGGCATGGGTGGTGGCATGGGTGGTGGCATGGGTGGCGGCATGGGTGGTGGCATGGGTGGTGGCATGGGTGGCATGGGCGGCGGCATGGGCGGCATGGGTGGTGGCGGCATGGGCGGCGGCATGTTCAACATCCAAGACACCTCAGTCACCAAGCCCAGCGACGAACCATCCGCTGCTGTGTTGACAGTGACTCCGGCTGCAGGCCAGTCATTACAAGATGCTTGGGACAGCTATTTCGTCAACCAATTTGCAGACGCGGACCAAGTCAAGAACACGGTGAGGAAACTGACGGCGGATAGGAACTTTGCGGAACTTCGAGCTTTGATCCGCGGAGCCATTCGCAACCAACAAGCTCAACCTTGGATGTACCAAGGATTGTATGTCGCGTCGGTCGCGTTGGGTGAATCTCAAGCCGAGATCGAACGGTTGCTGATGACCGTGATGGATTGGGACAACTCTCGCGATGCGGCAATCAACCTGGCTTCGTTCATGGTTGAAAACAAAATGGCCGATCGTTCGGTTCGCATTTTGCAAGACTTGGCCACTCGGTATCCCGTTTGGTCACAACCTTACGAAATCGGTTTGCGAGCCGTACGTGAAACCAAAAATGTTGACGACGTGCAGTGGGCCGTGACCGGGATCTTGGGCCAAGCTTGGCCGAACAATCCCGACATTGTCAAAGATGCGACCGCATTGGCGACCGCGACAGTGAATCGTCTGAAAAGTGAAGGCAAAGCCGACCGCGTTAGTGAATTAGAGAAAGCTCTGATTGCGGCGTTGGAACGCGATGTGATCGTTCGCGTCAGTTGGACCGGGACGGCCGATCTGGACTTGGTGGTCGAAGAACCAACCGGCACGGTTTGCTCCCATGTCATTCCTCGGACATTGAGCGGCGGCGTGATGATGAAAGACGCGTTCCCAGACCCGACGGCCAAGGACAGTAAGGTTTACTCCGAGTACTACGTTTGCCCAAAAGGAATTGCAGGTGATTACAAGGCGTGGATTCAAGTATCCAAGGGCCAGGTCGCTGGTGGAAAGGTGGTCGTCGAGATCTTCCGCAACTTCCGTAGCCCGCTGCAGACCTCGCAAATGAAGGAAATCGAAATTGGCGATCGACCCGCGTATCAAGTGAACTTCGCGCTGGAGCATGGTCGCCGCAATCCTTCGGATACAGCGGTTCAACAAGCGTTGGCCAATCAGTCGGTTGCGATGGAACGCGACGCGATTCTGGCTCTGAGCAACGAAGAACTGTACGAAGGTTCGACTGAAACCAGGAGTTCGACGGGCGCTCCGATCCGCGGTCAACTGCGACGGGGGTTGAATCCCAATGGCGTTGGCTACCAACCTCAGATCACTCAGGTACCTTCCGGTCCATCTTGGAGTGGTTTGGCGTTCACTTCGTACGATCGTATGTATGTGTTCGTTAACGGCGCTCCGAACTTTATGGAGTTGATCGACTTCGACACCTTCACGTTTGCCGGAGGCGGTGGCGCGGGCGGCGGTGGTTTGGGCGGTGGTGGTTTGGGCGGTGGCTTGGGTGGCGGTGGTGGTGGCTTGGGTGGCGGCCTGTTCTAAGCCTATCATCAAAACACCGATCCAAGTCATTTTATAAAGCCAGTGAAAAGACTACGAGCGAGTCGCCGCAAGTTGCGGTGACTCGCTTTTTTCGTAACCGTTCATTCAACAAAAACGTTGGCTTTGATGCCGCCCGCATCGGTCAGAAACGCCGAATGAAGTCGCACCCCGGTCTTGTATGCCAACTCGCGCTGGCTGGTTATCAATGCCAGCCTTACACCGATGGAACGGCGCAAATCGCCCAGGCCTTGATAAACCGTGGTCAATCGTTGGGATGCTCTTATTCGGTCGCCCCACGGGGGATTGGTTACGATCGATATCGGGCCGCTGGATATCTCCAATCGGCGAACATCTTGCTGAACCCACGTGATGGTGGGCGAGACAAACTGCAGGTTGGCGAGCGCCTGTTGTTGCCCTGGCGGTGGGTTACCGAGTTCCGAATCGTTCGGGACAGCAAACCAAGAATCCCAGTTTTCTTGCGCCGCCGTCAGTGCTTTCGCATCACAATCGGCTCCAATGAGACTGAATGCCGACGGACGAACTTGCTGTCGCCGCAACTGCTTGGTGCTTTCTAGCGAAGCCTCATTCCCCAGCGACGTGGCCACTATCGAAAACGAACGATTGCAGCCCGGCGGAATGCCCTGTGCCCATAAAGCGGCCTCGATCAGGATTGTTCC
>JAUXWY010000346.1 GCA_030681235.1 Pirellulaceae bacterium | reverse complement strand
GGTTATCAAGTTCGCCCGAAGGAATTGAACCACCGGCCTGGCATGGAGATAGGTTGGCGGAACGCCGAGAGTCGCTGAAAAACGGCACGGCTCAGTTGGTCGAATGGACCGATGCAAAGAAACGCTTGCGGGAGCGGCATGGGTGAGAATTCGCTTACACGAACAAGCTGAATTGGATCTAGAAGTTGGATCGGATTTTTACGAATCGAGGCAATCTGGAATAGGTGATTATTTTATCGATTGCTTGTCGTCTGACATTGAGTCGCTGAAGATATTTGCAGGAACTCATTCAATAAAGTTCGGGTTTTACCGAATGCTTTCCAAGCGGTTTCCTTATTCAATTTACTACGAGTTCGTTGATCGTGACATCATCATTGTTGGCGTGTTTGGAGACCGACAGGATCCGGAAATGATCCAGGCTTCGCTTGAGAAACGAAAGTCGTGAAGCGCACCGCTAGTTCCGGTTCTCGCTTCGCCCTCGGATTGCTACACTGGGGGCCAAAGAGCACGAACGCCCGGCGTCGCGGGGAGGGAAATCGTTCGCTGCCGCAATGGGATGGCTGTAAGGGAAATTCAAAGACGATGGAATCGAAACCCCCGGACGCGACGGCCGAAGTAACGCTGGATGTCATTCGCTACTTGGAACGCTTGGCCTATTTGCAACTGTCCGATGCCGACCGTTCGAGTCTGGTCGGAGATCTGACCAAAGTCTTGAGCTATGCTCGGTCTTTGGCGGGGCTGGATTTGTCGGCCTATGCATCGCAAACTCATGCCATGGATCAGGCGAACGTCACTCGAGCGGACGAGGTCCATCCCAGCTCGACATTGGAGCAAGCTTTGGCCAACGCTCCGCAAGTGGCCAGCCCCTACCTGCAAGTTCCCCGAGTTTTGGAGTAGGGCATGTCGCAAGAGCCAATCTTATCGGCGACCGATCTTGTCACCAGAATTCGCGAAGGCCAGTGGACGGCGACCGAATCAACGCCGCGGCATCTCGCGATCATCGCCCAGCGGAACTCGTCGCTGAATGCCTTTGTGGAAGTGTGGCGTGACGAAGCCTTAGAACGGGCCGCCCAGCTCGATCGCAAACGAGCCTCAGGAGCGACGCTTGGTTCCCTGTTCGGAGTCCCCATCGGAATCAAAAGCAATCTGTGCGTGACGGGGCACGTCTGCAGTTGTTCGTCAAAAATGTTGGCCAACTATCGTCCGACCTACTCGGCCACCGTGTGCCAGCGATTGCTAGACGCCGACGCGATCTTACTCGGGCGAACCAACATGGACGAATACGCGATGGGGTCGGGTACCGAGTACTCGATTTACGGACCGACTCGGAATCCGCATCAAGAAGTCGGCCCAAACGCGGTTTCCGGTGGCTACAGTCCCGGCGGATCCAGCGGCGGCAGTGCTGCGGCGGTCGCCGGGGGAATGGTTCCGATCGCATTGGGGTCCGACACTGGCGGATCGATTCGGCAACCGGCCGCGTTTTGTGGCGTCTATGGCCTCAAGCCAACTTACGGCCGTGTCAGTCGCTTTGGGTTGGTCGCCTACGCGAGCAGTCTGGACCAGATCGGACCCATCGCCACGACGCCAGACGACTTGGAGTTGCTGTTCCAAGTCATTGAAGGCCCCGATCGCCACGATGCAACCTCGTTGTCCCGCGAAACGGTCCAGCAAGTCGAAACCAAGCTGCGCCACAAATCGGTGGAGCAATTGCGCGTGGGCATCATTCGCGAACACGCCGAGCAGGACTTGGCACCGACGGTTCGCCGAGCCCTCGAAGAAACCCAAGCGTACTTGAAGTCGGCCGGTGCCACGTTGGTCGAAGTCTCTTTGCCGCGACAAGCACATGCGATCGCGACGTATTACTTGATCGCCTCGTGCGAAGCGGCCAGCAACCTGTCGCGCTACGATGGCATGCACTTCGGACATCGCGCCAACGTCCCTGAACAAAACGCGACCTTAGAACAAGTGATCGCCGCCTCGCGGGGCGAAGGGTTTGGAGCCGAAGTGAAACGACGAATCATGTTGGGGACCTACGCCTTGAGTCACGGCTACGCGGAACAGTACTACCAACAAGCGACTCGGATGCGCCAGGCGATCCGCCTGGATTTTGCGACAGCGTTTGCAAATGTCGATGTGTTGTTGGGCCCGACGACTCCCGGGCCCGCGTTTCCCATTGGCGCTCATCGCCAAGATCCCATCGCCATGTATCTGACCGACCAATTCACCGTCAGCGCCAACTTGGCGGGCTTGCCTGCGATCAGCGTACCGATCGAACTCGGCAAGCTCCAGTCAAATGAATCCCGTTTGCCTGTCGCCGTGCAATTTCATGCACCACCGTGCGGCGAGTCGCGATTGTTTAGCGTGGCCAAAGCTTTGCACGAACGAAATCAGACCGCGAAGTTGGGAGCTGTGGCATGAGCGATACGACCCCCTCCGCATTATCTGTGCAAACGATCATTGGCCTGGAAGTTCACGTCCAATTGGCCACTCAAAGCAAACTCTTCTGTGGCTGTTCCACTCGCTACGGCCAACCACCCAACACCCAGACCTGTCCCATTTGCCAGGGACTACCTGGGACGCTGCCCGTGATCAATCAGCACGCGATCGAGTTGGCGATTGATGTCGGGTTAGCACTCGACATGGAGTTGGTTTCCGGTTGTCGCTGGGATCGCAAACATTACTTTTATCCCGACTTGCCCAAGGGTTATCAAACCAGTCAATACGATCTGCCCATCACTCGGAACGGTCGTTTGGAATTTCGCGACCCCGCCAATGCGGCGACACTCCTCAGTGTTCGCATCAACCGAGCCCACTTGGAAGAAGACGCCGGCAAGAGCTTGCACGGCGAAGGCGTCGATGGAGGCACGTGGATCGATCTCAACCGCACCGGAACGCCGTTGCTCGAAATCGTGACCGAGCCGGACTTGAGATCGGCACAAGATGGCAAGGCGTTTTTGCAGCAGCTGCGCACGATCCTGTTGTACATCGGGGTCTCGGATTGCAACATGCAAGAAGGTTCGATGCGAATCGATGCCAACGTCAACTTGCGCATCGACGACGGCGCTCAATCGATCGCCACTCCGATCGTGGAGATCAAGAACCTCAACAGCTTTCGCAACGTCGAACGGGCGATCGAGTTCGAACGCGACCGACAATGGCAGCATTGGCAAGCGACCGGCGAAAAATTGGGGCAACGGCCCAAACAAACTCGGGGGTGGGACGCGGATCGCGAAGTCACCACGGTCCAACGCGAAAAAGAAGAAGCTGCCGACTATCGCTACTTCCCCTGTCCCGACTTGCCGCCGGTCGTTCTGTCGGCCGAGCAAATCGCCGCACGCCGCGCGAAGTTGCCTCGCTTGCCACAGCAGTGGAAAGCCGACTTGATCAGCGTCTGGAAATTAAGCGACTACGATGCGTCGGTGATTGTCGAGCAAGGACGCGATGTCGCCGAGTACTTTGAAACCGTCGCTCAGGTCAGCCAAGATGGGAAACGCTCGGCGAATTGGCTCACTCAAGAAATCATGCGGCTCTTGAATGAACAGCAGCGACCAATTTCGGAGTTTCCGATCTCCGCTCAACAAATGGGCGAATTGGTCGCGGCCGTCGCCACCAACGAACTCGATCATGCCCGAGCTCGCGAGATTTTTTCGCTGTGGCTGGAGCAATCTTTAACCTTAGCCGAGGCCAAGCAGCGTTTGGGCATCGCCGCGATTTCCTCCGACGAAGTAGAGCAGTTGGTTGCTGAAATTGTCGCCCAACATCAAGCCGCTATCGACGACTATCGACAAGGCAAGAAGCAAGCTCTGGGGCCATTGATCGCCCAAGCGAAAAAACTCAACCCCAACGTCAGTCCCGCCAAGTTTCGCGAAGCCTTGCTGCGTGCCGTGGACGGGCAATAGAGCCAGCAACTCCCAATGGCCATTGAGCGTGGTTAACCGCGTGGCCAGAGCATCTTTGGCGAACTCCAACTCGTCGCTAAAAACCAATTCCAGCCGCCAAAAATGCGGCGGCCCGCGTTTGGTGCGTGAACGGTTACGTTGTTTGTTCATGCCGCCCAAGCAAAACGAAGCAAAAAAAAGTCCACAGAAAACCGCTTGGCAAGCAGTTTTGAGTGGACTCAAGTTTCTGTTTTATTTTGGACTGTTCGCTACCGCTTATACTTCGGCTTCCGGGATATTACCCAACGGGGTTCGTCCTTTGGTGTGGGAGAGTTTGTCGAGCGTTCGCCCCAGCGTGGTCTTCATCTTATCGATCGCACCCTCAAGAGCGAATCGAACCGAGCCCGCGTGAGCCGTGACCGAGATCGGCTGGATGCCGGTCAAATGCGTTTCCAAGACGCACCGTTTGTCGTTGTCGCTCGTTTTTCCACTACCATTTTCGTCGGCAAAATGGGCATCGACTCGCGTGATCCGTTCTTCGAATCGCTTGAGTTTGGTTTCGATTTCGCCCGAAACGAATTCGTGGAAATCTTCTCCAACTTCGACCTGTTTGCCTTTGTGAATTTGGATTTGCATGGTTTCTCCAAGTGGTGTTTTTGATTCTCGAGGTTCGTAGCCGTCGGAAAACGCTACACCAGTCACTCGCCCGGGGGCTGACGATTGGCCTAGGGTTGTCTCCCGCGACATTTGTATCTTACCATACCTGCATGTTCCGCAATCCGGTCTAGCCGCTTAACGGAATGTTACAAGGTCATTGCTTAGCAGATTTTTCCGGATTTGGCGTTTTTTTATGCAAGAATTACTGGATATCATGCGAAAACTCAGGGCCCCAGACGGTTGCCCGTGGGATCGCGAACAGACCCACGAAAGCCTGCGTCCCTACTTGTTGGAAGAAGCGGCCGAAGCCGTTGAAGCCATCGAATCGGGTGATGTCACTTGGATGGCTGACGAATTGGGCGACGTCTTATTGCAAGTTGCTTTTCACGCCATGATCGGCGAGGAATCCGGTCGCTTTCGCTACGAGGACATCGAAGGGAGCATCGTCAACAAATTGATTCGTCGCCATCCGCACGTCTTTGGCAACACACAAGTGGCAGACGCCGACGAAGTC
Source organism: Pirellulaceae bacterium (assembly GCA_030681235.1). Taxonomy (GTDB): domain Bacteria; phylum Planctomycetota; class Planctomycetia; order Pirellulales; family Pirellulaceae; genus M30B19. The sequence continues at coordinate 8,178 of JAUXWY010000346.1, read as the reverse complement.
GTGGTCAATTGGAACGCCATCAAAGCTCAAGAGCCCAGTCGGAAGAGTGGGATCCCCAGCGGCCTGCCCACCATCATGCGCGCCGCGGCGATTGCCAAACAACAGCCTGCACCGAACTTGGATGACCTGCAAGAACAGGCCCAAGCCCTTGAACCCACGGCCGAGCACTTGGCTCGGTTGATCTTCACGGTGATCGCCTACGCCCGGTCGCACAAGATTGACATAGAAATGGCCCTGCGAGATTATTTGAGGAGTCGCTGAGCAATGAGTCAGTGGATCAGTTTGGCATGTCTGGTTTTGTTTTGCGGGCAAGTCGTCGCTGACGAGACGTATCATGTCGCGCAGACATCGGCAGCGTCGGACCGGAACCCTGGCTCTAAAGCGAAGCCCCTGCGCACGATTGCAGCCGCGATCGCCAAGGCCAACCCCGGAGATGCGATCGTCGTTGGCGACGGCGACTACCGGCGTGAGAACAACGGTTGGGGGACGGGTGTGATCCCGGTCCTTCGGGCTGGGACGTCGGCCAAACCGATTGTGATTCGCGCGGCGGACGGAGCAAGTGCCGTGGTGTACTCGTTCTTACTGAAAGACACTCACGATGTAACGATCCAAGGATTTCAGTTTCAGAATTCCGCGTGGACCAAGTTTAAGAAGTGGCAAGACATGCCAATCATCGTGCGGGACATTCCAGCGAATCCAGCGGCACCAATCGATTTCACGCAAGATTGGGCGGTTCGGAAGTCGTCGATTGAAGCCGCGTTTTCTACCTACTTTGCGATCACTCGTGGACTGGAGTACAGCACCGCCATCGATCTGTCGGAATGCAAAGGCATCCAATTGCAAGGCAATAAGGTCGATGGCTATTGGGCCGGCATTCAATGTCGGCACAGCCAAGAAATCACGATCGAAGACAACACGATCTCCCACTGCGTCAATGGCATTTTCTCCTGGCAACCGGCTCCGTCGTTGACCAATAGCCTGATTCAAGGCAATCGAATTTCGCAGTGCTTGGACAACGGAATCGATGTCCGCGAGGGTGCGGAAAACGTGCGAATCATCGACAACGACGTCACCTACAGCGGTCGCAGTCATATCTCGCTGCTCAATGGGACGCGGGGGTGCGTGATCGAAAAGAATCGTGTTCACCACGGTGGGTATTATTCCGAGTCCATGGAATATCCGGGAAGTTCGGCGATTAGTGTGCACTCGTCATTCGAAACTTTGGTCAAAGACAATTGTGCGGCGGATCAAATCGACCTGACAGGGATTGACGGGAACGGCGTCATTTTGGATTTGACGCGCGACGGCGCGACAGTGACCGTGCAAGGCAACCTGCTGTCGCGCAATATGGGCTCGGGGCTCAACACGACTCAAAGCCCCAATGCCATCATTCAAGCGAATACCTTCGTGGAAAACGGATGGGGTTCGACCGAACGGCGGAACGGTGCCGGAATCAAGTTGTCGCGGAATGAAGATGTCAATCAGACCATCACGCAGAATGTGTTTAGTGCGAATCGGGTTGCCGGGATCCTTGCCTACAAGTTGATGGATAAGCAACGCAAAATCAACGGCAACACTTATTTCAGTTTGACTGGCACTCCGTTGATTTGGGACGGCTACAACGACGACGAAGATCGTTACTTGACGTTGGCCGACGTGCGCGGTGCTACCAAGTGGGAAGGGCAGGGCATCGTCGTCGATGCGCCACCGGCAGTGAATGAAAACCGGTGCCAATCGTCGCCGCCCCCCAAATCTTAACCCTCGCCAGTCGATCGACCAAAAAGAAAAACCTGGATGGCTGGGCCACCCAGGTTTGGGTTGCGTTCGGTGACAAGTTCAGCTTCAAGAGCTAGGCACCGGTCATCCAGTCGTTGTCACTTCCAGCTCCAATCGTTCAGCAGTTGACCCCAACCGTTCGGTTGCACTTGGAACTGTTGACCGTGTTGGTCGGTGAAGAAGTGCTGGCCGTCTTGGGTTTGGATCTGGTTCGGGTGGTAGTTCAGGTTGCTGACCTGGCCCGTGGTCGGGTTGAAAAAGTCCGACCGCTCGTGAATCATGTTGTTGAATTGGTGCGTTTGGACATCCATGCTGTGCATCCGGCCGTTGAAGCCGTCCATGCTCAGGTTGTTGATGAAATTCACTTTGTCGTTGTGGATGGCATTGATGTTGTTGAAATAGGTTTGGTTGTCTTGCGCACGTTGCTGGGCGATTTTTTGGTAGCCTTGAGCGATATTGGCGTCATCGGCCATCTTTTGTTGCCAAGCCTGTGGGTTCTCGGCGTAGTATTGCTGCATCGCTCGCTCCACGGCGACGTGATCCGGCGATTGATAGTCGCCGGTCCGTTGACGATAGTTTTGAATGACTTGAGCGCGGTTTTGTCGTTCGAATTGTTCGAACTGTTGAGTTTGCTGTTGATGTTGTTGCATCAGCTGTTGTTGATACTGCTCCCATTGCTGAGTTTGCAGCGCGTGTTGCTGGGTCATTTGTTGATAAAATTGGTCGAAGTTCCCGCCGGCGGCTCCGCCATATCCGGGTGAATACTCGTAGTCGAATTGGGCCTGGGCCGAGCCCCCAAGGCTGGCGATCAGGCTAAAAAATACGATGCTGCTGACATAAATCGATTTCATGGTGGTTCTCCTGGGGAAACTTGGGTTGAGGAAAGGGCCGACACATTCAGCCCATCACCACCAATACGTGTCCCCTCCAAGCTTGTGACAGGTCAGTCGAGCGAATGGGGCCGCACTTTGCCGGTGCCGAGGCGGTTGCGAGAGTAAGAAAGAAGGAGCATTATAGGCCCAAGCCCAAGGTAGATTTTTTCCTCTTCCAACTACCTGGACATTATTGAGAGGGTAACCGCAGAAACGTATGATTCTCGTTCACGTAATCGGCAATCGCCTTCATTTTTGCAAGAATAGCATCTTTTTCGTCAACGTAGTTTATTGAGTTAATACTAGGCATAACGACGTGCCCCGGGACAATTGGGGGATCGAAATCATCATCGCGTTCGAGGTTCAGTTGCAGAGAATCAAGAAAAGCGATTAGCGGCTTGAATAATCATTCATCTGCATACCGCAGCTCGGCCCAGCCATCCGTGGGAAGTTCGTTATCCGTCGGCGGCGATGCGCGGGCAATCATGAATAAACGTCTGCGGAGTCTTTAATCTGCTGTCCTCCCTGAATCTGCTGGAAATCAATTCGCCAGTCCAACATGAGTTCGGTCAGCTACTCCCCTGTCAATCAACCCTCTGCCAACACTACTTTCCCAGTGATCCTTCATCGGTCTGGATCAAGTCGGCCGAAGCTGCCTTCGATTCCCCCAAGCCTGGCTCATCTGGCTTTCGTTCCAACTCAGAATGGGCGATGTCCGCCGCCTCGCCGCGCGACTGCACCAGCAGCTCGGACAACTGTTGGTCCAGCATCGCAACTGCCGACTTCGCGTCGTACCACCAATCGGGCGACCAGACTCGCCGAATGTTCCAGCCCAGATTATCGAGGACCATCTGGCGGGTCTTGTCGCGGTCACGAGCAACGGCGCTGCGATGATAGGTCGCTCCATCGCATTCCACGCCCGCCAAGTACGCGCCGGGTTTGTCCGGATGCCGGACCCCCAGGTCAATGCGGAAACCGGACACACCGACTTGGGGAACGACTTGCCATCCCTTGTTCTCTAACGCCTCGCTAACGGCCTGCTCAAACGGCGAATCAAATCCGCCAACGCTTCCTTCCGTTCGGGCTGCAATCGCGTCCGGACCTTTCTCGGCGTACTCCAAAAACGCTTTCAAGTCGTTCACGCCACGCGATTTTGAACGTTGAGCATCCAACTGATCGGCCTTGAACGACGAATAGACGACCAACTCCTGCCGTGCGCGAGTCACCGCCACATTCAATCGCCTTTCACCTCCGTCGCGATTCAGTGCTCCGAAAGTTAGCGGAATGGTTTTTCCTGGCACGTCTCGACCGAACGTTATCGAAAAGAACATCACATCTCGCTCGTCACCTTGCACGTTCTCCAGGTTCTTGACGACGGTCGGTTCGATGCGATCGTCGGAAAAATACCAATCCAAGTCTGCTTCGTCACGCTGGGCTTGATCCAACAGGTCTTGGATCAGCGACTGTTGCTGGCTGTTGAATGTAATCACGCCAAACGTCAGACGTTTCTTTTCAGGTAGTTCAAGGTGACGCTTCATTCGGGCAACCAAGTCCGCCACGATGGCTCTGGCCTCGGCATGATTGGTCCGACTCTTGCCGCGATCGTACATCGCCTCCGGGAGATGGACCAGCGACACGCCGCGATCTTCCGATTCGGCAGCGGGGAAAGTGACCAGTTTGTTGCCGTAATAATGCCAGTTCGAAAACGCAATGAGCGACTCGTGCCGACTGCGGTAGTGCCAATTTAGTTGGAGCGTCGGCAGACCGGAAGCTTGAGCTTCGTCCAGGATGCTTTCCAGATCTTTCTCGTGATCTTCGATCTCGGGATTGTCTTCGTCGTCATCCGATCGACCGAAGAAGTTTGTCGGCGGTAGTTGCTTCGGGTCGCCCACAATGATTGTTTGTTTGCCGCGTGCGATGGCCCCCACGGCGTCCCAGGTCGTTATCTGAGACGCTTCGTCAAAAATCACCACATCAAAAAGGGCCTGGCTGGTGGGCAAGTACTGCGAGATTGAAAGCGGTGACATCAACAAACACGGCGCAAACTTACTGAATGCTTCCGGCATATCGCTGATCACTTCGCGAATGGTCTTGCTCGGTCGCGTCAGACCGATCTGGTGCCGGAGCAATCCCAGTTCGCTGCGCTTCGGGAATCCGCTGCGCGGCAAATCATGCGCGACCGCTCGCTTGGCCTGCGCTGCCGCCAGGTGGCGAGCGTGCGCGTCGAGTTGCCGAAAGTCCGCGATCGCGTCTTCATGCTTGAAACGCTGGAAACTCCGCAGGCAATCGTCAGCGTCAATGACGCCGGTAATCCACCAACGGGCGTAGGCCAATTGAAAACGAGCGACCAAATCGCTGGGCGCAATGCTCTTGTCCTCCAACGCGGAAACGAATTCGCCCAGTCCCGCCGTTTGCGCTGCATTTCTCACCTCGCACCACGAAGTCCATTTTTGCAGACTGCTCCGCTGCGCCTCGATTTGCGCGACCGCCGACATCGCCGCCTCACCGATTTGCGGCGAGTCTTTCTGGACCGGTGACGCACCCGCAACTCCGGCAAACTCCTTGATCGCCAAGTTGAAGTTTTCCGAAGCCTTCAGGTATTGCGCCGCCGCGCCGAACAGGACGTTCTCGGGATTGCGCCCTTTGAGATGCGGATACACCGCCTTGGAGATTTCCTGCGTCACGCCAAATACTTTGCCGGCCGCAACCAAGCAGCGCCGCAATTCGACGGCCTTGGCCAATTGGGACTCCAGGCCCAGCGTGTCCGTCTCCACGGCCTTCCAATAACTTGTCTGATTCGCCAACGAATTCGCAGCAATTGCCTCGCGACATTGGCGGATCTTGCGAATCGCATCGAAGTCGGTTTCTGGATTCGCGATACCGGAAACGGCGTAGGTTTGCAGCAAGCGACGTACCTTGCGCTTCGCGAACCAGCGCACGAGAAAGAACGAAGCCACGGCGTTTCGCCAGGCCAGCTCCAATTCTTCCAACGGCATCGTCGCGAGCGAATCTCCATAGTCGGCGTTCATCGCGGCCACGGCTGATCGATGCGTATCAATCCAACGGACCAGTTCGGCTTTGGCAGCGGGGAAGCTGGCAAACTGTTTGTTGAACAACAGTTGAACATCCTCGCCATTCGTCTGGAGCAAGGCTCGCGCCAGCTCATTCAACGCGTCCATTTCAGCCGACGAACAATCACCTCGAGCACCCAACCCAAGCGATTGCGTAAATGGTTTCAGCGCATCCGCAAAGGATGCGGCAGCGCTCCGCAGGCGACTACACTGCGTCAACAGGGATTGTTCCCAAGCAGCCGACCACTGCACCTGGTTGACCAGCGGCAGCGAGGCGACTTGATCCACCGCTCCGTAGGTGAGCGCCAGCCGTTTGATAGTTTCGGTCAACCCTGCGTAGGCTTCGCGATCGTGTTTGACCGAATCCGACCACTGAAATTTCGGCGTTGGCAGGTCGGCGCCTTTCACACACAGGCCCATCGCCTGGAACGCCGTCAGTCCGTTGGCATGCTCGCGATGCATCGCCAACACATACCGGTTCAGCTCATCGCGGCGGATCCGCAATCGCGCGCTAATCGTCAGCCATTCTTGGTCACTGGGACGTTGGTTGTTTTGCCAGGCGTTGTCCAATTGGGCCAAGAAGCGGCGTCGTTCGGCTTTGTTGCTGTGAAGTTCGACACAGCAATCGCCCAGCCCGTGTTCACGCAGCCGACGGTAGACCACATCCAACGCAGCGGTCTTCTCCGCCACAAACAGCACGGTTTTCCCGGCCGCCAAACATTGCGCGATCATGTTGGCAATCGTTTGGCTCTTGCCCGTTCCGGGAGGTCCAACCAAGACAAAGTCATTCCCTTGGGCGACGGCCATCACCGCAGCCAATTGGGAAGAGTCGGCCGGCAAGGGATGATAGAGGTCTTGGGGCTCAAACTGGGTGTCGATGTCTTGCGAACGTGGAATCTGTCCAACTCCGGCCGCTTCAAAGGTTTGGTCCGGACTATCGATCAAATGCCGAACCACGCGATTCTGCTTCAGTTGCTCCGACCGATCCACCAAATCCTTCCACATCAAATACTTCGCAAACGAGAACGTCCCTAAAGCCGTCTCGTCAATCACTTCGAAGCCGGGAACATCCCTCACCTCGCGTCGCACTCGATCCAAGACGTTGGCCACGTCAACGCCGCTTTCGTCCGTCGGCAAATTCGACTCGAGTGCGGACAGGTCGCGGTCAAAGTCCTTCTTTAGCAACTGGATCAACGTCGCATTGAAGCGAACTTCGTCCTCGTGCAACGACAAGTGGAATGGCGATAACGCACTCTTTCGGTTCAGCTTGACCGGAAGCAACAGCAGCGGAGCCAGATAGGTCGTCGCCTCGTTCGGCTTTGGCTTCCAACGCAAGAAACCGACCGCCAAGAACAGCGTGTTCGAACCGCCTTCGGAAAGATCATTTCGGACATTGCGAAAGATCGTCGTCAGTCGATTGGCAAGTTCATCGCTGGAAAGCGCGCAAGCGATTTCTTTTCGCTCCAGAGCTTGTCGAGCGAACTCCAGATCCAGATCTTGATGGGTCCGCGCACGGTGCGTTTCGGCATCTCGCTGACCGATCGGATTGTGCTCGGCGATCGAAATCAAACGCAACGCAGTGCCACCAGCCAATAGATCCTCGAGCCGCGAGATGTCCGGGCACACGATCGGCACGGATTGTTTGGTCGATTTGAAGTTCAGCAGCCGGTTGCGGAGGGAAAGATCGAGGAGCTTTCGTTGCCAGCGATCGATTCGGCCTTCGGGCGTCGCCGGCTTTTCCTCCGAAGTTTCCACCGGTGCCAATCCCAACGCCGGTAACTCGGGCAATGGCAGCAGAGCATCGGCATTAGATTGCAAGGGCTCGGATTTCGATTCCGAAGTCTGATGCGAGGCCAAGGGCCGAATCTGAGCCATCCGCGACCGTTCGATATCGATGGCGGCGACGAACTCACGCTCGCTGGCCAACTTCGTTCGTTCGCGGGCCGCCCTGACAGCGTCGTCGAACCGAGCCGGCGGGCGGGACGTGATCATCGTCGTCTCAAAGGTGACCAATTCACGTCCATCGATGGCTTTGCGGATCTCGCTGCAATCCGTTCGACGATGTGCGGCAAGGTTTTCTGCACCAACCAAGCCCCGGCAAAACAGTGCCCCTCCACCATCACAACCACCGGGTTCAGCCCGACCGCCTCGATCGCAGCGGCAAAGAGCAGCGTGCTGTCGAGACAAGTCGCCAGACCTTCGGACAAGACCGTCGCGGGCCGCCGCGTCTTTTGTCCGACCGCTTCAAAGCTGCGCGGCGGGTTGGCGTAGGTTAACGACTTGGCCGCAACGGCGGACCATAACGCCGCCACCAGCATGTATGGCCCGTTCGGAAAAAAATGTCCCAGTCACATATTGAACAATTCCGCGACACAGCATCTAAAGAATATGCCTCGCATGAGTTCGGGGCGTTTTGCCATCGACTGTAGTTTTCGTCGCGCCAGTAGTTTCAGTTCTTG
>JAUXWY010000345.1 GCA_030681235.1 Pirellulaceae bacterium | reverse complement strand
CAAGAACTGAAACTACTGGCGCGACGAAAACTACAGTCGATGGCAAAACGCCCCGAACTCATGCGAGGCATATTCTTTAGATGCTGTGTCGCGGAATTGTTCAATATGTGACTGGGACATTTTTTTCCGAACGGGCCATACTGTACACAACTGCCGAACCCTGTCCGATGTGCCAAGGGGCGATCCTCTGGACAGGTATTGAAATGGTCGTTTTTGGTACCTCGATTCGCTCACTTCAAAAAATGGGGTGGCGACAGATCGACATTTTTGCGGAAGAAGTGGTTCGTCGCAGCCCCGCGTGGAGATGCACGCTCGTAGGAGGTGTGTTGGAGCGAGAATGTGACGCACTGTTTGGATTGGCAATTTCACGAAGGAATTAATGAAAATGAAATTGGTATACTTGGTTGGCTGCTTCGCTTATTTGATGGTGACAACGGCGATGGCTGACGACACGCTAGAAACCCTATTCGACTTTACAGCCGTTGATGCTGCGAAAGAGTGGCAGACCGTCAACGACGGAGTGATGGGCGGCGTCTCCGATGGTAAGTTCAAGATCACCGATGCGAAGACAATGGAGTTCTCCGGCACGTTATCTTTAGCAAACAATGGTGGTTTCGCATCGGTGCGAGCGAAGGCTAATAAGCTCCCCTTAGAAGAAGGCGATACTTTGGTCGTCAAAATCCGGGGCGACGGCCGTGAATACATGTTGAATCTCTACCCGAACCGGTCGCAAGTTGCTTACTCGTATCGAGCCAGCGTGCAAACGAAGAAAGGCGAATGGATTGAAGTGAAAATTCCGCTCGATCAGTTTGAGGCGACTTCGTTTGGTCGAATGGTCAAGAACGCAGGTCCAGTGCAGCCCGCAGAAATCAATGCCATGGGCTTCATGCTGGGCGACAAGAAAGCCGGGCCGTTCAAGCTGGAGATTGAATGGATCAAGGTGGAACGAGCGGGGAAGTGAGGGTGCGATAGATGAAAGGTCGAAAGCTGAAAGACCGCTGCTCGATGGGAATATCCGCGCTGAGTGAGGATAAGAACATATTCGTCAGGGCATTCGGACTCGGACTCAGTGCAACGGTACTCGTACTCGAAAGGATCGTGATGTCCTGAGAGTTTGCGATGCGATTGATGATGAATTGAATTACCACGGCAAAACCGATCTGAGACGAATCGATGCTGACTCGATTGATTCCACGAACTACTGGGGTATCCGAGGATCGAGTACGAGTACGAGTACGAGAACGAGTACGAGTACGAGTACCGCGATGCTGAGTACGAGTACGACACCACCTTGCGCGCTTGTGCCGGTCGTCGCGCTTCGCGCGATTGTAGGCGATTTGGCGTTCGGCGAGTTTTTAACCAACATGACTGCGATCATCAGTGAATCTTGTTCATAACGATCGGAGCGGAGACGAAGGTTTCCCGATGCATCGGAATTCAAGAAGCCGAAGGACGTTTGCCTCAGAGCACGATCTCTAACCCGTGTTGGCTGTAGGTGAACTCGTCCCCAATTCCTGAACACCGGCTAAGGTAGACTTCCAATCGCTTTTTCTGATACCATCTTGGATGTTCAGTTACCGGAATCAAGGAGCGATTCATGGCAATGCAACGTCGAGTTATCGGTGCCATGAAGCTAACGTAAGATCTGGCCATCCTCAACCTGGACGTGGTAGTAGTAATCGGCGACGGCTTTACGCAACCAACGATCGCGATTTTCGCTTTCATTGGCTTCCAGAGTGAATTGAGGGTCGCCCAATGGCAGAGATACCTGCCACAGACGCGTGATTCGAATTCTGTTGAGCGGCTTGTATCGCTGCGGCCACGTATTGTTGCAACTTCACTAGCGCTATGGAAATGGTGGATTCCACCAGAACGCAATGGTTCGCTGGGCTATTTCCATTCGCTTCTCGAAATCCCATGATGACGGTGTCGGAGTGCGTGAGATGATTGAATCCGTTTGGCAAGAGTGAATTGATGTTGCGACGAAACGGTCTGTTGAGTTTGGCGGGTTTTGTGCCCAGCCAGACGGACATGGCGTCAAACGGCAGGTTGGTGGCGTTGGTCGGCGTCGACACTGGCTTGGAGACGGTCGGCAGGAGCGACGCGCAATGCAAGATGCTTTTTGATGGACAGCCCCATTCCAAGCGGAGCATTATCAGCCTCGACTGGTCGAAGCAAACCCGGCAACACTCTGAGTAACGCTGCGGGCAACGGGGTCTACATTCTTCGTGTCCCGCCGGGCGAAGAAGCGGGGATTCCAAGGCGCACCGCAAGTGCGATCACCGCGGCCGACCACGATTGATACCTTCTGCAATCACCCTAAACGCCCGTATTTGGTTTGGTCCGATCTTGGAGATAAGCGATGATGAAAAACGGCCAGAACGACGCGTTCACCAGTGACGCGACGATTAGCCCTGCGCCTCAGTCGGCAGGCGTGCAGGCATGGCACGTGCTCTCCTTCGAGGCGGTCAAGGACCGGCTGAAAGTCGATGTGTCGCGCGGTCTCAGTCAGTCCGAATCGGCTCAAAGACGTGCGCCGTTTGGTCCCAATGTTTTGGGTCGGCGCGGGTTTCAACCTGTTTGATTGAAGATAAGGAAATCCGAGATGGCAACACGATCCTATTGGAAGAAGATTCAGATCCCGCGATACGCGCCGCTAAACCATTCGATCCACGTCGACGTATTGGTTGTCGGCGGAGGCATGACGGGCGTTACGGCGGCCTGGTTGTTGAAGAAGTCGGGAAAAAAGGTGGCGTTGATCGAACGCGATCAATGCGGACAGGCGAACACAGGAAACTCGACGGCCCATCTCACGTGTGTAACCGACCTTCGTCTGCATCAATTGATGAAGCGGTTTGGACCAGACCATACCCGGGCGATTTGGGATGCCGGGCTCGCCGCGATCGACCAAATTCACTCCATCATTGAGGTAGAAAAAATCTCTTGTGAGTTCACGCGCATTCCAGGGTACCTCCACGCAGCTTTGTATGGCAATCAGGACGAAACAGAAGATCTGAAAATTGATGTGGCGATCGCTGCCGACCTTGGCATCGATGCCAAATACATCCCCCTCGTCCCCGTATTCAACCGTCCCGGCATCTGTTTTCCTAATCAGGCAAAATTCCACCCCTTGAAGTATCTCGCCGAATTGGTTTCGCGGATTCCTGGTGGCGGTTGTCATGTCTTTGACCAAACGGAAGCAGTCGAGTTCGCGAATGGCAACGACGGAAATCCCGTGAGAGTCACCGCGAATGGTCACACCATCACCTGCGACGTGGTTTTCATGGCGACGGATGTGCCGCTGGCCGGAATAAGCAACATGGTCAGTGCAGCACTCCTGCAGACCAAGCTCACTTCCTATACCAGTTACGCGATCGGAGCGAAGTTGCCAGTGAAAGTCGCGCCGGAAGCTTCGTTTTGGGACACCAGCGGGCCGTACTACTACCTGCGTATCGATCGAAATGAACGAGATCACTACGTTGTCTTTGGTGGACTCGATCACAAAACCGGGCAGGAGTCAGATACCGGCAAATTTTTTGATGAGCTGGAAGCGACGTTACGTCGATTTCTTCCGGAATTGCAGGTCGACCACCGCTGGTCAGGGCAAGTCACGGAAAGTCACGACGGACTTCCGCTCATCGGCGCGACAGTGGAGCGGCAGTTCATAGGCACTGGTTTTTCGGGAAACGGAATCACCTTTGGAACCCTGGCCGCCATGATGGTTTGTGATTCGGTCCAGGACAGGAAAAATCCGTGGCATGAGCTGTTTGACCCGAATCGGACGCAAATACGCGGCGGGATATACAACTATCTCACAGAAAACCTAGAATACCCGTACTACATGATCAAGGACTGTCTGCGCGCAAGCGAAGGAACAACCCTGCAAGACTTGAAACGCGACGAGGGCAAAATCCTGAAACTTGACGGAGAAAAAGTTGCCGCGTACTGCGACGCGGATGGTCAGGTAACTCAATTATCTGCTGTCTGTACTCACCTCGGTTGCATCGTCCATTGGAACGAAGCCGAGACGAGTTGGGATTGCCCGTGCCATGGCTCCCGTTTCGACGTCACGGGCAAAGTTCTCGCCGGACCTGCCGAGACGCCATTGCAACGCCATGTAGACAAGAAAGTTAACTAACCACCATCTAGCGGATCCGATCAATTCCGTTCTTGAAAACCATTCAGAAATTGAAAACTTGACATGGAAGACGTATGGCAAAAAGTAGCGGCAGATTTCGCGGACATGCCCGATTTGGCCGAGGCGATTCGCTTTTCAATTCGGCTAATTCTGGCCGCGGCGCTTGGAGGATTGCTGGGATACGAACGCGAACGCGCGGGAAAGGCCGCAGGCTTGCGAACCCACATGCTCGTATCGCTGGGCGCTGCTTTGTTCGTGCTGATTCCGCAACAGGCAGGGATGTCCAACGCCGACATTAGTCGCATCGTTCAAGGCGTGGTCGCCGGCGTCGGCTTTCTTGGCGCAGGTGCCATCGTCAAGGGGACTCGTGGCGAAGATATCCATGGTCTAACGACGGCCGCAGGAATTTGGCTCACCGCAGCAATCGGCATCGCTGCCGGATTAGGGCGAGAATCGTCGGCAATTCTTGGTGCTGTCTTGGCATTTCTCATTCTGTCTACTCTGGCCTGGGTCAGTCATAGGATGAAAAAGGTCCAGCCGCCTGAGCAGCTTGACGTGGGTGGGGACATCTTTGGCGGAGACCAACGCATTAGGCGAAAACGACCGGAAAGAAAAGCTTGATTTTCCCGAGGAAAATGAACATGCCCTTGTTTCTAAGGGTAGCCTAGTAGCCGAGGCGGGACTCGAACCCGCACGTCCTTAACGGACACAGGATTTTAAATCCTGAGCGTCTGCCATTCCGCCACTCGGCCTTGTTTTTCGTGCGCTCAATATCTCCCGCACTCGGTCATGCGTCAACCCCGTCGCATGACGAAACGCGGTCCACCATGACTCGCAAATTCGGCTTGTTCCTCCCAGCGATCACACCGGAAAATAGGGTGGTTCGTTGCCCGGTTTCCACTTGATGTTGCAGCCCAGACTTGGGTATTGCTGTTCGTCGATCGGTTGGCCGCGCACGAGTGCTTCAATCGCTCGGCCCAGATCTTCGCCAGTGATCGGGGTCTCGGACTTCGGGCGACTGGAATCAAATTGGCCGCGATACACCAAACGCATTTGGGCGTCAAACAGAAAGAAATCCGGAGTACACGCGGCTTTATAGGCCTTGGCCACCTCTTGGCTTTCATCCAGCAGATACGGGAACAAATAACCTCGGTGCCGCACTTCGGCTCGCATCGCATCGGCGTTGTCTTCTGGGTACTTGTCGACATCGTTGCTGTTGATGCCGACGACCGCCAGGCCCTGCTCGAGATACTTGGCCGTGAAACGAGACAAAGGCTCCGCCAGATGTTTGACGAACGGGCAATGATTGCACAGGAAGATCACCAACAGACCTTTTCGTCCAACAAAATCCGTGGAACGCACGATCGCTCCGGTGACGACATCCGGCAACGCAAAGTCTGGGGCGATTTCCCCTAAGGGCAGCATGGTGCTCGCGGTTTTGACCATTGTTTTCCTCTCGAAAAGGCAGGAGCCGGAACGCGGCAAAACGGAGGCAGCCTTGAACTCCGATCAAGGTCCAAACCGAATGCTAAACTAGTTCCGGATGCTGTTGAAGCCCAGTACTTCGGGTCGATCCGCAAACGAGCCGTGGCTTTGGCCACGCGGTTAACGAATTCTGCTTGCTCCGCACGTGAACGGTTGCGTTACTTCTTCGCGGTTGTGTAATGATAGATCCCGTTGAGGGCGGGGTCGCAGAGACCGACGGTGTTCAGCGGGCCCAAGATATTCGACATCTCGACCAACCAACCGCTGCGAGGTGGTTTGGGGCGTTGCAGTAAACTGCGGGCTCGGACGACTCGTTCCAACAAGTCGTTCCGATCGGCCATCAAGAAGTCGGGGCTTTGCCAGGGCACATCGTCGTTGATTGCAAGTGTGGCATCGTCGCCATTGTTGGCGTCAGGTTTGGATCGTCGAGCCAAATCGCGACACTCTTCAAACGTGATCGCGGCGGCGAAGTACAGCATGGTGGCGGCCTCCCATTTTTCGGGCTGGCCGAGGCCCGAATACGCGGCAGCCACCAATTGATCCACCAACCAGAATTCCTTTTTCATTCGATCCGCGTAGGCTTGGAGGAATTGGTCGTCCAGGCGACCGCCACGAACCAAAGTCCTAACCACCTTCTGCACCGCACAAAGTGAATGCCCAATTCCGGTACTGTGCAGTGGATCGACAAAGCCCACGGTGTTGGGCAAGGCCAACCACCCAGGTCCCGCGATCGGCTCGCTGAAGCGTTGTTGGTGTGGGATCAGACCCAAACCACCAGGCGGATCGACCAATGGGGCCGCTCCGTACAGCGCCTCCAGCCGAGGGTAAAGCCGCAACTGCGCTTTCCAAAACTGCCACCGTTGTTCGGGCGTCGATACTTGCCCTAACTTTGACCAGACGTTGGAAGGAAGAACCCAACCTAAACTGACGACGTCGTTATCGAACGCCAAATGCCACATCCAGCCATTGTCCGTGACGTGATGCAGGGCCGCGTGTTGCGGTGGGAACGAGAAACGGTCGGTCGGCAAATGCCATTGACGCCAAGTCGATTCCCAATCGATCGGCAGACGGAAGTGCCCGAAGAGACTTCCCGAATCCGTTGCAAACGAAAAATGGGAATGACCGAGAGGCAGCTTGGTCGAAGCGTTCGTGGGGTGTGGCAAATCGAGGAGGCTCGACACAACGCGCGCGGGGCCTGATCCATCGATCAAGAATTTTGCAGCGACGGTTGCAACCTCGCCATGGGCGTTGCCCGGAGTCAGGTCGGCACTCCAGCCCGTAGCGGTGCGTGTTAATCCGGTGACTCGCGTTTGAATTCGCAGGTCGGTGCCTCGAGCGACCGCGCAACGAGCCAGGTAATGATCGACGCTGCCTCGGTGCCAATGACTATCGGCGACCGCCGCGTTGGGACTGGCGGGGACCAAAAGCATCGGGACGGTTTGTTTATCATCGCTCGCGTCGGCAAAGAAATAGCTGAAGCCCTGTTTGCAGCCCACCACGACATCAGGCAAATGTCGGGCGGTCGCCCAACGCCCTAATCGCGTCAATTCGGGCAATTGAAAGTCTTGGCCCAGGTCCAACAGAATTTGATCGGCGATGGGCGTGGATGACTCGCCGATCGCAAAGCGAGGGTGTTGATGTGCTTCGACCAAGAGACAGTGATAGCCCAAACGCTGCAGCACGATCGCCAAGACACAGGAAGCAAACCCCGAGCCGACGATTAGAAAATCGTACCGCGTGGTCACGGGTCGATTCGCTCGCGATGTTAGGTCCATCGATAGTCCACGACCACGGGGGCATGGTCCGAGAACACCGGCAATCGCGGGATTTGGAAAGCCACGGCCCCTGCGGCAAGTGCGGGTGAGGCCCATTGATAGTCCAAACGCCATCCCACGTCTCGTTGCCGGGAACCGGCCCGTTGACTCCACCAAGAATAAACGGCGGCGTCCGCTCCCGCTAATGTTCGCACGACATCGACAAAACCAAGACTAGAAAAATCTGTTAGCCATTGGCGTTCCTCGGGCAAGAACCCGCTGGTGGTTTGATTCGACTTCCAATTCTTCAAGTCGATCGGGTGGTGAGCGATATTGAAGTCGCCGCAAACCAACAATCGAGGTTGCGTGGCAAGGATTCGTTGGATGTAATGTCGAAACTGCTTCAAAAAATAGTACTTGGCCGTTTGGCGGTGCTCCCCGGCACTGCCGGACGGGAAATAGGCGTTGATCAAGGTCCAATCGGCAAAGTCCAATCGCTGAACTCGGCCTTCGCCGTCGACTTGCGGGTCGCCGATCCCAGGCTGCACTTTTTTCACCATTTGCGAGGTCACGACTCCAACGCCGCTGTAACCACTCTTAACCGCAGGAAGCCAGAAAGCTTGAGGCTCGTTTGCCCACGCCGGAACTTGAGCGGTGGTGGCTCGGACTTCTTGGAGACAAACGACATCGGCGGCCAAATTCGCCAGGAAATCGCGGAGCCCTTTTTTATCGGCCGCGCGAATTCCGTTGCAATTCAGAGTTACCAATCGCATTCTTTGAATTTCTCACGCAGCCGATTGGCCGCTGATTCTGGGGAGTGGGTATTGATCCAGCAATTCGAGCCCCATTCGAAACCGGCCATGGTCCCAATTCTAACAAATAACTCGATGTAGCAATGCCCAGGCAGACTGGTTGGGCGCAACAAGGGATTATGAAACAAGATGTTGTAGGCGGGTCGGTCGATCGTTTCTTCGACCGCCTGCGTCCACGTTTGCACCAAACGAGACAACTCCACGATCGCCGCATCGTCCTGTTCCCAGAGTGGACCCCAGTTCTGTCGTGGCACGATCCAAGTTTGGAATCCAAAGCGACTGGCGTAGGGGCAGAACATGGACCACCGTTGTCCTTGAGTCACGAACCGTGTTTCTTGCGTGAGTTCGAAGTCCGCGATTTGTTTGAGCAGCCATTGACTGGGAGTGGCTCTGGCCCGGCCGAGTCGTCGTTGTCGGGCCGCGACGGTTGACGGGACAAAATCCAGCCCGAACAATTGCGAATGAATGTGGGCCAACGACGCACCCGCATTGGGCCGGCAGTTTTTGAACAACAACACATACTTCAGTTGACGGTTCTGTCGCAAGTGCTGCAATCGTTGCCGGTATGTGAAGAAGCTGGCGAGGCGTTCGGTTTCGTTCAGCTGCGAATAGCTCTCCACATGCCGCGGTGATTCGATCACCAACTCTTGGCGACTATGTAGGCTTCGCGCATGGCGAAAGGGATGGACGATGATCCCTGGTTTGTCGGAATCAAGGGCGGCGATAGGTTCAACCGGCCCCAAATGCGGATCAAAGGCGGGAAACCGATTGGGGATGACTCGAACCGCCCAATTTCCATCGGACACAGGTTGCAAAACGTTGGTGGCAGCGTCCCAAGTGGATTCCGCGATCGGGTCGGGAGTTTCGGTTTCGTGTCCCCGGCAAAAGGGGCAACGTTCCAACGGCACGACCTCGGCACTTGGGCGATACTCGTTGGGGCGTTCGGTGCGGACTTCCGCTACGGCTACCCACAAGTCATTGATGGGATCGTAGCGGAGATCAGCCATGGCGATTCCTAGATCTAGTGGAAGACATGCCCGCAGCGGTCACGCCCCGCCCTCTTTGAAGGATTCCATGCTAATCGTCGCTTCCCAGGTTTGACAGCATCGAAATCGTTCCAAAACCATACCAAATGGGGATTTTCCGGAACTTCCGGCCCATAAAATGGTTACTTAGAATTAAGGTAACGGTTTGGGGGGAGCGCAAATCGACGAATTCGTGAAGTCAGCCCTTCGGAATAACGGGACCGCGTGTCAGGAAGTCATCAAATGCTTGGAAAATCTGATCTCCAGTGGTTGGTTTTGGGAGTGATCGGGGTTTATTCGTGGTCTGTCCCTGATCTGTTCGCTCAAGGTGAGCGGCGAGGAAGTTTCCAACGAGGGAGCCAAGAGGGGCCCGTGCGAGGCGGCCAAGAAGGGGCTGCGCGGGGGGGCCAAGAAACTGGCGGCCAGTCCGGCGAGGACCGCGGCAGGACTCGTGGCGGGGAAAGCGGTCGTGGCGACTCGCGGGACGAGGGAACACGTGACCGACGCGGTGGTTCGCGAGGGGAAGGCAATCCGCCAAGCGGAGAGAATCGCTTCTCGGGCAGCGGAACTGAAGGTCGGGGAACTGAAGGTCGTCGTGGTGAAGTTCGCGAAGGAGAGAGCCGTGAACGGCGTGCGGGTTCGAGCAGCCGAAATCGAAGTAATACAGTGTCGACCGGTACCCGTCGCGACCAAGTCATCAATCAATTGGTTGCCTTGGATTTGAACAAAGATGGTCGACTCGATCCCAGCGACGGTGAAGGCAATGTGCTCTCGGCCAACATCATGAAACTAGTCGGGTTGGACCCAGGTCTGCCGGTTCATGTAGAAACGTTACGCGGGTTGGTCAATCAGATTGATTTAGAGAAAGTCCAATTGGACGATGATGCGGGCATTCGAGCGGAAGACGCACCGTCCAGCTTCGATTTTCCGCGTGTTTCCCGTCGACGTCCGGCAAGTTCGGATTTCGCGGTTCACCCGGTGCTTTCGGACCCGAAACCGCTGGAAGAGCGGTATTCGGCATTGATCTTGGGAGAAGTGCGCAGTTTGTTGGCTCGATACGATGACAATGGCAATGGCGTGTTGGATGCCAGTGAGATTTCGAACGTTCCATGGGGGCCGCCCAGTCCGTTGGAATCGGACTTGGATCAAAACGGACAGTTGAACGAAGTTGAATTGGCCGAGCGATTGAATACTCTGTCTGGCGGAGAATCCCCAAGTACTCGTCGCGCCAGGACTCGTGGTGACCGCGGCCCATCCACTCCCGAAGCCGATGCAGCCCGCGCGGAGCGGGAAGCGGCCCGCGAAAAAGCAGCAGCTGAACGCCGAGAACGCGATCGCTCACGGCGCAGTTCAGGTACGGACCGAGTCGCTACTTATGTCAAAGACTTGCTCACGCGGTACGACAAAGATTCTGATGGAATGATGTCTTTTGAAGAAGCCAGTGAAATGCGTAATCCTCCGCCAAAAAGTGCGGACAGCGACAAGGACGGCAAGCTGACGGAATCGGAGCTCTACGCTTATTACAGTGACGGTCAATCACCAAGTTCTTCGTCCGGATCGTCGAGATCGAGCCGCCGCAGTCAAGATGATTCCGATCGAGGTCCGCTGCCGGGAACAATTTTTTGGGACGGTGAACTCGCGCGACGGTCCGATGCGTCCGAAAAGGAATGGCCGTCGGACTTGGATGGCAAAGACACCAATGGTGATCAGATGATCTCTTTAGCGGAATTCGCGACTGACCTGGACAGCGCGAAACGTGAAGCCTTTGCACGATGGGATACGAATCGCGATGGATACATCACTCGAACCGAGGCCGCAGGTGGAAATCGATCCAGTGGTTCTTCCACGCGCGAGAGTTCGGAACAAAGTGCTACGCCAAGTAGAGCCGTCGGCGGTCGACGGCCTGGGTCACGATCCAACCGCGGTGGCGGCGACATTCCCTCGAATCCCAAGCCTGCCGAGGCACGCGGCCAGGCCGCTCCCAACAGCTTGCGATACAACATCTTCGGCAACTAGTGTGGTCGACGACGTGATCCAATGTTGTTGCGATGGGTGCTGGAAGTCCGCGAACACAACCGGGCCGCGCTCTACTTGCGCCGCGTTTCAAACACCAAAAAACGTGATTCATTTTGAATTTCACTGCAAGACTCGGCGGTTCGTTAGTTACACTGGAGAGCAACTCGGTCGTGAAAGTCGATGTGCTTCCGAGCGCCGCACGTGTTCAGACCGAGAACCGTTGTTTCAAATCCCACTCCGATCGTCACGGTGAATCATGCGAGTCGCAGGCAAATTTCTACTCCTTTTGGCTTTAGCACTCTTTCAAGCTGGTAGATTGCTGGGGCAGGAATCCACCGAAACAGTCCCACCGGTTACGGAAGCTGCGGCTTCTCCCACGCAAGAAGCAGCCACGCCGGCGGCACCCAAGTTTGCTCCGGACGCGATCGTTCGACCATTGAGCAACGCCGAGGTTCCTTGGGTCAAAGATTTTGCTTGGCGTTCCGTCGGTCCGACCTCAATGGGTGGCCGCATCGTGGACATCGCGGTGAATCCGAATCACGAACATCACTTTCTGATCGCCAGCGCTGCGGGTGGACTGTGGGAAACCAAAAACAACGGGACCACTTGGCAAAACATCTTCAACAACGAGAGCGCGATTTCGATTGGCGACATTGCGTTTGATCCTCAAACTCCAACGACGATTTGGGTCGGAACTGGTGAAGCGAACAACCAACGCAGTTCCATTCAGGGCGATGGCATTTACAAGTCCATTGATGGCGGCAAGACATGGCAACACAAAGGTCTGCGTGACTCGTATCACATTGGCCGCGTCGTCGTTGATCCATCGGATTCGAACACGGTTTACGTCGCGGTCGCGGGACATCTCTACACGGAAAACAAAGAACGCGGGTTGTACAAAACCACCGATGGCGGCGAGACTTGGAATCGAGTTCTCTTCAGCGGGTCTGGTACCGGGGTGATCGATGTCATCGTTCATCCGGAAAACCCACAGATTGTGTTGGCAGCATCGTATGAACGTTTGCGTCGAGCATGGCACTTGGACGAGTCGGGACCGGGGTCCGCCATCCATCGATCAGAAAACGGCGGGCAATCATGGACGCGAGTCGAAGGCGGACTGCCCTCGGGTGAGATTGGCCGGATCGGCCTAGCTTTTTTTCATAGCAACCCGAACATCATGTATGCGACGGTGGCAAACATGAATACTCGGGTCTCCGCGCGGACCGCAACCGCCCAACCAAACAATGCTGACAATGCTGACGGAGTTGCCAACCAGGACGGCGCCGCACAGGCCACCGAGCCGGCCCAGTCGGAACCCGACACGATCGCGACTCGGTTCGGTTTTCAACTCAAGCGACAGGACGACCAGTGGGTCGTCGCAGGAGTTCGCAACGGGTCGCCGGCAGCTCAGGCCGGGGTTCAAAACGGGGACCGCTTGGTTTCCGTCGGTGGAACAACCGGTTGGGAAATGGAGTCTCTGAAGTCGTACTTACAACAAGTGCAGAGCGGAGATCGAATGCAATGGGGACTGCGGCGGGGAGAGCAAGAAATCACGCTCACATTGACCGCGCCACGAACCGATCAGCCACAGGAAGTTGGTGGCGAAATCTACCGCAGCGAGGACGCGGGTGTCACTTGGGCGAAGACCAACAAGCAGCCGGTCGGCGGAAATCCTCCCTATTACTACGGGCAAATCACCATCGATCCGGAAAATGCCGATCGAGTGTACGTGTTGAGCGTTCCGCTGTTTGTGTCCAACGACGGAGGCAAGACGTTCAATCAAGCCGGAGCCCGAAGCGTCCACGTCGACCATCACGCTTTGTGGGTCAATCCACGTAATCCTCGGCATGTGTTGTTGGGCAACGACGGTGGAATCCACATCAGCTACGATCGCGGCGAAACTTGGGACCACGTCGCCAACTTGCCACTGACCCAGTTTTACGCGATCACGGCCGACCATCAACGTCCGTATCATGTTTACGGCGGCCTGCAAGACAACGGCAGTTGGGGCGGTCCGTCGGAGGGACAAGGCGGCGTTTCTGCTGACCAATGGTATAGCGTGGGCGGCGGCGATGGTTTCTATGTGCAAATCGATCCGCGCGATTACAACATCGTGTATGCCGAATCTCAGTTCGGTGCCGTGTTCCGACTGAATCGCGCGACCGGGCAGCGCAAGTCGATTCGGCCTCCTCAATCCGAACCCAGCCCCGGTGCAACCGATCGCTACAATTGGAACTCGCCGATCTTGCTGTCCAAACACAATCCGAACACGATTTACTTCGCTGGCAACAAGCTGTTCATGTCGTTCAACCAGGGCGATGATTGGCAGGTCATCAGTCACGATCTGACCACCGCAGATCCCGCAAAGTTGGTCGGTAATGTCCCTCACTGCACGATCACGACGATTGCCGAGTCACCGTTGGATCGCGATTGGTTGATGGTCGGGACCGACGATGGCAAAGTTCATAT
Organism: Pirellulaceae bacterium; assembly: GCA_030681235.1. Taxonomy (GTDB): domain Bacteria; phylum Planctomycetota; class Planctomycetia; order Pirellulales; family Pirellulaceae; genus M30B19. The sequence continues at coordinate 2,318 of JAUXWY010000345.1, read as the reverse complement.
CACCCGTGACCGAGGCAAGAACTGGAGCGACATTTCGAACGTCTTCCCACTGCAACCAACGTCATGGTGGTGCAGCCGAGTCGAATTCTCGCATGCCGACAAAGCGACGGCCTTTGTTTCCTTCACCGGTTACCGCGAAGATGACTTCCGTCCGTTCTTGTTTCAAACGACCAACGGTGGACAAACCTGGAAGTCGATCAGTGGAAACCTACCAAACGAGTGCATCAATGTTGTGAAGCAGGATCCTCGCCGCGCGAAAACGCTGTACGTCGGCACAGAGAAAAGCTGTTTCGTTTCAACCAACGAGGGACGGTCATGGAACCGATTGCCGGGGTTTGGAACGTTGCCGGTTCACGATTTGCTAGTTCATCCACGCGAACGCGATCTGATCATTGGGACACACGGACGCGGAATTTGGATCATGGACGACCTGACGCCATTGCAGGAAACCTCGGACGCGATCGACAAACAGTCCGGCCACTTGTTTTCGATCCGCGATTGGGAGCAATACGCACTGCCACAGGGTGGTTCGTATTCGGGCGATCGACAACAAAAAACCCCGAATTCAACAACTGGCGCGGTGATTTGGTACCAACTAAATCCCGCTGCTCAAGGCAAAGAGATTGAACTCTTGATTGAAGACATGGACGGCAACGAGATTGCCAAGTTGCCGGTCCAGAACGAAGTCGGCTGGCATCGGGCGACATTCCCATCAACTGGCGGACCGAGCGGCGAAGGCCGCGGTCGTGGCCGACGCGGCGGGGGACAGGGTGACCGAAGCGCTGGCCCAGGCTTGTACCGGGCCGTTTTGCTCGTCGGCGACGATTTCTACGAACAAGTCTTCCAAATCCGCCGGATGGAATAGATGGCGAATTGGGAGTGAGCTAGGCTTGGGAAGATTCGGTGGCTTTGTAGCAACCGACGAGCATTTCTAGTAAACTTAGGAGCGTCGCGCAAAGGGCTTGGGCCTTTTGTCACGAATTGTCTTCGGCGAAACGCTGAACAACCCGCCCTTTTTGTTACTCGGAGTGGAATCATGTCGGTCTCCCCGTCACGTCGGACTTTTTTACGTCATTCTTCCGCCATCGCGGTTGGTGGTCTTCTTGCCGGGGGAGCGAATTCGCTATCAGCGGCATCGTACGGGCGCGTCGTCGGGGCCAACGAGAAGCTGCGCGGGGCGGTGATCGGGTTCAACGGCCAAGGTAAATCACATATTGGTGCGATCAAAGATCACTTGGTCGCGCTTTGCGATTGTGACTCCAAAGTCTTGTCCGGAGCCATCGACGAATTCGAAAAACAACACGGGCGACGAGTCGATGGCGTCGAAGATTTCCGAACCTTGGTCGAACGGCCCGACATTGATTTTGTAACCATTGCCACCCCCAATCATACTCATGCCTTGATCGCCATCAGCGCGATTGTTGCGGGAAAAGACGTCTATGTCGAGAAACCGGTTTCGCACAATGTGTATGAAGGTCGGCAGATTGTTCACGCGGCTCGACAACATGGCCGAGTCGTCCAAACCGGGACTCAATCTCGATCCAGTGCCGCACTCCGCGAAGCGAAACAATTTGTGGACGAAGGAGGCTTGGGCAAACTTTTGTACGCGGTTGGCACTTGCTACAAACCACGCAAAGCGATTGGCAAACTGTCCAAGCCTTTGCAAATTCCGGACCATGTCAATTACGACCTGTGGTGCGGACCGGCAGAAAAACGCGAACTGTTGCGGCCCAAGTTGCACTACGATTGGCATTGGGATTTTAACACCGGCAACGGCGACATGGGAAACCAGGGGATCCATCAAATGGATATCGCTCGTTGGTTTGTCGGCGAATCTCAGATTTCACCGCGGGTCCTCAGCATCGGCGGACGCTTGGGCTACGAAGATGCCGGAGACACGCCGAATACTCAAACGGTGATTCACGCCTATGAATCGGCTCCAATCATCTTTGAGACTCGCGGGCTCCCGCAAAGCAAAGAGCATCAAGATAATCGCTGGGGGAATAGCATGGACAACTATCTGGGCTCACAGATCGGGGTCATCGTTTTTTACGAAGGCGGACGTTTGGTGATTCCGAACTATCACCAAGCCATTGCGTATGATCGCGATGATCAATTGATCAGAGACTTCAATCGCGGCGGTAATCATTTTGAAAACTTCTTACAAGCCGTTCGGGTTCGCGACCCCAAACAACTCAACGCCGAGATCTTGGAAGGTCACCTGTCCAGTGCCCTCTGTCATACCGGTGCGATGTCGCATCAACTCGGCCGAGCCGCCACATCTCAGGAAATCTTGGACAAAGTCGGTGGCGACGACC
>JAUXWY010000335.1 GCA_030681235.1 Pirellulaceae bacterium | reverse complement strand
TCCAAAGTCCCGCTGACAACGTTCCCTCGCTGCCCACGATCAGACATCCGGTTGTATCGACAGATCCCTGCGTCACCTTGCTGGGTGGGAGATTGTTGTCGCCAGAATAAAAAATCAGCTTCACCGGGCCTCGCTTGCCTTTTGCCGCGAACTCGAAGTTGACAGTGCAGCGAGTCGCAAATGATTCATGCCCCAAATCCTCCCCCGTGGAGTCGATCCGCGTTGGAGCATCCAAATCAAGCGCGCGATACGCGAGCTGAAAACCGTGGCAGCAGAAGTCGGCCAGCGAGCCACCTCCAAAATCGTACCACCCTCGCCATTTGCCAGGATGATAGATGTCATTGTTGTAGGGTCTAGCGGGTGCCGTGCCAAGCCAGAAGTTCCAATCGAGTCCCTCCGGAATCGGATCGCTCGTTGCCGGCCGATCCACGCCATTCGGCCAGCTATGAGCCGGATGCCAAACGTGGACTTCTGTGATGTCCCCCAGCAATCCGGATTGAATCACTTCGAAGCTCCGGCGAAATCCCTCTGTCGAACAACCCTGGTTCCCCGTTTGAGTCGCCAGCTGCGGATGACTCAGGGCAAGTTTCTCCAACGCACGACATTCTGCCACGGAATGGGCCAGCGGCTTTTCGCAATACACATGTTTGCCAGCCTTCAGCGCCGCTTCGCAGATGGCCACGTGCCAGTGATCAGGCGTTGCGATGATCACAGCATCGACTCCCGATTCTTTGTCAAGCAGATCACGATAGTCGTGATACGACCGAGCCTCTTTCAGCTCGTTGAGCTGCAAAGCACTGTCGAGCTGTCGCCGGTCAACATCGCAAATAGCCACAATCTTCTGATCCAACTTGTTGAGTTCTGGAATCAGATAGCCTCGCATCTGCCCACCCATCCCAATGCAGGCGAACGAGAGTTTCTCATTGGGAGACTGGCTTGCGAGAAGACCTGAGGGCAGAATCATCGGCAACCCTACCGACGCCGCTGCGGTTTGAACAAATTGTCGACGCGAGACTTCGTGGAACATGACTACTTAGCTTTCTTGATGGAGTGGATTGAAAGGTTTACTATCATCGAACTCGCAAGCGTTCGGGGTAAACGCCAACCTAGAAGCCGCACCATGATCAAAATAAGCGTTCCTCCAGCGGTCTCGCTTGTGGAACGTTGGCTGATAAACTTGGCGAATTCGGTGAATTCTTGATAACTCACGGCTTCGGACCCGGTGGTAGCGTTCGTAGGAAATGATTGGTGATCATTTGATACAGGTGTCGTGTTGTGTTTTCACCCTCGCGGATCGCATGACTACGATTCGGATAGGCGAACATCGAGAACGGCTTGTTGTGCTTGATCAACTCGTTGATCAATAGCTCGGTCGTCTGGTAGTGGCAATTATCATCGCCGGTGCCGTGAATCAACAGCAGTTCACCCTCGAGCTGGTTCGCAAATGTGATGGGCGATCCCAAGCGATAGCCCTCTTCGTTGTCGCTGGGTAAGCCCATGTATCGCTCTTGATAGATGGTGTCATAGTAGAGTTGATTTGGAACCGGAGCAATCGAAACGCCGGCATGATAGATTTCAGGGTAACGAAACAAAGCGTTAAGGGTCATCGATCCGCCGCCGCTCCAACCCCAAACGCCGACTCGATCTGGATCCAGATAGGGACGTTCCTTTAGTACTGCCTTCACGGCAGCCGCCTGGTCCGCCGATGCGAGAATGCCGATCTGCCGATAAACACTTTTTCGCCATTGGCGTCCGCGTGGTGCAGGTGTGCCTCGGTTGTCAAAGCTCATCACAACATATCCTTGTTGTGCGAGCATGCGATGCCACAGCATCTGATCTCCGCCCCACCTATCCACAACGGTTTGGCCGGCAGGTTCGCCGTAGACATAAACGATCAGTGGATACTTTTTCGACGGGTCATGATCAGGTGGCAGAATGCACCACGCGTCCAGCTCAACACCCTCGCCGATGTCGACGCGAAAGAATTCACTCGTCGGCAACTGCGCCGTCTTCAGTTGATCGCGAAGTCTGGAGTTTGCTTCTGCGACAAACTGCGTTGCATGATCGCCCAGTCGAACGACCGTAGTTACAGGTGGCGACATGATGCTAGACGATGTGACAAGTGCCAATTTACGATCCGGCGAGAGGACGTAACGATGCGTCCCGGTCTCGGTCTCCGGTGTAACGCGTTGAAAGTCGCTACCGTCAAAATGCACTCGATAGAGATACAACTGGGTAGCGTTAGAAGGGGAGGCATAGAAATAGATCCATCGCGCGTCGTCATCAATGCCCAGTATCTCCGTTACATCAAAATCACCAGACGTCACGGGCTTGATGGATTTGCTATCGACGGATGCCAGGTAGATATGCTGCCAACCATTTCTTTCGCTTAACCACGCGAACTGGGACCGATCGGCAAGCCAGTGAAGGGTATCTTGAACATCGATCCATGCATCATCTTTTTCAGTCAGCATCACATCGAGTTCCGATTTGGTTACATCAGCGACATAAACGACAAGATGATTTTGAAGTCGATTCATTTGCTGGATTACCAACCGTGTTTCGTCGACCCACTCCATGCGAGGCAAGTAGTTATCTCTTTCGTCGCCGGGAATCGGCATCCATGTAGTTTTGCTAGTGGCAAGATCAATCACGCCAATACGCGCAGCGGGGTTGATCGTTCCGACTTTGGGATAGGGGATATACTGAATCCTGGGGTAGAGCGTATCCGTGTTGTTGACCAGCGGGAATGATTCGATCCCAGTTGCGTCGATCTCCCAAAAGGCCAGTCGTTTGCCATCGGGGCTGAAACGAAAACCGTCCCGAGCCGCGAACTCTTCTTCGTAAACCCAGTCAAAGGTACCGTTGATTTTGGCTGCCTTGGCTGTATCGGTCAGTCGCGTGATCGAACGATCACCCATGTTTTGAATATAGAGATCGTTTTTGTAAACATAAGCGACTTGTTTCGCATCCGGAGAAAACTTGGCGAACATGAGAGACGACGCAGACGCATCACCGCCAATTTGCGTTAGTGATTTGGACTCCATGTCTAGGACCCAATAGTCGCCGCGCGTGTTATAACGCCAAACCCGCTCCGTGTTGGTGAAGATCAGCAGCTTGGTTTTGTCATTCGACCATTGGTACGAATCCAGGCTAAGTGGCTTTTCGGCACCCGCAGGAGTTAGCATCGTGCTGGACACCAAAACTTGTTCAGCCGCGGCGGCGCTAAGATCGACTCTAATGATCGATGTGCTTCCTGTCTCAGCGTCGCGCTTGATTCGCTCAAACCCCTGGCTGTCGCTCTGCCATTGCCCAATGAACGTCTCGCCCTTGAAGTCCTTACTGTTGAAGATGGAATCGATCGAGAGGTCCGCGGGCCTAAGAATAGGATTTTCTTGGCCGTGAGCCACATCCCCGAGCGATATTATGCTCAGAACCATGAGGCCCATGAGGGCCGTTAATCGAACAGGATATCGGGTCATGCAATTTAATCTGTAGGTTAGGACTTGAAACTTGGTTTTTGAACGCCGCCTTCTCCACCATGGAGTTATGGGCTACGGCAATGGACTCTCAGGCTGCTGGTTGAGCCGGATGAGTTCGGGTGTCTCTGTCGATGCCTCGATCGCTCGAATCGTGTCGCGGACGGACTTGGCCTTTCGCTTCATCAGCTCTCTTGGAAAGTCCGGCTCATCATTGGCGAAGTAGTTAGCTAGTTCCGTTAGTTCAGGTACAACCACCTTCGCGTGGGTGCCGTAGCTGAGCAGGATCTCCATTAGCTCCGGCGTTCGATTCTCGCTGGACCACTGGTTCTGCTGCCTCACGTAACGAACGCACGCTTGGATCCCTTCTTCGATGCGGTGTTTGGCAAATAGACGAAGGCCTTCCACTCGAATTCCGTCGGCGAACATCTCGCCGCTCGGAGCTGGTTCGGTGATGGCCTGATAGATCGCAGGCAACAGCGGCTTGATCTCGTCGGCGGAAAGGTTGCGGTAGACGGAACTAAGACTACCACGAGCGCGACCGTCTTGGTTCTTCAAGCCGGCTCGCACCGCGTTGTACAATGCCTCGCGATCGACACCGTCCAGCGACCCACCCAGCATGCCGTTGCCTTCGAACAGAGCGAACGTGAGATAACGTTGTTGCATGCCTCGGGGATCGTTGACCGTGTCCACTTCTGCCAACAATTCCAACAGCTTCGGGACCGTGGGTTTGGCGACTGGACCGATCTTGGCTAACGCTTCTGCCGCACTGACGCGGAGCCAAAGGTCTTGACCATCAAGGCATCTTTGCAATGGCTCCAACGCCGACTCGGCTCGTCGTCTAAGTTTGCTCAGGGCTTGGCAAGCACCGTAGCGAGCGTCGAGACTGGGAGCGTCGAGCAGTTCGACAATCGCTGAAACCGGCACGTCTCGCCGACGGCCAATCGCCATCGCGGCCCGCTCGCGGACGATCGGCGACCAACTGCCGAGCCGCTCGACGAGTTGATCGCTGGTGAGTTTGTCGTAAGCGCTGTTGCGGTCTTTGTTGTCCCAACCACGGCCATCGACGATCAGAGCTTCCGCGGCGGCCGTGTCCAGGTTCGGGACAACGGACTTGCCGGCGCCCGTGAGCCGAATCTTCTGTAAAGGCATAGCGTAGGCCAACAGATAAGTGCCCGTGGCATCAAAACCATGAAAGCTGTCGTGCTCGTTCTCGGGAGGGCCTTGGTGTGGGTAACTGCCGTCCCAGCGACGTGCCAAGTCGAAGTACCAAGCACCGAACTCGTTCATCCACGCCCCGCTGGCGTTGGGGCCGGACAACGCGACACTGGGCATCGCCCAGAACATGTTGAAATAGTTGCCGCAGTGCCCGCAGTCACGCTCGGGTCCGTGCGCAGCAACACTCATCCGCGAGAAGAACTCGGCACCTTTGGCTTCGCCCAACGAGTTGAACAGAACCGCCGCCATGCCACATTTGCCGTTATCTTCGTGGCCTTCCGTCCACGGGTGATGGTCGCCGTACGGAATCGATCCCTTGCCGATGTAGAATCGCAACAACTTGGCGCTGCGTTCGATCGCTTCATCGAGCGCAACATCTTTTACCCCCGCCTCTCGTGCCAAAGCCAAGCTGATCGTTAGTACAACGCCAGGCGAGTTCATCATGCCGTAACCGCCCAAGCGACCGTCCGGGATGGCGAATCCGTGGCCCCAAGAGCCCACCGCACTTTGTCCCTTCGCCGCTTCCAACGCCAGTCGCTGGAGTCCCGGCAGTATCGACTCATCGCCGGTCGCTAACGCGTATTCGGACAAGAACAACATGCAGTAGCCGTAGTACCAAGTCTGCATGGATTTACTCGAATAGCGGGCTGCCCACTGGGCTTCCCTCTTCAGCAGTGGCAGGTACTCGGCGTTCCCGCTGGCCAACAACCCGAGTGCGTTGAGCGACCGCGGGATGGCGTCCATCTTGTTATAGCCCGGTTGCGACATCCTCGCCGCCAGCGCTTCGCAGCCCTGCTCGAGGAGGAGTTTCGACTTGCCGCAGTCGAAGGGGGCTGTCGCGTTATAGCTACCGAGCACGGGCAGATTGAGCACCACGTCGTCCGACTTGCCCGCTCGCCAGCGAGTCAGGACCAGTTCGCCATCTCCGGCGTTCGATTCGGCCGTCGTGATCGCCTGGCCGAGTTCCGTGCGCGGGTCGAAGGAGAATGGCTTGCCGCCCACACCGAGAATCACATCGCCGACCTGAAAGATGTTTGCAGCGGGAGAACCCTCGTCGACTTTCGTGATCAAGATCTGGCGTGCGTCGGTAGTCACCAGCTTGTCGCAATAGATCCAGCCGCGCAGCCCGGTCGGCCCGAGGTTCCAATCGTGTTTGGCGTTTTTGGGGATTTCCGCACCCTTGGTGAAGTCCGGGACGCCAGCCTGGTCTTGCGCGGCCGCCGTCATGGCAGGCATCAATCCCGCTATCAGAAGGAGCGTTACCAATCGCACCAGAGAGTCGATCATCATCGTATTGTCCTTGGCGTTCTCATCAAGGAACACCGGTTTCGAAAACGCCCCGTGGCGCTCGCCGCCTAACATACTCCGCCGGCGATTATGATATTTGAAACCAATCGTTTGGTCTTGCACAATTGAACCACTTTCGGGTCAAAACGCGCACAATGGGACGTTTTCATCGCTGAATGTAAGGCATCTTAATATTCTGCGATCTGCTATTTGACGAGTGGTACGGTCCGTTTTTCGCGAGCGCTAATGACGGCGGTGTCGACAATTTGCTGTCCGATGCGGCTGATCTCCAGCGACAGCGGGCCCGTGATTGGTTCACCCGACTCCAGGCAGTGGATAAAGTACTGCACTGGATTCTGCGTGGGGGCCGCCAACGAATCGACCGGCACTTCATGGATCGTGGGACACTTTCGAGTTTGAACCCCGATCGTATCGGCATAATCGTAGCTGCTGATCGTGCCATCGGTGCCAATGATTTCGAAGCCGCATTTGGGTTGTGTTTGGGTTACCCATGGATCCGTGAACGTGCCCCAGCGAGTTTCGATCTTGGACAAACCGACGTCGTACCGTACGACCGAGATACTATGCTCGTCGACTTCGACACCTGGCGTTTCATTTACAACTGTTGTGACTTCGATAGGAATCTTACCATTGTGAAACCAAGTACCCAAAGTTGAACCGTATCCCATGTAATCCAACAACGACCCTCCACCATGCGTTTTCTTGTAGAACCAACTGTGTGGTTTTTGCGCCTGCACCTCCGCCTCGGAAACTTCGACTTTGTCGGCCAGGTGATACAAAGGTCCGCGATTGCCGCCATAGTGGCGCACTTCGCTCACGTTTCCGATCACCCCGGCATCAATCAATCGCTTGGCCGTGCGATGTGCCGGAACCCAAACCAAAGGCCAATTGACGACAAGTTGTTTACCGAACTCTCGCGCCGCTCTGATCATGCGATCGGACTCCGCGAGCGAAGCGGCAAACGGCTTTTCGACCAACATGTGAACCCGAAAGGGAGCGATCTTCTCGACCCATTCGGCGTGTTTGGCCGTCGCCGGACAAAGGATCACCAGGTCAGGTTTGGATTCCTCGAGGCATTGGCGATAGTCTTGGTAAATACGGTCGCTTCGGATGTGGAAGCTTTCGGCTGCGGATCGCATGCGTTCGGGGTGTTCATCACAAATGGCTACGATCTCCGCCGTGGGATGTTCGTAGGCGTATCGCAGCAAGTCGCCCATGTGAAAGTGATCAAAATTGATGCCGGCGATTTTCATGTTTTCTGTGTCGTTTCAAGTCGAGATGATGGCCGTATGGTCGATACGGAACATTTCCGAGTCGCCATTCGATGGTATTCGAATGCATTGCGAAAGGAAATGCAACCAGCAAGACTGTGGCGGGGCGTGTTTCGCAAGCTGCTTTGGTACGGGATGGTGTTCGGGGTTGACCTGCGGTTCGAACCCTTGGTTCCGACTCCAGCCCAAAGAAACCAAACTGGTGCGCGGCAGGATCTATTTCGCAGCTTGTTGAATCAGCCATCGGTGGAAGCAAGCCCCGTTATTCGGGATTGCCTGAGCGTGGCCCAGATGGCAAGTTGTTGATCAAGTACCGCAAGATGTGCATGCGAACATGGACGACGGTGCCATCACCTTCCCTTAGTCCATGATCTCGATTCGGATACACCATGTAGTCAAACGGCTTGCTTAACGCGATCAAACGATCGACCAAACCTTCAATGATTTGGATATGTGTGTTGGTTTCACCAGAACCGGTCATGATCAACAGCTTGCCTTGCAGACCTTCGGCAAAGTTGATCGGCGCCGATTTCTCGTATCCCTCCGGATTGACTTCGCGAGTTCGCATGTAGATCTCCTGGAACCAGGCGTTGTACAGATGTGGCTGAGGCTTCGGTACAACCGCGATGCCAACATGATAAGAGTCGGGTTTACGAAAGAGAGCATTCAGCGTGTTCGAGCCCCCACCGCTCCAACCCCAGATTCCTACCCGGTCCGTATCGATAAAGTCGCATTGTTTCGCGAGAGCTTTTAGACCAGCCGCTTGTTCTTCCGTCGACAAGGGACCCAGGCTACCGAAAATGGCTCGTCGCCAAGCGGCACCTTTGGGGCAGGGCGTCCCCCGATTGTCGATGGAGACGACGACGTAGCCCAACTCGGCCACGACGCGATGAAAATCAATCTGAGCGGCTCCCCATTCGTTCAAGACCGTCTGAGCGTGCGGCTCGCCGTATACATAGATGAACAGCGGATATTTTTTGGTTGGATCAAAATCCTTAGGCTTTAACATCCAGGCGTCGAATTCGATCCCGTCGCCAATATCAAGCTTGAGAAATTCGGCAGGCGAACAAGCGAACGCTGCCATCCGGTCGCGAATCTCCGAGTTATCCTCCAAGACTTTGACGACTCGATGCGTTTCCACTTCGATCAGTTCATGCACGGGCGGCGTATTCAAGGTAGAGAAGGTGTGAATCGCCCACTTGGCGTCGGGCGAAAACAGATAACGATGGGTTCCGATTTGACTTTCCGGCGAGATACGTTCCGCCTTTCCGGAACCATCCAGCGGAACGCGGTAAAGATACCGTTGCGTTCCATCCTGCGGCGACGCATAAAAATAGTACCAGCCCCGGTCTTCATCGATGACCGCACGTTCAATAATGTCGTACTCTCCCGGCGTCAGTAGCCCCAACTCCTGGCCATCGCGCGAATAGCGATAAGCATGCCTCCAACCATCCTTTTCACTAACTACCACGAACTCTTGGCCGTCTCTTATCCACACAAGCCCCGAGTTCCAGCCTTGACTGGCCTCCACCCAAGCCTCGTCCGACTCCGAGAAAATCGTTTTGGCTTCACCGCCAACATTGACCAGCAGAAAGTCGCGTTGGTCGCGAAAGCGACTGAATCGTTCGACCAGAACTTCATCGGAGTTACCGGCCCATTCGATTTGTCCCAAGTACATCCCTTCCTCCGGGCATTCGATCGGCAGCCAAGTCAATTCCTTGCCGTCGTGGTTGACCACTCCGATGCGCTGTCGCTCGAGTTTTTCTCCCACGCGAGCGAACCGATGTTGTTGAACCTCGGGGTACGACGGATCGCTGGGAACCAAGACCGATCTTTTTCGTACGTCGCTAAAATCCGTCTGGATAAACAAGACCTTGGATCCGTCCGGACTCCAGACCGGGTTGCGAATGGCAATTTCGCGATTGCCGGGCGACGTTACTAGTGAAGTCTCGGACTGGTTCTCTCGATGGACCGCGAAGAGATTGCCACCGCGTGTTTTTAGTTCGAATTCGTTATTGGATTTGGATCTTTGACGTCGGCAGTTTGAGTTTTCGTTTTTTTGGTTATCGGTTGCCGATCGACGTTCACATGTCTGAGCGTCATAGAACCAAGTCGCCACTTCTTTGGTGATCGGATCAACCTCGTCCAGCAAGAATCCCGAACTATCGCTTAGCCACTTGGGTTGAACGCGTTTGGCGCTAAACTCACCGCGGTTGTAAATCGCCTGGAGTCGAGCTTCTGCGTGGCTCTGCCAGGAAACGTCTGTGGCCGTTTGGGCATTTAAGGTCGCGGCACCGAGGACCGCGAGATAGATCGCTACCAAAACAGCGAGCAATCGTTGGCATACGGGTCGTGGCACGTGGTAACGCATCAATCGATTGCTCATCAAGGAACACCGGTTTCGAAAACGCCCTATGGAACTCGCTGCCTGATAAACTTCAGGACGGATAGTCTATCTGAAGCACAACGCTTGGTCTTGCTCGATTGAACCAGTTTCGCATCAAAACGCGCACAATGAAACCTTGCCATCGGCGAACACAACGCATCTTCAAAGTATCTGGAGCATTCTCCAGCGACCGGAACTCCTTTACAACGTTGGATGGGAAAGATACCCTCACTTCACCCGGTACGATGTGCATTTCGGAAAGCGTTAGATATGAAAACAGCCATGATTCGATTGATTTCCACCTGCTTCCTTATGAGTTGTTGTGCCGTTCTTCAAGCTCAGGAGGAGACGCTGTCACGTGATTTTAAAGAATCGACAATTGCTGAACTATCGACACTCATGAACAACTTTTATATCGAGCCAGATCTCGCGTTCCAAGTCAGCGAGCATCTGAAACAACAACTCGAAGCCGGCCATTTCGACGGAGCGTCCGCCATTGCAGGTTTTTCTGAATCCTTAACGAAAGAAGTTCAATCCATCAGCAAAGACAAGCACTTGCTGATTCGACCGGCGACTCAATCACAGGGAGCGAGGCCGAATACGACGGAAGACTTTCTTGCCAGACACCGAGTTCGAATTGCCCGGGACCGCGAAGAGGCGGGTGGGTTAAAAGGCGTTGGTATTTTGGAGGGCAATGTCGGCTACTTGGAAATAATAGGTTTTGCTCAACTTCAAGAGGGACGCGACATTGCCGATAGCTATATGAAATTACTGTCCGGATCGGATGCGATCATCATCGACCTGCGCGAAAATGGTGGCGGATACCCAGAGATGGTTCAATATCTTTGCAGTTACTTCTTCCGTGATCCTGTGCATCTTAATAGTTTGTACTGGAGAGAAGGTGATCGTACGCAAGAATTCTGGTCGCTCGCAGAAGTTGGCGGCACGAAAATGCCGGAGGTACCGTTGTTTGTATTGACGAGCGGAAAAACGTTTTCGGCGGCTGAGGAATTTTCCTACAACATGCAAACTCAAAAGCGTGCCACGCTGGTCGGTCAAACAACTCGAGGCGGTGCAAACCCGGGACGGATCATGCGGCTGAACGACAGACTTGAAGCGATCATCCCCGTTGGAAAGGCCGTCAACCCCATCACCAAAACCAACTGGGAGGGCGTGGGCGTCGTACCTGATATCGCGACCTCCCACGAGGAATCGATTGTGAAGGCCCACGAATTGGCAAAAGTTGCAGCGCAAAAATATGGAGCCAATCGCAGGCAACGCCACGAGGTTCTGTCCGCCAAATTGGTCGCTGTTTTGGATTCGTTTGACCCTGAAACTGGTGCAGAGTCTGTTTATGAGATTTTGAAACACTGCGAGCAATCTGGTCTGTTGGGACGCGAGATGGTCAACGGTATAGGGTACGAGTACCTAATGAATTTCAAGGAACCGAAAATCGCTGAAGCGATTTTTCGAGCCAATACCTTGCTTTTCCCGGAAGTGGCCAATGTATTTGATAGTTACGCAGAGGCATTGGCCATGAATGGAAAAATGGATGCGGCCGTGAAGAACTATCAAAACGCAGTTGATATCGCCAAGGCCATGAATGATCCGGAACTGAAGTACTTTGAAGACCATCTACAAAAAGCAATCGAACAAATCCGGAAACAATAAGCGAATGCATGGCGCCGCCATGGGACTGGGGCAGCCTACCGCTGCACTGCCGTTTGTCTGGCCCCTCGGGTACCCCAGGCGCTCAATTTGTCTGTCCCCTGGGCTCGATTTGTCTCACCCCAGGGAGCTCCGGGGAGTTCAAGCACAACTTGTCTGTCCCCGGTCGGAGCTCGATTTGTCTGTCCCCGAGAGGAGTCCCGAGCTGGGTTCACAACGCTGGGGGACAGGGCAACAATCACCGTGACCGTTTCGTCATCGTTCGAGTTTTGGAGCAATGGTCGCTTGTTCACTTGAGGAATGGCGACCAAGATCGATTCATCTTCGGCCAGCGTCACGGTTGAACTTACGATCAGCTCTTGCATTTTTGGTACTTGGACATGAACTTTGCCGTCAAGATATCGGATAGGCAACGTCACTTCGCCAACTTCTTCAAGGTCGGATATGCTGACTTGGAAAGAAAGTGCCAATCCTCCGTTCGGTTCGACGATGGGTGAAGAAATGATCTTCAGTCCGCAATCGACAACGCTAAGCACCGGATCGATGCTGCCATCAACTTTCACCCTGATATCTGTCACGAAGGTTCGCTGGGTTTGATCAGCAACGAACGCTGTTTGGCCATTGAATAGGGTGATCGTTGGTATCGGAGTTGCCTTAGAGTCAGGCTGGGTCGCGGCAGTCGCCATCCACTGCTTCAAGTCGGAGTTCTTCACGCGCGCGGCCAAGGCCGGTCCCAAACCGCTGATGGTCAATCCTTCGATGCGTTGCCTTGACCAATCGATCGAAGCGGCCGCCGCATTGGTTGTCTGGATGATTTGCCCCTCCAGAACGACCTGCTGCGGTGGCCCGTGCGCCCAGAGTTCGAGGGTTGCCTTTAATCGCTGATGTTGAGCAGCGTTCAGATTCGCCGACAGAACCGTTCCCTCCAACTGCAACGCCCCATAAACCGAGCGTGGCAGCTGCAGCCAAGTCATCAGTTGGTCTTTGCCGCTCGGATCGCTTGGCGTGATCGATTCCGGCATGGACCTGAGAATCGATTCGACTACATACTGCTCGCGGTAGTTCGAACCGTCAGTGGGCCGCTCAAGATCCCGGAAAGCATCGAATCTCTGTACTTGTCGCGGCCTAAAATTAACGAACGGACCGCGCGGTCGTTCCGAGGGAATTTTTCTGACAATCGTGTCGCTGGTATCCGTCAGACCTAAGACGGCCATAATCACAATCACCAAGACCGACAAGACGTGTGGCAACAATCCCGGCCTCCGTCCGCCACGTAGCACCAACTCGATCCGATGCTTGAAGTGTCTTCCCGTCGCAAATGAGATCCACCCTAACACGGGCAAGCTGGTGGCTTGCGATTGTTTTGGTGCAAATCGCAACAGGAGTTCGCCGTATACAGACAATTCACTTGCTGAGCTTCCTTGTACCGCCAAACGGTCCGCAGCGGCCTCCATCGCGGTCCGCAACCGTCGCGCAACCAACCAGACCAAGGGATTGAACCAATGGAAAGCGACTGCCAGTGATGCGAGAACTGAAATCGGAATATCCCGACGACGCAGGTGAGCGAGTTCATGGCGAAGAATCCAACGGAACTCCTGATCGCTCAAGGTATCTGTTAAGTTGAGAGGGAGGCAAATCGTCTTGCGAAATAGACCAAAGACTGCGGGAGTCTCCAAAAATGGAACTTCACGCAAAAGGGGACGTCGCCCAATGCCCAACGAATCACACTCGCGGAGCAACAGGTCGATGACCCGAGTGTCGTTTAACTCACGACATGAGCGGAGTCGGTAAGCAAACCTGATGTGGATCAAGAGTCCTCGCAGAATCAAACAGATGGAAACCACGCCCAACAAAGTTCCAGCGCAAGCAATCACGATAGACCAGTCAAAAGTTGGTGGAACTGGCTCGCTAAGCTGGCGTGGTTCGTCATCCGAATTGGCGACATTGTATGCCGGTATATTGGACTTGGGGACAAGCCGTTGATTCACCGAACTTGCGGAGTCTCCTCGAAGATAATAAATGTCCGAGCTGCTATGCGGTACGATCGTTTCCACAGAAATTGCCTGTTCTCGGTTATCAATGACGAAAACTTCCTCGTTCACTTCCACTAGAACGTGACGGCCATCATTTAGCACGCGAACATTGCGTTTGGGACCCGGTAAGACGGACGCATCGGCCACCAACAACTCATCGAACGGTTGCTGCAGACTCCATGGAGTAGCAAAAGAGATTGGCAGCAAGAGGCGAATGATGACCAGTGTCCATAATAGAGCACGAAAGGAAGGTGCGAGTCGTTTGGAGAATACCAGATCGATGCCGGCTGCCAAGATGAAAATTGGCAGAGTACGCCAAGCAGCCAAGAGCAACAGTGCAAGCCAAAGATATGACAATGCAACGATACTTTCCATCCATGATTCGATCATCTGCGTTCTCCTTGATTGGGGGCTTTTTGCTCCAGCAATGTGCGAATTTCTTCGACATCTTCCGGTGACAACTTGGCGTTTTTTACAAAGTGGATCAACGCCGGAGTGGCGTCGCCGTTGAAGACACGTTGCAAAAACGAACGACTAGCCGTTCGCACGCACGCGTCACGACGTACCGCTGGGCGATAGAGATACTTCTTGCCGACTTGTTCGGTGGACAGTGCCCCTTTGCGGACCAAGCGATGCAGCATGGACTTCACAGTTGCCGCACTCCAGCCATTGGCCGCCGCCAGTTGCTCCACAACTTCCGCTGCCTCGATCGGAGAAGAATTCCAAATCAAGTTCATCACGACCCACTCAGCATCCGAAATCTGCATGTCAATCTCCTCGCACAAGACCCTTTCAGATTACACGTGTAATCAATAATCCGTCAAGGGCAGTTTTTGGAAGGACTCTTTGACAGATGTTCAAACGCGAATGCACCCTCATTGCATGACCATTGCATGACCGATAAACCGATGCGTGATTGGTTCGCGTTCCGAGCGGCTTGCGGGGCATCGGTTGGCTGGCGTCGGAACATGGTCACGACTTGATTTCATCGATCTGCCGGGTCGCGATGCCGAGCGGGCGATCCACAGGAACGCCGGCGCACGAGAGCAACGTGGTGAGCAGGTCGCCTTGATTGCCCTCGATGTTGGGTAGGAATCTCCCCGTCTTGATGGAGCCGCCTCCCTTGCCTGCGATGATGAAAGGCAGGTTTTTCCGCGTGTGCCGATCACCGTCTTCCAGGCCAGAGCCCCACATCATGATGCAATTATCCAGCAGCGTGCCGTCGCCTTCTCGCAAGCCGTGCATCTTTGTCACCATGTAGGCAAACTGTTCAATATTGAAAGCCGTGATGGCGGCTACCTTGCGAACCTTTTCAGGATCATTGTTGTGGTGGGTCGTTGAATGATGCTGGTCTTTGAATCCGAGCTCCGGGTAAGAGACTCCGTTGGGTGTCGAACCAATGTAGGTGCTAACCCGCGTTGTGTCGGTCTGAAATGCCAACACATTCAAATCACACATGACCTGCATGTACTCACTCCGCCGGTCTCCTTCGGGAATCTTGACCTCGATGGGCGGAGAATCCGACTCGTGGCGTCGGCTCGAACGAATCCCTGCCTTCTCCATCGCCGCTTCCTTCTGACGCATTTCGATGGCAGCAATTCGTCGCTCGACAGAGCGGACGCCGTCCAAATATTCATCCAGCTTTCGTTGGTCGGTCGGCGACAAGGTGCGTCGCAGGTCTCGCGCCCCACCCAACACTAAATCCAACATGCTGCGGTCTAAAGGGCTCATGCCGGTCGATGTAGTGCCCCCGCCTTGTTCCTGGTTGTGGAACAAGCGATTGAGCACGTTGCGCGGATTGATTTCGGCGGGGACCGCCTGGGTGGGGGAGCGGAAACTGCAGTGAGAATAATAAGCCTCGTTCAAACCGGCTTGATTCTCTTTCCACGTTTGAGGCATCGTGGCCAATTCCAACGAAGGCAATGTGGTGAAAGCCCCCAACGCGTTAGCAGCGATTTGGTCAGCCGAGATCGAGATGCTGATGACATCGCGTTTGTCTGGGTTTGGCAGCGCTGCGGTCAGCCAAGTCGATAGTTCAAGTGCATGCGGTGCGTCTCGGAAAGGCCCATTGGACACCCCTGAAATGCCCTTCATCATCAGGCATTGATCAAGCACCGGCCGCAGCGACTCGAGTGCCGGTGGTGGCAAGGTCAAAAAACTTTCTGCATCGGTGGGCCAAAACTGATCCATGATCACACCATGGGGCATGTACATGAACCCCAGTCGCACCGGCGGTTTGTACTCGCCTTTGTCGCTGGCTTCCGCCCAGCCCATGGAATCCAACAGCGGCAAGGCCAGAGCGGCGCCGACGCCTCGGAGATAGGTTCGTCGATCGATGGTTGTGTGCTTTGTCATGGGAGGGTCTTTCAGGAGTGGTACAGATTGGGTGCGACGGACATCCTGTCCATCGCGGTGGGCTTGTTTGTTTCGACGGACTGGAAGTCCATCCTACGTATGTTACTGGATGCGACGATGCGTGAAGGGATAACTGGTAACGACTTCGGTGATGAGTGTTTGCATTCGGTAGCCATCCTGAGCAATCGTCTGCATCAATTCATCCACAACAATTTCGTCATATCCTTCGAGCTTTCGGCACAACGCATAGGCTAACATTTTCTCTACTAGGTTTCTCGAAAAATCTTCCAGTCGTCCGGCGACCATGGCCTTCAGTTCTTGAGGGTTCGAAAAACGACGGCCATCTGGAAGTTCCCCTGTAGGGTCAATCGGCTGCCCGTTGTCGTCCTGATCACGCCAGCGGCCGATGGCATCAAAGTTCTCCAGACCAAAGCCGATCGGGTCAAGCAAGCGATGACAGGTGGCACAAGTTGGATCGGAACGGTGCATTTCAAACCGCTCGCGTAAAGTCAGATTCGCCACCGACTGTTGGTCTTGCTTGTCCAATGCGGGAACATCGGGCGGGGCAGAGGGTACGTGCTCCCCGAGCACTTGTTCCAGCACCCACACGCCGCGATTGACGGGACTGGTGCGGTCAGGGAAGGAGGTCGCAGCCAGCACTCCTGGCATCCCCAAAATCCCGCCGCGATTCTCATCGATCAACGGAACCTTGCGCATCTCGGCTCCCCTGACAACTTCTTCCAGACCGTAGAGCGTGGCTAAGTTCTCGTTGAGGAATGTGTAGTCGCTATCGATAAACTGCGAGATGCTGACGTTCTCGCGAACGACACTTTGGAAAAACAATCGCACTTCGTCGTACATCGCCGAGCGCATCTCACTGGTCATCTCTGGGAACTTGGCTAGATCAAACGTTTTGGTTTTCAAATCGCCGGTTCCAAGCCACTGGGCACCAAAGCCGTCAAACAGGGATCGCGAACGAGGATCCTCCAGCATGCGCTTCACTTGCTCTTTGAGGATCGCCGGATCGCGCAGCTTGCCAGAATCAGCCAGCGACATTAGTTCATCATCCGGCATCGTGCCCCACAGCAAATAGGACAATCGCGAGCCGAGTTGATAATCGTCCAGAGGAATAATTTCCGCTTGAGTATCGAAATCATCCGCTGGCGTGATAAACAAGAACTGGGGAGAAACCAGCATCGCCTTGAGCATCAAACGCAAGGAGGCCTGATAGGAGAGTTCGTTCTGTCTTCCCAACTCAAAAACGTCCATCAGCACCTTGACTTCGGGATCGGACGCGGGGCGACGATAGACTTTCTTGGCCAACGACTGGGCAACCTTTCGTACCGTTTCCTGAACGTCAGTCCCCGGTGTTGGCGGTTCAACGAATAGCGAAAGATCAATCGTTGTACGACGGACATCTTGTCCGGCGGGATTTTCGACCGACTGGAAGTCCGGCGTACCTGGGACTGCTCGACGGACTGGAACTCCATCGTACGACAGGATTTGGTTCAGCACTTCTTCGGTGATCGCGAGATACTGTTCGAGCTGCAGCGGGGAAATCGAATTGAGATAACCCGCGCCGCTAACCTCGTTTGGTAACGCATCGGCGATCTGCGGATCGACTCCAAACAGATCTCGCAGTGTGTTGCCGTATTCGGTTTTGGTCAAACGGCGAATGACAAAATCCCCAGGATCTTTGGGGCTGAGATACTTGACCTTGTGCAGCCATTGCGAGAACATCCGACGTTCTTCATCGGTCGGCTGCTTCAAACCATCTGGAGGCATGTCGTGCGCCTCGATTCTCGCGGCGGCTTTCTTCCACTTCTCGCTGAAAGCAGCGTGCCCCGGAGTGTCCAAAGCGGGATCAAAATTGAGGCCTGCCTCGGTCGGGCGACTGCTTCGGTGGCACTCCAGGCAGTAAGTCTTGATAAACGGAGTGACACGTTTTTTAAAGAATTCTTCCGCGTCCGCCTTAAGCTCGGCCAGATCCTCGCGCCCAGACAACTGAGCCGAGCATGTACTGGGGGCAAAGCATGCGATGCCCAGTACTACGGCGCTGACCGCGCTGCGAACTAATCGGCCCATTGTGATGATCCTACGAAAACGCATCTTACACCTACTTTCAGCAAGATGATTGTAGTCTTTCTTGGGGCCAATGCAAATTGAACCCAAAAGCCAGAAACGCTCGCGTTTCTCGCGGGAGACTCGCTACCTAGACCGACCCTAGCGGCAGGCGATGTTCCTTTCGGTCGGCTCGGGTCGGCTCGTACTCGATCGGCAGTGTCGTCGGCCTGGTTGGCCCATTGGCACAAGTCCACGGTGTGAGCACCCCAATCGAACCGTGCCCCGGAGTCGCTCCACCTGTCTGTCCCCAGGCTCAATTTGTCTGTCCCCGGTAGGACTTCTCCGGTCGCAAGCAAAATCTGACCTACAACTTCTTGGGCAATGTCACCCAAGTCCAGTTCAAGAACTCGGGTGGGACCGTGACCGAAAGGACTCAATTTGTCTGTCCCCGGGATGATTTCGAGTTGGCTGTCTGCTTTGATTGGATTGTTAAGGCTCAATTTGTCTGTCCCCGGTAGGGAGTCTCTCCACCTGTCTGTCCCCAAGCTCCCATTGGATCAATATCCAAGCTGCGGTTACCAAATTGGCCCAAAGTGCCTCGCTAGGTGGCGGCGAAGTAACGTTTGTCTCGGCAATTCGTAGCGGACGCGCCACAGTCGTAGTCAGTCCAGACGAGAAGACCATGAATGTCTCGATCCTCGACGCGATGGATCGACCCGTCTTCCAGGGCATCATGTCAGGGCCTAGCGCTTCTACCCCGAATCAGCTGCTGTCGTGGTCCTGCGCGATGTTCGAAAAAACAGACACGTTGGCAAGTCTTGGTCTTTGTGAGGCAGTGTTTCAAGTCGATCAAGCTGGCAAAACCATCAAGACGGTCATCGATGGCCATGGCAATCAAGTTGCGAACTACGACCAATTGGCCAAGTTGAATCGGATGAAATACAACTCGGCGGGTAGTTTGATCCAACACATCAATCCACTCAGTCACATATCCTCCTTTGAATACGACGGCTTCGGCCGTCAGACCAAGGCCATCGACCCGCTGAACAACACCACAGAAACCATTTACCAGGCGGGCACTGGCCGAGTGTCCTCGCAGAAAGATCCCAAGAACCAATCAGTTTCGTATACCTATGATGCATTAGGCCGTGTTCTTACGACCACCGATCGCGCAGGTAAAGTCACGACACAAACCTACAACAACATGGGCCGAGTCGCCACGGTGACCGATGCAGAAAGTAAAGCGACCGCTTATGGTTACAACGTTTTGGGCCAACGAGTCTCCACTACTTATTCCGATAGCGGCCAGCAAACCATCGATACCTTTGATGCCGCTGGACGACCGTTAACGATCACCAAGCCTTCGGGGCGCAAGCAGCACTTGACCTTTGGCTTCCTGGGCAATGTGACTCAAGTCCAGTTCAAAAACGCCGCGGGCACTGTCACCGAAACGCAGAACATTGCCTACGACACTTACGGTCGAGAAACCAGCACGACTAGCTCGCAATACGGAGCATCGACCGCCAAGACGTACAACGACCGAGGACAATTGGCAACCGAATCGACCACGTACTCCGGCCAAACCTACAACGTGCAATATGGCTATGACGGATTTGGACGATTGAACCAGTTGACGTATCCCTCCGGCAAGGTGGCTGCTTACACTTTTGATGATCGCCACCAACTGAAGACGATCTCTTGGCAAAGCTCTCAGATCGAAAGTCGCACTTACAACGACCTCGGGCTGTTGACCGGAGTGACTCGGCCGTTTGTCAATGAAACCCGAGCCTACAACCTGTCGGGTCGTCTAACTTCGATCAGCAATACGAACAATGTCGGCTCGGCGACTTATGTTTACGATGCCAACGGGAATGTCTTGAGTGAAACGCTGGGTGGCACGATGGCCAACTATGGCTTTACCACTCAATCAGGTGGCAATAACGGCTACGACGCTGAAGACCGGTTCATGCGTTACATTCGTACTGGGGTCAGCGAAGATGTCACGTTGACTCGCAGCCATATCGGCAACATCTCGAACGTTAACCGCAATGGGACCAATACCGCCCGAGCGTACAACAACGCGCATGGCTTGACGACGGTGACCGGCGGTGTGACCCAGACTTACGACTTGGACGGGAACACAACGAAACTGAACACCAACGTCACCGCGTCGTGGGACGACGCTGGGCGAACGATGAATACCAACACGCCCACCGGAGCAACGGCGGGTGTGGCTGGGTTCAACGAGTATGGCTATGTCGGTGGTACGCGAGTTTGGAAGAAGATCACTCGGGGCGGCAGCACGTTCGAACACCGCGTGTACGTCCATGCGGGACCGAACTTGATTGCCGAATACAACGCGGGAGCCGGGGCCAATAGTCCGGCTCAGGAATACGTTTACGCGGACCAGATCGACTCGCTGGTGTTGATCCATCGCAGCGACAATCAAAAACTCGCAGTCACTCGGAATCGCCAGTGGAGCGTCACGGCCTTGCACGACTTGGCCAACGGCAACGTGGTCGAACGTTACGCGTACGACATGTTGGGCAAACGCACCATCTACGCCGCCAACGGCACCACCGTCCGCACCACCTCCTCCTTCGGCAACCACTTCGGCTACACCAACCGCTGGCACGACGAAGAATCCGGACTCATCAACTTCCGAGCACGACACTACAACCCATTGACAGGTGAGTTCTTACGGCGTGACCCGGCTGGCTTTGTCGACGGAATGAGCTTGTATCGCGGCTACATGGACGTCAATTTTGTCGATCCGCTTGGCCTTCAAACAATCAGCTGTAAATGTTATTCGACTTGGCTAGATGGGGATATTTTCGGTACTACGACGGACGTTCAAATGGAGTGCAACCGCGTCCTGGATGATTGTTGCAAGAAAGCGTGTTCGAAGCTGGGCGGATGGACGGGAACCTACCATGCAC
>JAUXWY010000311.1 GCA_030681235.1 Pirellulaceae bacterium | reverse complement strand
TGAATAAAGTTTTTTCACGCCTCCCGCCGGCTGAAGCCGGTACACCAGCGCTCGCTAAACCGATACTGTTACGAGCTCTCCGACTTTTCTAAACCGGGCTCTCCCAAATCGGGACAGATCCATTAGGTCTCAGGCACGCTTGTAGGCCGAACACTTCGTCGCTATGATCCTTCGCCACTTGATCGGCGAGCCATTGCCGTATGTCCATGTCGGGCGTTCAATAAGGATTCGAAGCGGCCGATATGGTCCAATGGAAAAACTTCTTAAGGCTGATGGCGGCGTTTGCCGTGGGCACGATCGTGAACTTGAGCTGGCAGGATCAGATTCTGCAGCGACCTGAGGGGACAGCACTCCTGGGTTGGGTCGGCTTGGGTTCAAATGTTGGGTTCTTCTGCTTCGGACTAAGTCTGATTCTAATGTCGATGTCCGGTTACAACTTACCCGCTTCCAAGTGGCCGTTGAGCTTGACGGGATTGTTAGCGATCTACTTTCTTGGTTCGCGATACGCGATTTACGTTGACACCACCGCCGCTATCGTGGTGAATTCGGCGGGTTTAACGCTGTTCCATACCGCGTTCTTCGCCCAACTGACTGCAACGGCGATCGACGGCAGCGATTTTCGTTTGTCGCGACGAGGTGGCACAATCGGCTACGGGATTGCATTCGGCGTGGCCTCGTGTCGCTGGCCCGAGTTGTCACTGGGTTTGGTGATCCTGGCGACCGCCTGCTTGATGGCGTTGGTACGATCGCCGCAGCCACTTTTTCAAACGTTGATGAGCGAAACCTTGCATCAGACCGAGCCCCCAGTCAGTCGGCGCGGGCGATGGCGGCAGGTCATTCCAATACTGATCTTGTTCTCCACTTTGGGTGCGTGCGCGCGAGTCTATGACTCGTTTGGCCCGCCATCGCTGTTAGGAAAATGGGACGGACTCTTGGCGATTGGCAGTCTGCTGGCGATTGAAGTGATCATCTTGCCGTTGACGATCCGGTTGAAGGGCAGCATTTGGGTGGTGGCCTCGGTCTTTGCCTGGATCGCCGCCTATGGCTCCATGTGGCTGGGTAGCCCGTGGCTCATTTTTGGAGTCAGCTTGATCAGCGTCAATTGTTGCGGCCAAGTCGTGATTCAAGAACAGGCCCAATCTCTGGCCAAACGCGGCAGTGCCAACTTGCAGGCACTCTTGCTGATCGGCAGCGCCACCTTCGCGGGGATCGTGTCTTCAATAGCCGTCCCCTGGTCGCGCAGCAGCGACTCACCAATCTGGGCCCTCGGCCTAGCGACGGCCTTGATCGCACTCATGATCGTGATCCTAACCGTCTTCATATCCCGTAACTCGGACGTCAAACGGCACGAAGTCACTTTGTGATCCACGGAACCAACTTGCCGTTTGCACATGCCCCATGGTCGACCCATGGTCGACACCAGTCGTCACGCTGTCAGATCGATAAATTGCTGCCGAATCACAAATCTGGCACACGTCACTATTGACGTACGTGTAAATTGACGTACAATTCTGATTTGGCTAGATTGGCTTCCTAACGGAGTTCCGAAAATGAAAGCAAATCCTGGCGGAAACCTTGATCCAGATATGGTTTACGGGCGTGACGCACTCATTGCGCTAATTTGGGAGCGACTGGAGCAGCAGAGTATTGTGATCAACGCGGAGCGACGAATCGGCAAAACGCAGATCCTTCGCAAAATGCTCGCGGAGCCCAAGGCCGGTTGGAGGCCCGTTTTTCGAGACCTCGAAAGGGTTCATTCTGCTCAGGAATTTGCGGAACTTGTCTACGACGATGTCCAGCAGTTTCTTGGAACCGGAACCCGGGCAAAGAACTTCCTCCAGCGCCTGCTTGAGGATAACGAAACCAACTATGTCAATCTGAAGAGCCGCACATGGAAGCAGCTCCTGGTGTCGGCTGTGGAAGACCTAATGAAGTCCAAGCTTCCCAGCAGGTTGGTGCTCTTCTGGGACGAAGTTCCTTACATGCTGGAGAGCATCCTCAAAAAAGATGGGCCCGAGGTCGCGGCGGAAATTCTAGACACGGTACGAAGCCTGCGGGTCGAACAGAATGCATTTCGAGTCATCTTTACCGGCTCGATCGGTCTGCATCATGTCCTCGGGAAACTCTCAGCTGCTGGAATCCCGACATCCGCGAAAAATGACATGTATCACCTAACGGTCACTCCGCTGGCTCCGCCAGACGCGGAAAGGCTTGCAGCCGATTTGCTTTCGGGTGAGGGAATCAAGTGTAGCAGTCGCGAAGATGCGGCAGCGACCATCTCAGAAGTCGTCGACTACTTTCCGTTTTACATCCATCACGTTGTTGCCGGACTTCGAATCGAACAACTATCTGCCTCTGATTCTAACATCAAAGACTTCGTCGCGCGGCATTTGGTGGATGCCTCCGATCCATGGCAACTGTCTCACTACCGGAATCGACTTTCTACCTACTATCCAAATGACAACGACGCGAAAATGGTAGCCATCATTTTGGATGTGCTCGCCGTCACCAACGCTCCGGCGGACTCGCTTTCGGCTGATGAAATCCTTGCGAGGGCAACAAGCCGGGGAGCAACAGTGCCCGATCGTGACGATCTGCTCTGGTTATTGCGGCTGATGGATGCGGATCACTACTTGTCTCGGGATACCGATGGAAGCTATCGCTTTCGATTCCCGTTAATCCGACGCTGGTGGAAACTGGATCGCGGACTATGAATGCTCCAACCCAAGAGTCGTCGACCGTCGAAAAAATTCGTTTCACCGACGAGCCATTCATCTGGAGGTTCTCCCCCAACCAAACCGACCCACAGTTGTTGGAAGACATTTCTGTTGGTCGCGAACCCCTGTTGCAAAACGTGCTCGAGAAAATTGTGGACAGTGCGTCCAGCGGCTCGACGCATCATGTTTTGCTTTATGGTCCACGTGGCATTGGCAAATCGCACTTCACTTCCCTGCTGCATCATCGATTGTCAAACGATGCTTCACTAACCGAATCTGTGCATATTGCCTGGCTGAATGAGGACGAAACAACCACATCGGTGGTGCAGTTGCTGGTTAGGATTTATCGCTCTCTCTGCCAATGGTATCCGGACGAGTATTCAGACGATTGGCTAGAAGTCATGCTCGATCAGTCGCTCGAAGAAATTGCGATCGTGTTAACACGCCGACTCGTCGCACGATTCGAGAAACGCAAGTTGGTGATTCTCATCGAGAATCTAAACCTGCTCTTCGAGAACCTCGGCAATCACGGTCAGCAGCAATTGCGGTCACTACTGCAAGAGCATCCGTTTGCGTGCCTGATCGCCACCAGCCAGCAATTGTTCAAGGCGGTCACCGATCGCCGTGAGCCGTTCTTTGGCTTCTTTCAACAGATTCCACTCAAGCCCTTGTCGCTATCCGACGCGCAGCAATTGTTGGTAAAGATTGCCGAGTCCAAAGGGCAACTGGACTTGGTGCAGTTTCTGAAGACGCCGGATGGGCGAGGCCGAGTGCGGGCGATCCACGATCTGGCTGGCGGCAACCACCGCGTGTACATCGTCTTGAGTGGGTTCATGACACGAGAGTCGCTGGATCACTTGGTGAGGCCGTTTCAGAAAATGGCCGACGACTTGACTCCGTATTATCAGGAGCGGCTACGTTGGATTTCGCCACTCCAACGACAAATTGTCGAACTTCTTTGTCGGCAGCACCGCACCGTCAATCCGAAGGAGATCGCTCGACAACTGTTGGTGGATCAGCGAAGCGTCGGCAAGCAGGTACGAATTCTGGAAGAGATAGGTTACCTGACTTCAACCAAACGGGGACGCGAGACCTTTTACGAACTGAGTGAACCGCTGATGCGGCTGGCGTACGAAGTCAAGGAACAAAGCTTATTTGGACTTTTGATTGAATTCCTTCGAATTTGGTATCGTGGGGATCAAATTCAAGAGCTGCAAAGCACTTCCCGGAGTCCATTGACGCAGGTCTATCTCAAGGCGGCGTGGGCAAGATCAAAAACCGCGCCGGACCGCAGGTTCGAACTGTTGCAATCGGAGCTGACGAAAGCGGCAGCTGACGGTCGCGAACATGAATTGGCAGAACTCTGGGAAGAAAAAGCGGCGGCCTCCCGAAACGTGTGGGATTGGTGGCAGGCGGGCTATTATTTCTATCTGATCAACCAGGATTTCTCAAAGTCGGTCGCTTGTTTTACTGCGGCTCTGGCGGTCGATCCAAACTTTTATATGGCGTGGAACGGGAGATCGGCTTCGCAAATGTACCTTGACAACTTCCAAGAAGCACTTTCGGACTCGGAAAAATCAATTTCGATTGTCGCAGAAAATGTCAATGCTTGGACGAACAAGGGAATTGCTTTGTTGGGTTTGAACTCTTATGAAACAGCGTTGGGTTGTTTGGATCGAGCGATCGAAATCGAGCCCAGTTCAGCTATCACATGGCACAACAAAGCTGGGGTACTAAGTTGCATTGGTCGATCAGAGGATGCGCTGACCTGTTTTGACAAAGCCATTGAAATCGCCCCACAAGCCGCCCACGCTTGGTATGGCAAAGGAGTTTTGCTCAACGGTCGTGGCCATTTCGAAGAATCGCTGTGCTGTTTCGACAAGGCACTGGAAATTGCACCAGAACTCGCCGACGCTTGGAACGGCAAAGGCAATGCATTGAACAACCTTGGGCGACACGAAGAGTCCTTGCTATGCTACGACAAAGGCCATGAATTAGAGCCGACTTTTCCCGGCCTGCTGTTCAATAGGAGCGAAGCCTTGTTTGGCTTGAATCGTTGGCAAGACGGATTCGATTCGATCCGACGGGCGTTCGCACTTGACGGCCAAGTTCTTAGCGCCCTAGGAGATGTCGCTTCCATGTTTGCGCTGATCTTTCGTCATAGTTTCGATCAAGCTGAACTCCATTTGAATGTCGACGGGCTAGTCAACATCTACGAACAAGCGACCATGGATCGCAAAAGCCCAGGAGACGAATCTGTCGCCAAAAGTTCACGCTCGTCGTTAAGCAAAGGTGTTCGGGCCATCCGATGGCCTGTAAGCAAGTCACGCCAAGATGTATTGAACCCACTTTCCAATTTGGCCGATGGTTTGGTGAGGTCGCTCGGGAAAATTGAGGCCGCTCGCGTCACGAAGGCGGAACTGCAAAGTTATGTTTCTGCAGTTGAGCATCGTGTGGCCAACTTGCCAGAATTCGAGATCCCGTTGCGATTGTTCCGTATGGGTATCCGCTATTTGATTAGTGGCAAAGAATCAGAATTTGTCGTACTTATCCAACCCGAAAGAAGCATCCTGCGACAGGCGTTAGGGCTATCCGACATCAGGCCATCCGGGCAATGACGTACAAACGACACCTGGCGTAACAATCCGTGGCAACTAATCTTGATGAAAATCTTCATGTGTCCAAATGAACGCCACCAACGCTCCGAGGGCAACGATTAGGACGTATTGAGCAAGCCCAGGCGTCCAACTGTAGATCAGAATGCCTGTCGGAATGCCAAGGATCGCGAGCACAAGTGCCGAGGAAATTAGAATGGCAGCATGCCGGCGCAAAAAGCAAAAAACGATAACAGCGATCGCAAACAGCACGACCAAAGCCCAAGGTGATGTCGGGGGTTGGTTTAGCTTCATCCGACGCACCGGAGGAAAGAACAAATAGAACTCGGACCCAACGGCCTCGGCTACAAACGCGACCACCAACACAAACACCAGTAACAAAACGGCAATGATCAAATCACGTACAGGCATGCAAGGTTTTCCAGAAACCGTTCAGGGATGGAGGCTGTTGTGCAACTAGTCGGTCCATCCGATCAATTTCGATTGCGGTAAATCGACTCATTCGATTCCCAAGCGGGCTTCATTGAGGGCCTGGATCATGTCCGAATAAAGCTGCAACTTGTAAGTTGCTCCTTCCCCATCCCAACGTTGACTCAAGGCTTCTGCAACCTCGCAGGCAAAGTCGGGATCAACCCAGGCTGCGGATCGGAGCAAGTGATTGTTTCTGAACCGCGACGAGTGCTCGACGCCACCGTGCCAAACTTCAGCATCGAGCGCGGATTGCAATAACTGTTTAGCCAGATTCTGATCATGTAGGGCCAACAACTTGACCAGCGTTCCAAAAACATCGACTCGACGATTATTAAACGAATCGGGTGCGTGCTTCAAACAGGCAAAAATAAACTCGTCTAACTCTCCTTCTACCAAGGATCGAAATTGCACAATCTCTCGAAATGCGTACCGGGCGGGATCGTCGTAATAATACGTCAGCGAGCAACCACCGCGCACTTCGGCCGCTTCACGCAGCAAACGAACACGTTCCTCACCCGGCGGTAAATGTCTAGCCACGAGGAATAACAATTGAATCTTTAGACCGGAAGTCGGCAAAGCGTCTAGGTTTGCTGCGACCCAATTCGCCATGCGCGGCACGTTTCCCATTTTGCTCATCAAGAACCGTTTGTCGTGTGTAGAAAACGGGACCTTGTGTTCGGACAAAAGTTGGTTCAGTGGAAGATCTTTGGCCAAAGAATGCATCAACAAAGCCTCCGTCAACAGACGATCCATTTCTGATTGACTGGCCGTCAGCCGAATCAACTGCAACGCTTCATCGAGACTCAGGATCGCGTACATCGGCAAGAAAAATCGAGACTCTATGGTCAATTGTTTTTCCTCACCCGACGCTAAAATCTGTTTTAACTCATCAGCGGTTTTCCAGGCGTCCGACAGAACCGCCTCGGCGGCTTCCACTTCGCCATCCAGCAACAAGATCTGCGATATTCTGCCCGCGTTGAGAAGTCGGGACTGCCCAGACATCTCGTTGAGCAAGATTACCGCTTCTCCATAAAATTCGTCTTTGAGATCATCGCGTGTCTCAGCCTGAGCGGCCAATCCCAACACCAACAGCTTCCGCCCGATATCGGTCGATTCTTGTCGACACCATTCGATGATCGTCGCGGGCGATTGTTGAAGCATCGGCTGGATGCTGAAACTGGTGAAATCATCTCGATATTCGTATTTCGCAGCCGGGTCCGTTAAAATTCGCTGCATTTGTGCGGCGTCGATCCCGGCCAAGGCTGTGAAGTACAGAAATTGCCGAACAAACGTCGAATCCTTCGGTGGAGGCACTGCGAGTTGGTCCAGCAAACGCTGGCTGGCGGCCAGATATTTCTCCGAATCGCGTTGAAACCACGGATGCGGTCGCCGATCCATGCCGAGTTGTTTGGCGTCCAAACGAATCGTCAAGTGTTCCTCAATTTGCTCCAGAAACTGAAAGTGAACCCGACGATCTGGACTAAGAACAGTCACGATTTGCGGAGTGTTCATCAAGTCGATCTCCAACCCTCCGTCGGCATCCGTCACTCCCAAACCGCGTCCCGACAAAATACCAACGAAGACGACTTCGGAGTTCGCCACCGGTTGTTCGTTGGCTCCGTCAATGACACGGATTTTGCACCGGATCAACGGCGATTCCGCTGCGATCATGATGTCTCCCAGATCGATCTGTTGATTCTCGATCGCCCGCGCCGAGCCATCGTAAAACGGTGTTTCCCGTGTGAGGAAACCACCCTTTTGGAGTGTCAGCTTCAATCGCTCCGAAAATTCGACCATCGGGGGGAATTGGAATCGTCCGTCATTGTCCGAAATCGCGTCAGGGAAGTCAGGCGAGACTTCATGTGGTGTCAACTCTTCGAGGCCAAACCCCTCTTCGATCATCGGAACACCTTTGCGCAAAGTGATCTTTACACCCGCGACCGGCGTTCCCGTTTGGTCCACGATCCGACCCACGGGACTGGCGACGACTTGAGGCAAAAGCACCAAGTGGATCTCGGTGGGACTTCCGGCAGGGATCGAGACAATCTGCCGAGCGTCCGTGGCGAGTTCACCGTGACTTGCGCGAATTTCCACCGCAGACGACGGCGGCAACCCGCGAATCTCAAACTTGCCTGAGTTATCCGAAATCGCATTTTGCTCCAACCGAAATCTTTCCGAAGCGTAGGCGTACGAAATCTTGGCTCCAGCGACCCGATTTCCCTGAGCGTCCGTGACGATTCCCAGCAGCGATTGGGACCGCGTCATTTGTACTTGAAGAGGCTGGCCAGCGACTCGCTCGATTCGATCCAAAAGCACACCAAACGGATCAGTGACTTGATAGCGCTCAAACGCATCCTGCGGAAAAAGCTGACCACCGATCACTTGTCCTTGTGGCCAACGATGAGTGTATTTTCCTTCGGACGACGAAAGCTGCGGCTCAAAACCAAAAAAAACGTTGGCATCACCCACGTGGATTCCCGACAAAGGTTGGCCTGCCTCATCGACGAACGTGATTTCTTGCGATTGGATTGGACCGATGTTTAGGGTTACCGCTGCCGCCAAATTGCCAAATTCGTCGGCTTTGAGGGACGGAAATTCTTGATACGGCGCGGCGTAACCATACTCAAACGTCTCATCCAAGCGAATCAATGTCTCGCCTGGGCCCATCGAATCAACCGCAAAGTTCCCTTTTTCATCGACTCTCGTTTCTGCCCACGAAAATCGGGACGGCGTTCCAAATTCGGCACTTACTGTGAGTACCAACAAGCGGGTGCCCTGCAATTTTTGCACGTCGGTCCCATCGGTCAGGTTCAATCGTCCCGTCACTCGACCCGTCTTGCCGATTTTTGCGACGGACACTTCTTTCTCGACGGTGATCGGAATCAAGTGATTGCCCAATGTGGCAGTTTCGACGTAGACGGACTCCAATTTGATGGGATCGAACCCCACCAACCGAACTCGGCCCTGAGTATCGGTCGTGTGTTCCAACAGCCATGGCATTCGGTGAAACAGTTGCTTGCCCGCGACCTTCGCGGGCGTAACCTTGGCGTTTTGGATGGGAGCTCCGGTTGAATCCTGGACATGCAAGACTAAATCCGAACATTTACGAATCGTGATTTTGATTGGCAAATCGATCATCAAATTAGAAAGCTGAACATCAACTATCTGGACGTTGTAGCCTGCGGCCTGAACTAACAGAAACTGCGAGTTCTGCTGAGCAAAACTTCGCAGCATTGGATCGTCCACCGCGAAGTCCAGGGAAAATTCTCCGGTAGCATTCGTGCGAGTCGCTCGGTTTGCGGGTTTTCCCAAACAATACAATTCCCAAGTCCGTCGGCCCGTAACGATCAATTGCACGTCGGCATCGAGTACCGGCACCCCTTGCTCATCGCAAACCGTCCCAACGGCCCGCACTTGAGCTGGCATCTCGGTCAACAACAATTCCTGACCGACACAATCGCAGTGCGCCAACACGCAAGCGAGTAGAGTTAATAGCGAAACGATCCGTCGCAGGCAAACGCTTGAGTTCATGAGAATGGCTTTCAGTCGAGACTTAGGCTAATCATGCCAGCCAAAGGGCCGCTGTCAAATTGTAAGTTGTGCCACACTTGCGAGGCTGCTGAATCTGGAGGAACCCGGACCGGGATCGGGCAGAACGTGCCTCACGAGAAACCCGACGAGCCCAACACGACGGCGTTGTTGCCAAACCGCGAGGTTGAAGTCAAGCGGTTTTCATTACCCGCCGAGTTTCTCCCGACCTTCGCGTCTCGAAGGTAACATCCCGATTCGGTTCGTAGCGTGGGATGGATCGAAATCACTCCGCCGCGATTAGCATCGGGGATTTGCGTGACCGACGCCGTGAGCTTCAAGTCGCCCAACAACTCGAAATCAACTTCGACGCCATCGACAACCTCCGCACGGTGGTTTCCACCCAGTCGATTGAAGACAAAACGATAGTGGTTCTCACTTTCCCTGACTTCCAAACGCAACTCGCTCAAATACCAACGTCCGATCGGGACTTCGAGCGGCTGGTCCAATCGATCAAACGTGATCTTGATCCCCGACTCCGAGGCCATCGAACCAGACACCGAAATCAGTTCAGCATCTTCGCTGAACATTTCTAACCGAGGCACAATCGTTCCACGTTCGACGACGGTTGTGATGGCCAGCGTCCGGCCGAACGGATCACCGGCGATTGCGTACAGCGTGCCACCAATCGTTCGCATGCCTTGACACGGAAGACGTTCGGAAATCGGATTGAGTTTGCCATCGCCATTGAGATCGACAAACAGACGATCTTCAGCATCGAACCATTGGCCATTGGCGCTGCGATCCTCATAACGAGCCTCGCAATCTCG
Organism: Pirellulaceae bacterium; assembly: GCA_030681235.1. Lineage (GTDB taxonomy): Bacteria > Planctomycetota > Planctomycetia > Pirellulales > Pirellulaceae > M30B19. Next base: position 12,727 of record JAUXWY010000311.1, on the reverse strand, counting down.
ATCGCCAAATCGTACTTGCCCGTTCATCGTGCCAGCCGTTGCCGCCAATAATTTTTTCGTCGATTCGTCGAAACGGAATCGCACCGGATACACTGGGTCCACCTTCTCGCCCGCGACTTCACTGTCTGAAAATAGCTCGTCTGAAGATTGCTTGCCGAACACTTCACCGATGTCGGTCGCTCCCGCGATCTTGGAATCGCGATCAGCGTCTGCAAACGACGCTGCAATTAGGTTCGCGGACCAAGCCGTTCCGGAATCGCCAAGACGTTCAATCGCTTCATCCGCTTGAAATGTCTGATCGCGATTGCGATCGACGTAAAGACACAAGCCATCCGCTTGTCGCACGACACAAATCGCCATGGCAGCCACTCGGGGATCGCCATAGCCTAATCTCCCTTCCCAAACGACGGCACCGGCATCCAGACCCGCTCCGTGTAACCATGCCGCGAGTTCGAAACCGACCGGAAGTCCCATGGAGACGTCGGTCTCTTGAAGTTTCGCTCCAGCAACTGCCGGCACGAATTGAAACGGTTCGGTAGATTGTCCAAAAGTAGATTGTCCAAAAAGTGACAAATCACTTGCGAATACGACAAGCCCTGCAACCAAACTTAGAATCCCGACGAAAAGTCTTCGCATTTTGCGCTCCCTCAAGAAACCTGGAGAATGCCGGATAACCTCGTCATGGTAAACCAATCCCAACTCATTTGCAATCTTCTATCGCTGCCGGTCTCGGCGTGACCCAGAGTTGCTTCTGGTTTCGCGATCGACTACAAGTAAAGCTTGACCTAGCTGGTCATTGCGAACAGGATCGGTTCAGAAGTGACCAGCGAGTCGATGTTTGGCATTCACTTGAGTCAACGAATCCTTTATACAGAACGAATCTTTTACATAGGAGCCGAAGCGATGCGAGTTCTTTTCTTTGGATGTTTGATCGGTTGGCTGATGTCCAGTTTGCCGGCGAATACCTGGGCGGTAGACGAACCGACCAAACAACCGCTGCGAGTCTTGTATTTGGCTCGCAATGATGAAGCTCGCGAGACGGCATTTACTGAATTTCTGGCAGCGAACTTTGTGCAATCGGCTTCGATGCCACGCGATCAGTTCAAGCCAGAAATGGCCGCTCCATACGATGTCGTATTGGTCGATTGGAGCCAAATGGAAATCAATGACCCGAACGCCGACTGGGATGCCCCTCGCAACTATCCGTCACCCTTGGGTGATCGAGCCCATTGGTCCACACCAACCGTCCTGTTGGGTTCCGCAGGACAAATCCTCGCCGGCCCGTGGGAGACCATTGGTGGTGCGGGGTGAACGTGCTTGGACCCATTCGCGTACGTGCTACGCGACCACGCCATTTTGAATTCACCGATCCAGCTCGACTTGAAAGCCACCAAACGCATCCCGGTCCCTGCCGCCTGGAGCTCGGTCATTAAAGACTCCGAAATCGAGGTCTTGCCGTTGATCGATGATCCGCAACAAAACGCTCATCCTGGTTGGTGTACCTATGTCACGGAGCACAACCAAGTTCCTGAATTGGAACCGATTCTGGGAGGCGTCAATTCCAAGACTCCGAAGGCCGGAGCGGTTTGGCGTCAGGGCCATTTGATGCATTTTGGATTCGAAGAGTCGCCCGCTCAACTCAACACGAACGGTCGCGCTTTGCTGGTGAACTCGATCTGTTATATCGCACAATTTGTCGAGGACCGTCCAAACGTCTACACTCCCAGTGTTTTTTATTCGAAGAAGCGGGTCATGGCTCGGGATGTGATTGGCCGTTTGGCCGCTGATCCAAGTCGCGACCTTGATCGCTACCTGGGCGCCTACTTGGCACCACCGTTGTACGAGGAGTTGAAAGGTCATAGTCGCGAAGAACTAAACGCTTGGTTTGTCAAAGGGGAACCCTTTATCGCGTTAGACGATACGGGAAAGTTCGTCATCGACCTGGAGGCCCAACGGTTGGGGTTGATGCCTGCAAAGATCGAGTTCTTCGAATCGGCATTGAGCATGCTGGAGCAACCCGGTGCCGATCATTCGACCGTTCACGCTCTGTTAAAACGGTATGTTCGGGACGGCCCAGCAGGCGACGTGACTTCAACGGACGACAAATCGTTTGCTGCGTGGCGGCAATGGCTCGCCGAGAATCGCGACTATCTGTTCTTTTCTGATTCGGGTGGATTTCGCTGGTATATCGATCGCTTGGCGAAACGAAAGCAGATCCCAACCCAGCGGTTGCGAATGCAGGATCGAGCGACCAAACCGACGGCTCCACCGCCCCCCGAACCAAGCGAACAGGAGCAAGTTTCTGTCCGGGTCATGATGGTACCTGCACAAGCATCGCCGGGAGAGACGAGTTCAATGATCGTCGAAGTGAACCTCGCTCGGGGTTGGCACATCTACGGTCGCCAACCGCATCGCCAGGTTGCCGTTCCAACGCAATTGGAAGTGAACTTGCCGGCCGGAGTGGAAGCGGTTGGCGATTGGATTGCCGACGATCCGGTGGCCGATCCGGCCAGCGGTGGCGCGGCGGTCTATCGAGACCAAGTTGTTTTTCGGCAGCGTTTGCACGTATCGCCGTCCGCATCCCTGGGTGATCAGGCGCTCTCGGTCAAGCTCATCTACCAAGTCTGCGACGACGAAATCTGCTCGCCTCGGCAAGTGAAAGAACACTCCACGGAGTTCCGTGTCCGGTAACCGAGTCGGACAAGCTTCGCAAATTCGCCGAACCACTCATTAGTTTCCGCGCAAATACTTCACGCTCTCGACAATGCTTTGGAGCGGGGCAGGGGAGTGGTCTTGTTCGACGTGACAGTACTGAACGCCAATTTCTTGGGCCATTTTCATGACCGCGGGAATGTTGATCTCGCCCGCACCCAATTCCTTGAACGCGGTCTGAGGCACTTGGCCCTCATCAGTGATGACGCCCGTGCCAGGCAACAAATTCTTCAAGTGAACTTGTGTGATCCGGCCCTTGAGTTTTTGCATCATTTCTAGCGGATCGTGGCCGCCAATCTGAGCCCAAAACACGTCCAACTCCAGGTCCACCAAACTCGGATCAAACCGATCCAAGAACAAATCAAACATCGTTCCCTCGGTACCCGCCAGTGGCGCGAATTCGAAAGAATGATTGTGGTAACACAACCGCATGCCTGCCGCACGGACTTGTTCGGCGGCTCGGTTCGAGTTGTCCGCAATCGCTCGACATTTGTCGGCCGTGTCGCGCTGCTCCTTGCCAATGTAGCCAAAGACGACGTGCCGCAAGCCAATCCGTTCCGCCAACTCGACGGTTTGCGACACCGAACCGGCTTGAGGGTTGTTGGTGTCGGCAATCGCGGTCCAATCCATAAATGCGCTGTGAACCATGAGGCCATGCTGCCGAGCGAGATGAGCGATTTGGACCGCAGACGAATCAATCGACATCAGCTCCACCTGGCGATACCCGGCCTCGGCGATGGCTTTTAATGTCCCATCAGGATCAGCCGCCATTTGATTTCGAACGGTGTATAGCTGCAGACCAATCCGATCCATGTATGGTAAGTCGGCCTGACGAGCCCAGACGGGTACGTCCCAAACACTCATGGCCCCACCAACAGCAGCAAACTTCAATAGCGAGCGACGACTGAAATTGGACATGAACGTGGTGCTTTCGAATGAGAACTTGTGGTGTTTGTGTCAATCTGCAGCGGCAATCGAATCGGTCGCTGACGTTGCTATTGTAACAAGCGGACGTATGATTGGCAAAAGATGTGGGACAAAAGACTAACGACCGCTGTCGGTCGGAAACGAACAGCGCGAAGGGAATTCCGCGGGCACTCTTTCGTCAACGCGTTCACCGGTCAGGATACCAATAACTTCTTTCTTGCAACATGTACCAAGTGACCGTCAAGGTGTTTGATGTACCGTGCGACCATTTCGGCCAAAGTGACTTTGCCCGACTCATTATGAATCCCGAAACGTTCAAACGACTCGTCAGGCAGTTTTCTGAGCACGACGGCTAGCATCTCCCGATGGATTGCAAATAGTTCACACGCCTTCTGCGCGTCCAAGTCATTAACGCCTGGAAGGTGGCTGAACGCGGTTTCGTCATAACCGATGAGTAACGGTCGATCCATGGTGGCAATCCGTTTCATCCGATCGGCCGCAATCAGATCGCTTTCCAGCAAATGGATGGCTATTTGTTGCAGACTCCAACTTCCAGGGATCGGCACGGCCAACAATTGTTCCACCGTAAGACCGCGATACGCGTCCACCAATTGGTGGCCACCGTTTACAAAATCTTCAATTAGTTGTCGGTTCATTTGATTTCATGTATCCCTTCGAAGTATCCCCGATTTTGAGTGTAAACGACCGAAGTGGAGTGGACCAGTGGATTTTGCGATGTTCGCTGATTTGTCGTGGAGCACTGGCAAAATGAATTATCTCCGTTCAGAAAAGCAACGAATACCAAGCACCATGCCATTTGCTCAACACGGTATTGCGATAATGTCAATTGCCGGCCTTTTCGGCTTGGGACATTGGGTAAACTTTAACGAGTCTCTCGGAGCCCAAAAGCACCCAATCGGCTCAGCGCAGCAAGCGTTTAGGGCTACAACGGCCGCCGATTCGACCGAAATCTTAGGTTAGGGTTCTCTCGCGTTTTCGGAAGATATGTTAGGCTAGTGTTTCTGAGCATTCATCCATTCGCCAAAGCTCCGGTGCGGTGTGTTCAATAGCGGTTGTATTTGTGAGCTTTCCGTGCGGATTGTTGTAATATGCTCCTACGAAACAAAGCGGACGTTCGGACGGTTATTTGGGTTGCCATGGCGATTGCTCTGGTGGTCATTCAATTTATTTGGCCGGCGACGGTAATCTTCTTATGTCCGTTCTCGTGCTATTTGGCAATCGCGTGCGGGGTGATCTCGCACAATCACAATCACCAACCGACGTTTTCGGTCAAACGACTGAATAATGGCTTCGGACATATTTTGACAATTTTTTACGGCTATCCGACGCTGATGTGGATTCCGACCCATAACCTCAATCATCATCGATTCAACAATCGACCGGGTGACGCGACGATCACTTGGCGATACACCAACTTGCACAACTTGTGGGTTGTCCTGACCTATCCCTTCGTTTCGGGGTACTTCCAGAGCGAACCGGTGAAAAATTACATTCGACGGGCGAAGTTGAACAATCGAAAGCTGTACTTTCGCATCTTGTTCCAGTATGCGTTTTGGGTTGGCGTCTACGCCGGGACGCTGTGGCTAGCTTGGCACTTGCATCATGACAAGGAGAATTGGACGGGTTTGTACGTTTGGTTCTTTGCCCTGCTCCTCCCAGCGATCATGTCGGCGACCGTGATCATGATGTTCAACTACGTCCAGCACGTGCACACCGATGCTTGGTCCGACCACGACCACTCCCGGAACTTTACCAGCCTCAGCTTCAATTATCTTTTTTTCAATAATGGCTACCACACCGCTCATCACGATCGACCGGGACTGCATTGGAGTGTCCTGCGTGAGGCCCATGACGCGATGGTGGACAAGATCGATCCGGTCCTAAACGAGCCAAGCTTGTGGTGGTTCGTCGTCCGCCAGTATGTTCTGTCCCCGTTTTTTCGTTTGGGCACGAGACAGATTGGCCTCGCACCCAGCGAATTGCGCAAGAGCCCTTGATCGGAATGCAATCGCCACGTAGCGAAACTCGCCAAGAGTTTCGGTGGCGAGGCGATATTCAACGTGGCCGAACGTCTTGACGACTTTCGCTGCGGGAACAGACAATTCTCGCTACGAAACCGTGTCAAGCCGTTTGCAGCCTTTGCCGTACAATCTGCATGTGGTACTCGATGTGCCCCACCAAAATGTACGCCAAGGCTCGCACAGAAACAGAATGCCCTGAAGCCACGCCCCGTTGGTCCCAAGCGGACGGCTTCAACCGACGAAGCAACAAGACGTTCGACTGGCGACAAAAGACCAATTCGTCCACCAAGTTCGCCAGCGACGGAGAATCGTAGTCGAAGTTATTCACATAGTCGTTTTGATCCATCCCCGGAATGGGCTGAAGGTCGGCGGCAGCAAATCGATGCAATCGATCCGCGAAGATCCGCTCGGCGTCGATCAAATGCCCGACCACTTGCTTGAGCGTCCACGTGTATGGCGCGTGCAGTTTCATCGATTCGCTGACCGAAACCGTATCAAAGACGGAACGCAACTCGTCGATTTGCTGCTTCGCCAAGTCAAGTATGTCTCCCGGCGGTACGTGCCGAATGTAGTTGTGGTAGTACTCAAACGACTCGTCAGGTGCTGGGGTTCGCAAATGGGATTTAGAGGTCATTTCGTATTGTTCCATTGGTAGGTAGGACATCGACAAAGGTATCGTAAAATCCGCTGCCACCGCCCCAATCGGTCGGCTCCTCGGGCGTCAAGGTGTTGGCGGAAACAAATTCTCCGGTTGCGTCTTGGAGCCCACCAAATGGCATCCAAGCAATACCGGGGCGGACGCGAGTTGAGATGCGGCATTCCGCTGTGATTTTCCCTTGGTTGTTGCTGACGTCGACCATGCGGCCAGCGATCAGATTTCGCGATTGCGCGTCATGAGCATCAAGCTCGATGTACAAGCGACCTTCGCGATTCCGATGCCGCTCGATGTGCCCGTAACTCGAATTCAAGAAATGCAACGTTTTCCCAGTGATCAACTGCAACATTCCTGCCGGAGCTTGACGAATATCACCACGAGAGGGCAGGGGATCGAGGCCTTGCTCGGCCAACGTCGACGAATACAACTCCGCCTTTCCGGATCGAGTCGGAAACCCACCTTCGGCGAACGGCAACCAATCCCGCTCCGGGTTGAAACGAACAAATCCCTCGTCCCATAGTCGCTCGAATGTGATCGGAGCGATCCACGGATGTTGGCTATTCAGGACCGTGCGAATCAATTGTTCGTCACTGTCGAACAGCCAGGGTTCGGTCCGGCCCATCGCCCGGGCCAGTCGTCGGAAGAATTCCGTGTTCGCCACGGATTCGCCGATCGGTTCGATCGCAGGACGATTCAACGACAAATAGTGATGTCCCCATGCCGGCACCAAATCCAAATGCTCGATCTGACTCGTCGCCGGCAAGACATAGTCGGCATATTTGGCCGTCTCGGTGATAAACAAATCGTGAACCACCGTGAACAAGTCGTCGCGGCGCAACCCACGCCGGATCTGTTGTTGATTGGGAATCGAAACGGCCGGATTGCTATTGTAGACACACAGACTGCGAATCGGTGGCGATAAAGTCCTATCGCACAGGTCATTGCCAAGATCGCGCATGTTGAGCGCACGAACGCCGGGCTGATGGTGCTGCGGCAGCAACAGTCCCTGGATGTTTAATGTCGAGAACTGTAAGCCATGAGTCGAACGACTCAGTCCACCACCTCGCTGCCGCCAAGCTCCAATCAAGATCGGCAAACACGCGATCGTCCGAAACATCATGGCGCCGTTTCGGTGATGTTCGATGCCAATCAACGGTCGCAATAACGACGGCGCGGTTGTGGCATACTCCCTCGCAAATTGTTCGATGATCGCGGCGTCCAATCCGACGACAGACGCCACGGCTTCGGGCGAGTATTCTCTCACCCGTTCGACCAATTCCGCGTAGCCTGTCGCATAACGCTCGACGTAATCATGATCGATCAAGTCATCGCGGATGATCACGTGCATCATGGCCAAAGCCAATGCCGCGTCACTACCGGGACGAACGGCCAAGTGCCAATCGGCTTGCTCGGCGGTTCGCGTGCGAATCGGATCAATCACCACCAGTTTCGCGCCGCGCGAGCGAGCTTCCGTGATGATCGGCCAAAGATGCAGATTGGTAACGATCGTGTTGGTGCCCCACAGGACGATGTACTTGCTGTGTACCAGATCCTCGGGGTCCGCACCGTAGCCCACACCTTGAGTTGAAGCGACTCCAATGCCGGCAACTTCGCCGCAGATGTTTCGCTCGAGATTCGAACAACCAAGCAGCCCAAACAAACGCCGATCCAACGACGACATTTGAATCAGACCTTGGGTTCCTGCGGAACTATAAGGCAAGATAGCCTCGGCCCCAGTTTCCTCAATGACGGCCATCCACCGTGCCGCAATGTCGGTCAAGGCCTCATCCCAAGTCACTCGTTCGAAGCGGCCCTCTCCTTTGGCTCCGACGCGCCGCAGCGGATGCGACACACGTTGGTCGTGGTAGACTCGTTCCAAATAATGATTGACCTTGGCACAAAGCGTTCCTCGCGTGAAGGGATGGTTTGGATCCCCCTGCAACTTCTGGGCTCGGCCATCTTGGACGGTCACGTTCCACGAACATGTGTCGGGACAATCATGTCCACATGCACCACGAATAATCGATAAAGAATGATCTGCGATTGCCATCAACTGATCCAATGAAATTCTGGGATACGCAATTCCTCGACGCTTCCGACACCACCAGCGAGCGTCGACTAGTGATGGTCGTCACTTGGTTTGGTGCCAGTGGCTTTGGCGTAGCCAAATTTTGCCAATTCGACAATCCCAACGGCCAGCAGACCGACCACAATGCCCACGATGAAGTCGATCACACTTGGGAGTACCGCAGCAAGAAAATGTCCGATCGCTCCAACTTCGGCGACGCGATGCTCCAAGTCAACCACGTGATGATGCAGCCACTCGATGTTGTGAGCGATGATCCCGCCTCCCACCAGAAACATCGCTGCCGTACCGACAATCGATAGAAACTTCATGAGCACCGGAGCGGCCCAGATAATCCAACTGCCAATCCGCCGCTGTGTTTGAGCCGCCGCACTTTCGCCCGATCGCCGCGTCAAATAAAGTCCGGCATCATCCAATTTGACGATCATGGCCACGAGACCGTACACGCCAAACGTCATGATCAACGAAATCGCAATCAATGTAGCCAACTGCACGACAAACGTTGACTCTTTAACGATCCCCAAGCTGATCACAATAATCTCGGCGGAAAGAATAAAGTCGGTGCGAATCGCGCCGCGAATTTTTTCCTTTTCCAGCGCCACGAGATCGACCGATGGGTTCGCCACTGCTTCGAGCAGTTTTTGATGGTCGCCGTCAACAGCCTTTTTGCCATGTAGCCACTTGTGTAAGAGTTTTTCTACTCCCTCAAAGCAAAGGTACGCCCCGCCGAACATGAGCAAGGGAATGACCAGAACAGGCAAGAGAAGGTTGAGCAACAATGCCAATGGCACCAAGATCATTTTATTGACTGCCGAGCCCTTCCCGACCGCATAGACGACCGGCAATTCTCGCGCTGGATCGACGCCCGTCACTTGGTTGGCATTTAATGCCAAATCGTCACCCAAGACTCCGGCGGTCTTCTTCGTCGCGACTTTCGTCATCACGGCCACGTCGTCCAAGACGGAGGCAATATCGTCAAGCAATACAAACAAGCTGGACGCCACAAACATTACCCTTTTTGCGAAGAACTCAAATACCGAAGTGATCAGTCTATCCGGATTTCGAACGACGCAATATCCCAAATGGATTTTGTTCGTTTGGCGTGTACCAACGCAATTTAGCGAACGCTGGTGTACCGGCTTCAGCCGGCGGGGTGTGTGAAACAGTTCTTTTCAGCACCCGGCCGGCTGAAGCCGGTACACCAGCGCTCGCTAAACCGAATCCGTTGGGAATGCCCGGATCTACGTAAGCCGAACGTTCTCCCAAATCGGGAATCGATTTCGAGACTGCTCCTTAGCCGACCTTGGTTGCCCAGTCTCCCACAGTGACTTGACCTGGTTTCACAACCCGGGCATTGATCCCGCGAAGATTTAACGAACGACCAACGTCCGAGTTGACAAACTTCATGGCATCCAAACCGAATCGCTGGACAAACTTCTGGCAACCGAGATGCGGTTGCGATGTGACTTCGACGACGTTCATGATATTGAGCTGCATGTCGGGATGGGCGCTTCCATCTTCAGATCTTGAACTGCCCCTCGCTTTCCAGCAATCGCCGACTAACCCTTCGGCCAAATCCAAAACTCCCACTTCGATGACTTCGCGAAGCAAGACAGCAGGACGGCGCACGATCAGCTTGAGTTCGCCTCGGTCCTGTGGGGACTGACGAATAAAGCTCAATCCTGCTTCCAGTTCCACCATACTTTTATGATTCGTACTCAGTTCTATTCTCCCAGTCACAAAAGGAGGTTGCGGTTCAGACTTCCGATTATCGATTGAAGTATTCGATGTAACCACGAGCCAACAATTCACCGAGTGCCACGATGCCGTCGGCGGTAATGACTAGCTTTTCTTCTTGTTGGCCCAGATCAACGGCCGGGAGGTGAATAAAATTGGAGTCGGCCGCCGCTAACGCCGCAAGGTCGCCAGTGACGTCAATCGCTTGCAGCCCAGGTTCATCGGGAGGCTGTTGTTGACTGACGAACCACTTCAACGTGGGCAACTTCAAGTCTTCGCGACTTTTGACCACCGTGGACTGCAACCACCGCGCCGCGTCGCGGCGATAGGGTCCAAAGGCCATGTCGTTTTCACCCACGTGATAAAAGACGCCCGCCAGTTCCACTTGATGTCCATGTTCTTCCAGCTCACAATCGAACCCTTCGGTAACAGATGCCCATCCAACACAACCAGTCTAGGAAAACAGACTCGCGAAAACTAGGACTGAGTTGGCGTGGGAATGTCGAACTAGCAGGCAATTGAACCATCGCAGGCAATTTATTCTCGTTCCGCTGCTTTTGGCGGAAATTTGAGTTTTCTTTGCAAATATTTTTTGCGGCGCAGCGATTACTCGGCAGGCGACGTGATCGTTGACCGTGGCCGGTTTTTTTTGGAGATTTCGAGGCTACGATTAGGGGCCCTAGCAATTTGGCTCAAGTCTCCGATGGCTGCCCAAGTTCGTTAGCTCGATTCCTCCCCCATTGAAAGCGGAAACAAATGACGGCACTGTTGACTCGTAGTATGTTGATTCTCTCCGGTCTCGTCGGCCTATCAGGTTGTGTTGGCTTGCCGATCGGCATTCAAGGATCGGGAGTTGCCAAGACCGAGACTCGCGAAGTCGACTCCTTTCATGCTTTGCGGCTTGATGCCGTTGGCGATGTCACGATCCAAATTGGCCAGCCGCAAGACGTGCAAGTCACGTTCGACGACAATCTATTGGAGATTCTGGAGACGTCCGTTGTGGATGGTGAACTTCGGATCAAGACCACGGACAGCTACAATTCGAGTGTTGGCCTGAAGATTCAGGTCACGGTTCCCTCGATAGACGCTTTGAAGCTAACTGGGGTTGGTTCCGTTCAAGCGACCGGAATTGATGGTGAAAGCTTGACGATCCAACAGTCGGGTGTCGGAAAGTTGAAAGTCGATGGCAAAGTCAAATCGGTCGAATTAAACGTCTCTGGGGTAGGTAGTGCGGATCTACAAGGTCTGCAAGCCGAGACCGCGAAAGTCGTGGTTTCCGGAGTCGGGGGAGCGTCGGTGTTTGCCTCGCAATCGATTGACGCGAAGACCAGCGGTGTGGGTGGCATCAAAGTGTACGGCAACCCTGTCGAAAAGAAAATCAAATCAAGCGGTATTGGCACAATCTCCTATGAGTAGTCGAAAATAGACCATGGTGATGTCTTTCAAGAGCGGTACAAGTCAGGGCCCGGGTTTCTAATGTCTAACTTAACGCAAACTCGGTTGGCAATCCACTAGTGAAACGAAGCGATTTCATCCAAGGATTTTTTTGTGATTTTGGGCACCAGCGCCGAGTCCGCTGGGAAGCCCACGACCAATAAAATGGTGGGCCGTTCATTTGGCGGTCGCTCCAGGATTTCGTTAAGAAATGCCATCGGACTCGGCGTATGCGTCAAAGTCGCCAAGCCCGCTTGATGCAGTGCTTGAATCAAGAAACCGGTGGCGATGCCGACGGATTCGCTGACGTAATAGTTCTTGACCCTTCGTCCGTCTGGTAACAAATCGTAGGCTTTGGAAAAAATGACAATCAGGCACGGCGCGGTTTCCAGGAAAGGCTTGCTGGCGTCGGTACCCAGGGGCGCCAATGCGTCAAGCCATTCTTGCGGGGCGCGTTGCTCGTAGAATTCACGTTCTTCGGCTTCGGCAGCGATGCGAATCTGCTGTTTGATGGCAGGATCGCGGACGACGGCGAAATGCCAAGGCTGCAAGTTGGCACCACTAGGGGCAGTCCCAGCGGCTCGCAGGCAGTTTTCGATCACACTTTCAGGCAGGGGTTCGGCCGAGAACTCACGAACGGTGCGTCGACGTTTCATACGACTCAGGTTTTCGCTCGCTGCCAATTGCATCGCGGGGGCGGGCATTCGCTGGTAGCCAAACAACGGTTCGAATTCTGGGGAATGTGGCATCGAGATCTCAATTAGTCGATTGGTAAGTTCTCAGAGGGTGAGACGTGTGTTATTCTACTAACGATTGCTTTGTTCGTGCAGGACGAGAACAATCGAAAACAGCGAAGGATGCGGCGCCAATGGAACTTCGCTTTTTATTCCCGCCAAGGCCCAAGATTTTCGGGCCGCTTGAATCACTCACACCGAGGTTTATCCCATGCTGCGTCTTACATCGTTCCTCCACTTACGGGCTTCCTGGCGGTCTTCGAATTGGAACGTCGCGCAGCGTTGCGTCGCGTGGGCTTGTCACGTGTTGCTGGCGGGATTGTCGTTGTCGTTCGGCGGACTTTCGGCGGCTGTCGCGGATGAACCTGTTGACGTGGCAACGGTCGGAAACGAACCGTCG
>JAUXWY010000304.1 GCA_030681235.1 Pirellulaceae bacterium | reverse complement strand
GAGCGCTGGTGTACCGGCTTTAGCCGGCCGGACGTTGTGAAAAAGCTCGTGAAAATACTCGTTTCACTCATCCGGCCGACTAAAGCCGGTACACCAGCGCTCGCTAAGCCGCACTCCGTTCGACGCGTTATTTGGGGTGTGTGTTCGAGTAAATTGCCATGACTTTCGGCCGATTGACGGGAATTTCGACCAATTGGTAAACGGCAACCGCTCGTCCGGAGACCTCCTGTCTTGCTAGAGACGATCCAATCTCCGCCAATTCTTGGGCCTTCGAACCCAATTCGCTCTGTATGTTGAATTCGTCACAGTACCGTTTTGCTAGCGATTCTCGAGAAAACCAACGGCTGGGCCGTCGCTGCTGATCGCGTTGGACGAAGACCTGGAATAGTTTCTGGGTGGTTTGCATGAGTGGCTCCGGTGTTTTTCTGTTCGACATACTTATATTCGCAGCCCCTTTGACTCGTGGGGTCAGGATCAAAGAAATAGACGGTTGAATGCTGTTTTCGACCGAAGAATGGGATAGAATGAGTCGTTGGAACTGTCGAAGTTCTAGCGATATCGGCCAAAATGGCCTTAGCGAACTGAAATTGCTGGATAAGAGGAGCCGAGTGCCATGAAACAGATTGAGACCATTGTCACCCAAGTCTGGCGGCGTCTATTTTTACAGGACTTCGTGACTCGACTTCCGTTCTACTTGCTAGGTTGTTTGGTGTTGGCGGTCGTGGCGGTCGTCGTGCCGAAATTGGTCTACTGGGAGCCGTGGTCTCGAGTCGCAGCTGCGGAATCGTGGCTGCCGGCTTGGGGTTCTGGCGCTGTGTTGCTCGCAATCTCATTGTGCGTGTTTAGCTGTTGGTGGACGAAAGCCAGTCGCTTGCGAGCCGCCGAGGAATTGGATCAACGATTTGGTTTGCAGCAACGGGTGTCGTCGACGTTGGCAAGCTCTGCTGACAGTGCGGACCCAATCTTTTATCAAGCCTTGTTGCAGGATACTCAGCAGAAAATCGAACACCTTCAAGTTCGCGACGAGTTCCCGATACAATCGCGTTGGCCATTGGCGCTGCCTTTGATTCCCATTCTTCTTCTGGTCGGGTCGTTTTTTGTTCCAAACATCGTCCCCGAAGCTGCCAGTGAATCAGCGGAACTGACCCAAGCGGCTCGCGAAGAACTGCAACAACTGATCAAGACCGCGAAAGTCAAAAAAGAGGAATCCACTCTGGATGCCGAGGAGGAAATGGAAGGCGCTGAAATGGTCAAGCAGGCCATGGCCGAGGTCGAGAAAGTGCTGGCCAAAAAGGAGTCTTCGAAACGCGAAGTTTTAGTGGCGCTTAATGACGTCAAAAAAGCGATCCAAGACCAGCAAGACAAATTGGGCAAGACCAATGCGTTGAAGGACAGATTGAAACGACTGAAAGAACAAACTCAAGGGCCTGCCGACAAGTTCAACAAAGCCTTGCAGGACGGCAATGTTAAAGAAGCTCAAGATCAGTTGGCTCAATTGGCTGAAAAGGTTGCCAAAGGAGAAATGGGTAAAGAAGACATTCAGAAACTTGGGCAACAAATGGAGGCGTTGAAACAACAACTGGACGAGATGAAAGATGCCTTTGAAAAACAAAAACAAGACCTGGAAAGGCAGATTGAAAAAGCGATTGCGGACGGCAATTTGGATCGAGCCGCTGACCTCGAGAAACAAAAAGCAGGCCTGCAACAACAACAACGGCAAATGGACCAATTGAACAAGTTGGCAAAACAAGCCGAGAAACTTGCCGAGCTGATGAAGGAATGCGAAAATGGAGAAATGGGAGAAGGCCAGAAACAGGCCATCAAGGAAGCTCTCGAAAACCTGAACCAACAGCTACAAGAGATGGACTTGGACGAGCAGCAAATGAAAGAGCTGCAAAAAATGATGGATGAAATGGACGAGATGAAGGAAAAGGCTCGTTGCGAAGGTGAAGGTGAGGGCGAAGGTGAGTGCGAGGGTGAAGGTGAGGGTGAAGGTAAAGGTAAAGGTAAAGGTAAAGGTAATGGACTTGGAGAAGGCCAAGGCCATGGATTAAGGCCTGAAGCGGAAGACGATACCAAGTTTTACGACACCCAGACGAAGCCCAACGTCAAGCCCGGCGAGGTCGCCAAGATCGGTTCAATGGGTGGACCAAATCGCAAAGGCGTCACCCAAGTCGAGATCCAGAACGCGATCCAAGAGGCCGCCGAGAGCAAAGAACTCACTCCCAGCGACCTCCAAGATATTCCGGTCAACCAACGCGAGCATGTTCGCCAGTACTTCCAAAAGTTGCGTCAAAAGTAGGCTATCGTACGAAGCCCATGTAGAAGCTGAAGATGTTGGTATCGTCGGAGTCGGCTTTGTTGATTGGTACAGCAAAGTCGAACGCCAGCGGAGCACCACCGCCGCCACCAAACGGCATGTGGATACGTAGCCCCAAACCAGGGGCCACTCGGAACGATTCCCATTTGAGCTGCGTCGTGGGCTCGACGGTGCCGTAGTCCACAAACGCCACGCCCTTGATCATGTCGTCCGCCGTGATTGGGAAAGTGTATTCCACGGTGTTGAGCCATTGAAATTGGCCGCCGACCACCACACCATTCTCGACGGGGCTGGCTCCGCGAAAATCAAATCCGCGCATGGTCGAGAAACCACCGGCAAAGTAGTTCTCGAACATCGGCGTGTCAGGTCCCGAGTAGCCCAATCGAGTTCCGATTGAGACCGTGTGTCGCCCCGAGCGATCAGGCTGTTGGTAGAGTAGGAAGTAGCGCCGCCAATCCAAGTCGGCGCGAGGAAAGTCAAAACTGCCGAAGCCCTGGGACAACCCAACTTCAAAGAACCGACCTTCGGTCGGCATGAAGGGATGATCGCGAGTGTCGTGAGTTAGCGTTAGGCTACCCATGAAGAAATCATGGTCACCCAACACGCTGTTTAACTGCGGGGATGTCAATACCCGTGGATTCTTGACGTCTACATTTTCCGCGCGAACGGCAGCCGAAATGCTCAGGTCCGGTGTCAAGCGATATCCCAACGACAAGCGGCCGCCCAACCGTTCTTCGTCGTAATCGAAGTAGCGACGCGTGAAATAAAACCCACTGATTCCGAAGCTGACGTTGGTGTCGAACAAATAGGGTTCGGTCAGACTGACCATGTAGCGTTGGAGTTCACGTCCAGGAACCAATTCCATTCGAAATCTTTGTCCGCCACCGCGAAAGGCTCGGCCTTCGATCACATCGCGAAAGCTTCGCGGAAAGGCGCGGATGTCGAAGTTGCGTTCATCAAAAATAATCTGGCCCATGAGTCCCATATCGGAGTTGTACGCACCTCCGAACAGGAAGCGACCGGTTTGTCCTTCAGGAGCAAAGACATCCAAGTCAGCGATGTTGGTGCCTTGCCCTAAGATCGATGGCGTTCCGTTGAAATACGACAGGTTGCCGCCTGGGATTTGCGCTGTTCCGTTGGCGTAGATTGAAGCCGGGTCGGGCGAACCGGGAGGAAGACCATAGGGCGGGTACACCGTAGTACTACCGCCTGGATAGGCCGATGTGGGCGGCAGCGGGGCACCATAGCCATCCTGTCCTAAGGATACATTGGCCCGCAAGGAATCCGTTTTTGCCGCTTCATCGATGATCGGAATGAAACGCGAGAGACTTGCCGAGTTTTGGCCTAACGCGAACGACGAGCCGGCCAGCCACATGATGGCCAACGCCATAAGATGTATTTTTTTGGCGCCCCATGCACGGCACAGACCCACGCACGCTCGACTTGAGAATTGTCGACAAGTCGGTTGATTTTTCTCGACCATCATGGCGTTCCGAATGGTAGTGGGATGAATGAACGTTGGAGTCATCGTGGTGGGTTGCGATTGGCTAGGACACTAGCGAATGCTGGTTTCTTGCCCGTCCGGCGGGCGAATCACGATCCGAGGTTGCTCGCCAGGCTTTTGCGGATCGCCAAATAGCTCGGCAGATTTTAACAATCGCTCGCTTTGCCGAATCTTGCGAATGTCAATCAAATCGCCCGGCTTCTGAGTCACCCGATTGAGGACCACGTTGCGACGAGTGATGCCGTCTCCATCGATGTGAACGTTGACCCGACCAACTCGATACGCTTTGCCTTCTTCAACCCGATAGACCAAATCGATCAGGCCCGGTTCGGACAAGAAGTGTGGTTGAGCTTGTACATCCGCAAAGATGTGACCAACGCTGCCATAAGCATCTCGCAGGGTCGTGACGTCCTCGTTCATCGAGTCGCCATTGAAGAAGGGCATTTCGTCCTGGGATGGTTTGAGTTTGACTTGAGCCATTAAATCGTCGGGTGAATATAGCTCCACGCCTTCGAAACGAATGTTCCGAATGCGATATCGAGGGCCCTCGTGGATCACGAATTTGACCTTGACGGTGCCTGAATCAGGATCTCCCGCAATTTCACGCCCGATCTTGACGCTAAAAAAGCCCAACGAAAAATAATAGGCCTCGAGCAATTTGACATCGCGGTCCACTCGTTCGCGGTCCAACTGGCCACCAAACAAACGCACGATTTGTGATTTGGTTTTGACGATCACACGGAGCCGAG
Source organism: Pirellulaceae bacterium (assembly GCA_030681235.1). Taxonomy (GTDB): domain Bacteria; phylum Planctomycetota; class Planctomycetia; order Pirellulales; family Pirellulaceae; genus M30B19. The sequence continues at coordinate 5,648 of JAUXWY010000304.1, read as the reverse complement.
CGTCGCTGGCGATCGTATTTCCTTCGAAACTCACCGACCGGACACTGCGTTTTTGATCTTCATAGATCACAAACACGACCTGGGTTGGATCGCTGCCCTTGAGAATTTCGACCGACGTGTACACGTGTCCCCGACTACGGTACAGTTCCTCGATTTTGTCGCGCGCCATGCGGACTTCGAAATCATTGAGTGGTTTGCCCTCTTCCAAGCCCGTTTCTTTTCGCAAATAGGAATCGGATAGTACTCGATTGCCAACGAACTTCAATTCACTAATGAATGGATGTTCTTCTACTTGGAAAGTGATGGTGATTCCCTCGCCGGTGCGATTCAAAAACGGGCCGTGGACCCGGCGGATGGTCGACATCTTCCAAATGGCCTGGACATCTTGTTGCAAAAGGTCGGGATCGAAGTAACGACCGGGGCGGGTTTTCAGTTGACGCATGATCTCGGCGGTTGGCACGCGACGATTGCCTTCGATCACGACGTCTTGAACGACCTGCCTTTGTCCCAACTGTCCCTCCAACTCCGAGTCCACATAAAACTGTTGGTTACTGGGGTCGAACAATTGCCCGCGGCCCTTTGTTTCGTCCTGGCTTTGGTAGCGAAGCTGTTCGATGGGCACTGTTGTCGGTGGTGGCGCGGGTGTCGAGGACACCCGGATGTGTCCAGGATAGGCGGGAAGCCCTAAGCCCGGTCTCTGGATCGCCGGTTGACACCCGAGGATCGGGAACAGTAACACGGAACCAACGATAAAGGTCGGGCTGAAATGAATTGTCATGAAGACCGATCCCTGGTCCAATTCGAAGGGTGGGCGCTGTCCAACGCAGACACAATCCTTGCCCCTGGCGGTAATTACCTAAATGAGACGACTTTCGCAAGAGATCTTTGAATTTCGAGTAAAGTATTACGAGCCAGAAGGCGAGAAATCGGCAAGCACTAGGCGACCTGATCCGCCGACGACAGTGTGACGTCGTTGCCGACGTTCGCGGCAATCGAGTGGACTCGACGCTGGCAACGCTAGCGTGGCTTGGGTCGAGACCGAGAAGCTCTTTTGATCGAGGCTTCTGTGGACACGTCCCGGTTTGGGTCGGTTTCGAGACTGCTCAGCCCCAGAATTGGAAAACGCTGCTGAATCGTCGCTTCGACGGCAGACAGTTCGTCGTCCAGCTGCTTGAACCTCTGTTCCAGCACGTGCAACCGCTGTTCGCTCGAAGCGCTGAGGCCGGCGGCCGAGTGGTATTTTCGCGGGGGCGTCGACACGGGTACACTTTCGGACTGGAAACGGTAGCTTGCGATCCAACGAGGGAGATTATAAGTGGTCCCTATCCCGAAGTAAAACCATAGGAAACCGCATTTGAGCCGCAACGCGATCATTCTGGGTGACCCGCAAGGGCGATATGTCAAACGACTCCTAAATTCAGCCCCACCGGGAATTGTTCCGCTGGTGGCCGAATTTTCCGCGATTGAAGCGACCTTGACCCACTCCGACGAGCGTACTCTGGAGTCGCTGTGCATCGGAGGCATGTCGCTGCAGGCTGGGGACATGGTCTTGGTTCGCTCGATGTCACGTGGGACCTTGGAGTCGATCGTTTTTCGCATGGATGCCTTGGCGGCCATCGAGCGACAGGGAGTCATCGTCTACAACCCGGCGAAATCTCTGGAACTGGCCATCGACAAGTACCTTAGTCTTTCACGCTTGGCCGCCGCAGGGTTTCCCGTCCCCGCGACCCACGTCAGTGAAACAAGCGCCCAGGCAATCGATGCGTTTGTTCGGTTAGGGAGCGACGTGGTGGTCAAGCCAATGTTTGGCTCCGAAGGCCGAGGGCTGATCCGTGTCTGTGACAAGGACCATGCCTTTCGCGTTTTTTGCTCACTGGAAGCACTTGGAAGCGTGATCTACCAACAAGCTTTTATCGATCACGGTGGAAGTGACTATCGAGTCCTGGTCATTGGCGATCGCCAATGGATCATTGAACGAACGCGAGAGAATGATTGGCGAACAAACATCACCCAAGGTGGGCGATACGAACGTACAACACTTCCAGCCCACGTTCTCGACCTGGCGGTGCAAGTAGCTGGGAAATTGGGCCTGTTGTATGCGGGCATTGACTTGGTACGCGATCGAAAGAACGGAACCTACTTGGTCCTCGAAGCCAACGGTGTGCCCGGTTGGGATGGAGTTGCTCAAGCCTATGGACAGAAAATCGAATTGGAGATCTGGCGGGATCTGATTCGATACACTTGAGTGATACAAATCGATTTCAAAAACACAGGGCCACAAAATGTGGCCCTGTGTAAAACTGTTAGCCAGAGACTTGCCCAGCGTTTTACTTGGGTGGCGTAGCGTCTTGCTTTTCAGCGCTGTCAAGAACTCCCTTAGGGTCAACGGCGTCAATTGTCTGACCACCGGCTTCGGCCGCTTTCTCGTATTCGCCCTTCATTTTTTCGACTTGCTTCGCCACTTCTTCTTTGTCGGGAACGGGCGTCGGCGCCGGTTTAACTTCCGGGCATCCGCACAACGCCACCGAAGCCAAAGCTACAAATCCCAAAGCCAACATTCTTCTCATGGTATTCTCCCAGGTCTAGCAACTAAAACGAAAACAGGGCCGCGACAGCAGCCCTGTGAATTTGAACTTCACTCAAGAAAATCAATTCGGCCGCAACTATTTAGGCGCCGCTGCGTTGCGTTTGACTGCCTCATCAACGTACTTGCCCGAGTCGACCGTGTCGTAACCTCTATCCCCGGCCGAATCCTTCATATGCTTCATCATGTCGTCCATGGCCTTCTGTTTTGCATCCGCGTCAACTACAGGAGTCGGGGCATTCGACTCAGCAACATCCGTTCCACAACCAACCAGTGCCACCGAAGCCATGGCCACCAATCCCAACGATAACAACCGTCTCATCGTACTCTCCGATAAACAAGAAGCGAAAGCAAGCAATCACGACCCACACCTGGGCATGACAATTATAGCACTTTTCGTGCGACACAACCAAGTCTTGGCCAGAAATTTTGCACCAGTTCTTGCAACATCTTTGAAACAAGCTACTGCTTGGGCTTCAGCTCGGCTTGATACTGGGTCAGGAACTCCACGGCCTCCGGTTTTCCGATGGCGGTAAAAAATTCCAACAATACCCCAACCGCCTGTTCGTCGTGCATGTAATCAATTGCCTTGCGCACCATCCCCCATCGTTCCTCGAGCCAAAGACGGGCGATTTCTGTCTGTTGTCCTATTTTCGCGGCTTCTTCCGGTTGTCCCAGTTCCTTCAGACATTGTTCAAGTCGATGTCTTACATTGGCATCGATAGGCCCCGGCCAAACCTCCAGGCATTTCCGGTAGGCATGCACGGCAAGTTCTGTCTGGTTCACCGATTCTTGATACACACCCAAATGCCGCAAATAGTTGAATCCTCGCTCATTTTCGGGCCACTGATCCAGTAGTTCCTGGGCCTGCTCAAAGTTGCCTTGGTTCAATAGAGCTAGGACCAAACTAGACAGGTAAACGTCTTCTGCCACGGAACTGGCCCGCTCTTGGCCGATCTGCAGGATTTCGAGCGCCGTCTTGGTCTCGGTTCTCCATAGCCACCAACTGGCCATCGCCCCATAATGGACCGCCTCGTCCGGTTCACGATCCTTAAACGCGATGAACCTCTTGATGATATCTTCGTCCGATGGTTCGAGGTTCGGAGGGACAATCCCGGTACCGACGTCGAAGGCTCGGTTGGCGCCATTTCGAGTGAATTGGGACAAAAACCATTGCCGAAACGCGGCGGGTTTTTCTTCCGCAGGGATTTGGACGAACCCGTTCCAGAATACCGAGTCGGCACGATCCGGACGATTGGTCACACAGTAAACCGTGAACAGGAGTTGGTTGGACGCCAAATGCTTGGGGTCCAGCTGAATGGCTTCATTCAACAGTCGCTCAGCAGCGCGAACTCGGATTTGCGTCAACAACAACTGACGAGCCCGTTCGGCGACGGCATCGCAGTAAACGGAACTGTTTGGTCCGATTTCTTCCAACAAACCAAACGAGTCCAACAGAACTTTCTCGGCGAGAGTGTCATCCGACAAAGTGGCACGAGCCAGAACTAATTTGGCCCGATCGCGGCGTTCTTGGGTCCACGCCATCTGCAAGGCCGCTCTGGCCGATACTCGAGCCATACCGAAGTTTCCCTGTTTCAAGTTGGCGTTGGCCTCAAGCAATTGTTGATCGCACCATTGCCCCGCTCCGTAATAGGTCGACAAACCAATGACAAGTCCGACGGCACCGACAACTGCGGCGATTCTCGACCATTTTCGGATTTTCGGAGGTCGCTGTGGGAGATGATCATCCTGCAGCGTTGGAGCATTACTCTCTGTCATATACGGATTCTTCGTCCTGGCTGAAACTGCCAACGCTGACCGGTTTCTAATCGCTCCCAACTGTCCACTTGCCCGTCTCGCCAATAAACTCGTACTTGATCGATCGTTTCGGCGGTCCCCACCCCAATGATCCATTCACGCGGCGAATCCGTAAAATAGCTTCCCCCCGCGTAGATCGGCAAGGTTTGAACTTTGCCGCCAAGGGTGATTTCTATTCGACTTCCTTCCAATGGTTGGTGTTTCGGGCTACACAATTGTAGCGAAATGGAGCGGTTGGGAGTTACCGAATCGTTCCGCAAAATAGAAATCGGTCGATCGAGATGATTCACAACGATATCGGAATCTAGGTCTTGGTCAAAGTCGAGTGACACGACGCCACGTGACAACGTCAGCACTTTGAAAAAGTCCCCGCCTTGCGAGGAAACGTCGTCAAACGCCCCAGAATTATTATGCAAAATCTGGTTAGTAAGTTGATTAGGCAAATGTTCGGGACCCAAAACATGCCCGTTACCCACAAACAAATCCAGCCAGCCATCTTTGTCAAAATCAACACCAACGGCGCCAAAACCAAGGAACATTTCGCCGGTCTTTTGCGTTCGAGCGGCAAAACTCACGTCGCGAAATTGCGCCTTGCCCCGGTTGGCGTACAGCGTATTTTTTTGCTTGTAGTAGTTGGTTACGAAAATGTCAGTCCAGCCATTCTTGGAAAAGTCACCCGGAGTGACACTCATGCTGGCTTCTTTCCGGCCATTGACACAAACTGCGACACCAGCCTTGCTCCCATCTTCTATATATCGCGTTGGATTTGTCGAAGCTGGTCGATAATAAAAATTTTCCTGTAAGTCATTTGCAATATAGACCTCTGGAACCAGGTCATGGTCCCAGTCCAAGACGGCCACGGCCAAGCCCTTGCCAACAGAATTGAAACCGAGCGTGGCACCGGATTCGACCAGGCGTCCGTCACCCTGGTTCAGAAATACGTAATCCCTCTGACCGTCGAACTCGCCCGGCCCACAATAGCCTCGGATATTCTCGTATGTGCAAGCGGGTACCTCGTAATTCCATTTGACATAGTTGACGACCAAAAGGTCCAAAATACCGTCCTGGTCCAAATCACAAATAACAGGACACACGCTCCATGTGGGTTCATAAATGAAGTTTTCGGCAGCAATCCGCGCAAAAGTTCCATCCCCTTGGTTGAACAGGATCGAGATCGACCCAAAACATGCGATTGCTACATCGTCAAACCCGTCGCCGTTCAAGTCGCCAAACGCACATCCGTGGG
>JAUXWY010000300.1 GCA_030681235.1 Pirellulaceae bacterium | reverse complement strand
GCCATCATCCAGTCGGCATGATCGTTGCGACGAAGCAATCGCCAACTAAGCGAAAACAGCAATAAGCCAATGCTTTGAAACGATTGAAACCCAATCGCAATCCAAAGTGATTCCGTGGGGCTCGTCTCGGCCAAATAGCTAACCGTGCCCGAAAGCCACGGGCAGGCGATGGCGAACGAGACGGTCCCCGTCAAGTAAGCGTGGCCTGCCAACCACTTCATATGCTTGATCTGAGATTGCGCCCACAAGAATAGGGCAATCCCACCGACTCCACCCCAGCCCCACGACTCATCTCGCCAAGCCCATCCGATCAGGGCTCCTGCGGCGATCGCAGAAAAAAATAAAGACACTGCCCGCATCCAGACAGGCAGTGTCTTGGTTGACCACTGATTCAATCGCGTGTCGGTGCCGTTAGAATTCGTCACATGCAATTCTTTAAAGACATACACAATCGCTTGTTCCAAACGTGAGCCGACCGCAGTTGGGCAATTCGAATTCATCGCCTCGTCCCAATCGACTCCGAGGCCATGCGATCCGAACGGCTACTTTGATATCGATGGTTTAAAGAACGGCTCTCCCCCCGTTGTCCTGACTTTCAACTTGACAATGTCGTTGACCGGAAACGGACCAAAAATACCGAGCACCGTTTCGTCCACCGGTGTGGCATCTGGTGCGTTGGCGTAGATGAACGTATCCACGGCTACGGCAATGTAGTTTCCTTGAGTCAGCGGAAATGTCTCTGTCTTAAGGGCTGCCACTTCTCGGCGCGGCAAGATGTTCCTTGCTTGACCCACGGTCGTGGGCAACGCGGTACCTTCAGGGACCACCCAAACCGAAATCGTTCGACCTCCCGCTGCGTTCTCGTTTGTGACATCGACGCGGGTCGTCTTTTTGGTCTTGCCGCCGCCGGCCAATGCCTGTTCTGGCATCGCGACCGAAACCGCGCACAATAGAGCCAATACAAATAATACACTTCTCATGGTTTTTCCTCCCGAAAAAGCGGACTTTCACTTATCGTAAACGCCCACTACTAGTACTCGCCAATCACTTCCGCACCCGAACGGGTGCATAATGAACTGATGACGTCTCCCGAAATATTCGCATCCAGAAACTGGACCGAACCATCACAGAACACAACGTTCGCTCCGCCTGGATGTAAACTCGCGATCTCGTTGTATGCTCCGTTAATGTTGCTAACACCGCCCTCGTCGTGGGTCAGGCAGTGCCAGCCGCAAGCCCAATATCCGTGGTTGATTTCAGTAACGGCGACCGCTTCGCCCACCGAAATCGTGTTCGATAAGCCGTCGAGGATTTCCGACATTCGGACCGACCCGGGTCGATCATCCCCGGCGACAAAAAGCACGCCGTTGAGTCCATCTGCAAATGACTTGCCCGTCTTGCGAAAAGTACCGGCAATCCCGCAGTAGTCTGTCGCACCGGCATATTCCTTAAATGACGTGGGGCAAGAAAACACCGCGACGCGTTGATTGATGGCCAGTTGATTCGCCGCATCGTCCCAGGGCTTTTTGAAGTCCATCATCGACTTCAACTCCGACTGCTCCAAATAGGGCAACAAGCGACTGGACCAAGAGTGCCCCGACCCAGGCTCTCCGCCGCGCGGATAGGATCGTTGGGCCGATTCGTAATGGTGGAGCCCCAAACCGATTTGTCGAAGATGGTTACTACAGGAACTGCGCCGAGCAGCCTCGCGAGCATATTGAACCGCAGGCAATAGAACGGCGACCAGAACTCCCAGAATGGCGGAAACCACCATGAGTTCAACCAACGTGAACGCGGTCTGACGCCTGCACCGCCAACGATGACGCGATCTGACGAGCTCTCTTGACTTTTCGATTGAGCTATTCTCATCTCGAGAGCCTACTCGTTCATGCCACTGTTCCATCAAACACCTCTCGTTCCAATAAAGCCCGCCTGTTTCTGCTCGGAGAAATCTTGGTCAATGAACCAAGAAGAATCCGACGACCAGATCCCGCGTTTTTACTCTCAAGAGACGTCCAGATGTCCCAAAGAAACCACTAATTAGATGAGATTTTTAAGCCAGCAAAACCGAGTGCCAAACGGTTGCCATTTTGCGGGGACCGACCGTGCAATCGTGTGAACGGGTGGAACAAGATTAAGGAAACGAGAAATTCTTGGCGAGGTGTTTACCAATCAAGGTTCTTGGACCATTCATTAAATTAAAGGACGAAATGCCAACCTCACGAAATCGGTTTGTCTATACTAGGGAGTGGGTTCTGACTTGAATTGACTTTCACTTGGCATGCACATGCAAACAACTCGATCGATGGAAACCGACATGGCCTTTCCGAATGATGCTGGTTTTGCGTGTCAAGGTACCGCCGATACCTCTGCCGTCTCCAACGACGACCCATCGTTGTTGCATCAACAAGCGACTTCGGTCGGCGAGGACTTTGATTTTCTCGTCCACTTTGTCCAAACTGCCATGCCCAATTCTCTCCAACGCTACCTGGGTGCTTCGGACATTGTCCAAAGCGTCATTTGTCAGGTCCACCAGAGCCGTGAAGAATTCCGTGGCCAATCGCTCGAACAATACCGAGCTTGGGTTCTGCGAATCGCTCGGCATCGAATCATTGATGGACTGCGACGCTTCCGCTTGCAGGGCTCGAAGAGTTCATCACCAAGGTGCTTGCAGGATCGATTTTGTGAAATCGACTCATCCGCCGGTCCCCTGGAAGGGCTCGTCAGCCATGAGCAAGCAGAGAGATTGCTTGATGCGTTGGACGCTTTGCCCAGCGACATCCAGCGAATTGTCATTTTGCGGTATTCGAAAGAGCACACTTTCGACCAAATCGCCACCGAATTGCATATCCCCGTGACCACTTGTCGCCGCCGCTGGGAGCAGGGCTGCAAATTGTTGGGCGAACGCTTGCAAGAATGGGTTCGTTAGAATGTCGTGGACTGCTGCGTGGTCCACCGGTAGGCCACAAACCGTACGGAGGTCCCTTGAGAGTCGGAAGCGAGGACCGCCGTAGTTCGCAATTAAAAAAACAGTGGTTTTTTTGGTCTAGCGCAGCGTCTATGCACATCGGCGAAGTCCAAGGCCTGTTCGTCGACGGATTGTCTCAAAAAAATCGAGCCCTTGTCATGTCTCCTTTGTCCGACGCCGCAGATAAATCCCGAGCCATTAAATCCGCGAACCCAACGTTCGTTGGTCCGATTGGTTTAATCTCACCATTGACGGACGACCCCGTCGTCGCCTTCATGGATCAACTTCTCTCGCAACTGTTACGGCCCGAACGCGACGACGAAGCCGCCTGCCCAAACGCCTCCATGGACGATTTGTGGATCGCCGAACATCTTCCAGATCGCTTTTTGGTAAAGTTGCCCCTCGGAAGTGGCACTTTTGGTGTCGTCTTTTCCGCTCTGGATCGTCGTTTGAATCGTGACGTGGCCGTCAAGATCCTGCGTCCCGAATGGATGAAAAACCCCGGAGCCAGAAAACGCTTCCTCCACGAATCACAAGCCGCGGCCCGCTTGAATCATCCCCATATTGTGCGAGTACTCGAGAGTGACGAAAACCATTGGATTACCTGGCAGGTTTGCGATTTAGTTGCCGGTAGTTCACTTGCCGAACATCTCAAATTGGGGCCATTGCCCAAAGAGTTTGCTGTCCAGTTTGCGTGGCAGTTGGCCAATGCCTTGGAATTTGCCCATCGGAAGGGAATTTTGCATCGAGACCTC
>JAUXWY010000394.1 GCA_030681235.1 Pirellulaceae bacterium | reverse complement strand
TGTACCGGCTTAGCCGGCGGTTCGCTGAAAAGAGCATTTTTACAGCTCCCCGCCGGAGAAGCCGGTACACCAGCGCTCGCTAAAGTGCCCTTTGTTGGTGGCTTTTCAACGAGAGTCTTCGGCATTTTGGATCCGGGCGGCGATTTGGGCGAAAATCGGTGTTGCCGGGTCTGGGGAATCCTGGCAGAATCCGGCCGCGGACGATTGGTTCCTGCCCAAGATGACGAGGCCTTCGATGAGCAAGGGAAAGACTATCCCATTATCCAACGGGCGGCGGTTGGTGGACGATGTGATTCGCATCGCTCGCTCCCAGCCGATCGCGTCGTTCCATCGGGACATGGACCTTTCTAGCTTGGATGCGCTGCGAAAGCAAATCAAACCGCGTCTTTCCTGGAACGCGATTCTGATGAAAGCCTACTCGATGGTCTCGCGCGAGGTACCGGAACTTCGCCAGTTCTATCGCAAATTTCCATGGCCACATCTCTATCAAGTTGAAGACTCGGTCGCTCAATTGACGATCGGTCGCCAGGATGCACAGGAAACGCGGCTCTATTTTGCGAGATTTTGCAACCCCGATCAGATGACCCTGCACCAAATTCAAGAGAAAATCGATTTTTTTCAGACGGCCCCGGTCAGCGAGATCAAGCAATTTCGGCATCAAGATCGATTTGCGGCCTTGCCACGACCGCTCCGTCGCTTCCTCTGGTGGATGTTGATGGAGGCCTGGCCGACGCAACGTTCAACCTATATGGGCACTTTTGGGATGACAATATCGTGTTTTAACCAAACCTTTGCCGCTTCGCTACTGAGTCCGAACACGACCAGTTTGGGGGTGGACCCGACGCCAAGAAATGGCATTTCCCGAGTCCTTTTGACTTTTGACCATCGCGTATTGGACGGCAAACCCGCGATCGACATCATTAGCAAGTTGTACAGTTCCTTAGTGGGCCCGATCCGGACCGAGATGGAGACACTGGCTGGGGACAAGTCCAATGCCGAGCAAAAAAACGGTTCCATCGCCGCTTGAAACGAACGCGGGACTCCGAACTCGGCATGACCATCGAACTCGACGATGTACTAGCCAAAACTGGAGTTTTCTCGACAATTGGAAGCCCCGTGGCTCTGTGTAGTCATTGTTATGTCGCCCAATCACTTCGAGGAAACCAAGCATGAACCTGACCTGTGTCGCCCTGCTTTTTCTCAGCAGTTTTTTGCAAGAACCTGAATCGACTCCCGTGATCAAGCCGGCTGAGGCCGTGAATCACGTGAACAAGACGGTGATCGTCGAAATGGAAGTCGAAGGCTCGAGCTTCCTCAAGGATAAAGAACTTTGCTTTCTAAATTCATTGAAAGACCATCGCAGTAAAGACAATTTCTCGGTGGTGTTCCGCAAAGAGGGACTCAAAGTCTTCAAGGACAACAAAATCGAAGACCCGGCCGCGCATTTTTTGAAAAAGAAGATTCGAGTGGAAGGCAAGGTCGAACTATACAAAGACAAGGCCCAAATCATCGTCGAGAAATTTGAACAGTTGAAGGTCGTCGGCGTGCGGCCAGAAGAATAACTAGGGTCCATCTTTTCGATGTTGCATGTGACGCCACACGCGATTCAAAAGGCTCGTTTGATCGAGTCGTTGCGCCGCTGGACTCAGTCGACGGAGTTTCAGTTTGCCGTGGCCGCGTTATGGCAACATCGCGCACCGTGTTTCTCGAATGTTTGGGGGTCCTCGTTGGCCGGGTTGGTCTCAACCCTGCGCTGGTACGCGACTGAAAACGGACAACACCAGCCGCTGTTGATTGTTTGCGATACCGACAAACAAATGGACGTGTTGGCCGACGAACTGTTGACGTTCGGTTTGGAAGAACCGCAGGTCACACGTTTCCCGACCATCGAGGCGACACAAGCCGAGAAAATTCCCAGCGACTGGGCCTACGGCCAACGGCTTCAACTGAGTCAAACCCTGCGTGAGGACGCCGGGACCGGCGGCGTTTTGTTGGCATCGGTCGCGTCGCTGATGCAGACGATTCCGTCTCACGAGGAACTTGAAGCTCGCCAACGTTGCCTGTGCGTGGACTCCGATATCGACATGGACGAGCTGTGTCGCTGGTTGACCGACGGCGGGATCCAGCCGGTTACCTTGGTCGAACATCCCGGCGAGTATTCTAGGCGGGGCGGTGTCGTCGATGTCTTTCCGCCAAACGCGCAACGCCCGTTCCGCATCGAGTGGTTCGACACAACGATCGAGTCGATTCGTCAATTTGATTTGACGACCCAACGCAGTACCGAGCGGCAAGCGACCGCCTTGCTACAGCTGCCGTTGATTGAATCGCAGAGTGCTTGTTGCTTGCTGGATTGGTTGCCCGAGCAAACGGCGGTGTGTTTGGTCGACCCGCAGGAAGCTCAGGCCGAGGGCCGACGGCATGAAGTTTACGGCAAATCTCCGATCCCCAATCTGAAGTGGGATGACGTTCGGCAGCGGATGGCCCGATGTTGCCTAGCCACGATCGAACTCAACTCCTTTGACGACGTGCCTAACCAATATGTGCTCCCGGTTCAGCCGTTGGAGAACTTTCAAGGTGATCTGGGTGACTTGCGACTTCACTTGGATAATCTGGCCAAGAGCCAGGAAGTCTTTTTACTCACGCCGATTGAAGGCGAATTGGAACGCTTGACCGAAATCATTTCGAGTACTCACGCGGCCGCGACCGGCAAGATCCACTTGGTTGTCGGCGAATGTGTCCAAGGATTCCGGGACACATACAATCAGTTGGCGGTGGTCAGTTGTGACGAAGTGTTTCGCCGAGGCGAACTGCGACGCGGCCGAGGTCGCGCGGTCCTGGGGCGACGGCTGGATAGTTTCTTGGACCTCCAACCGGGAGATCTCGTCGTTCATTTGGCGCACGGGATTGGGCGATTCCGTGGCTTGGCACTATTGGATAAGGACAACGTCAAGCAAGAACATTTGTGCCTCGAGTTCGACGGTGGCACAAAACTTTACGTGCCGGCGACTCGAATGGACTTGGTGCAACGTTATGTGGGCGGCACAAAGAAGTCTCCGGCCCTCGCTCGACTGGGCGGCAAGGCGTGGCTCAAACAACGAGCCGCCGCCGAAGAAGCGATTCAGGACATGGCGGCAGAAATGTTGCAAGTCCAGGCCCAGCGAGCGGCCATGCCAGGGATCACGTTTGGCCCCGACACTCATTGGCAAGCTGAGTTCGAACAGTCATTTCCCTATGAGGAAACCGCGGATCAATTGACCGCCATTGCCGACATCAAAGGCGACATGCACGACCACCATCCCATGGATCGATTGCTGTGCGGTGACGTTGGATTTGGGAAAACAGAAGTGGCGATGCGGGCGGCGTTCAAGGCCGTTGAAAATGGGTATCAAGTCGCGTTGATGGTTCCGACCACCGTCTTGGCCGAACAGCACTTTCAGACGTTCCGCCGCCGCATGTCGTCGTTTCCGCTGGAGATCCACAAACTCAGCCGGTTTTGTTCGCGGAAGGAACAGAAGGAAACGCTGGAGGGGCTCAAGTCCGTTCGATTGGACATTTGCATCGGAACGCATCGCTTGGCCGGGAAAGATGTGAAGTTCCAAAACCTCGGGCTGTTGGTCATTGACGAAGAGCAAAAGTTTGGTGTTGCCGTCAAGGAGCGATTGAAAGCCATGCGACACAGCGTGGACATTCTCACGCTATCGGCGACTCCGATTCCGCGCACGCTACATCTTTCTTTGGTTGGAGTTCGCAATATCTCCAATTTGGAGACACCACCGCGCGAGCGATTGTCCGTTGAAACCCGATTGACTCGGTTCCAACCGGAGTTGTTTCGCGACGCGATTTTGCGGGAGTTGAATCGCGGCGGCCAAGCCTATTTTATCCACAATCGAATCAGCGATATCTTTTCGCTGCGGGATCGCTTGCAGGACATTGTTCCCGAAGCGAAATTTGCCGTGGGCCATGGCCAAATGGACGCCGAGGAGTTGGAGACCGTCATGACCGAGTTCGTCTCGGGCAAATACGACGTGTTATTGGCAACCACAATCGTGGAAAGCGGCTTGGATATCCCAAACGCCAACACCATCTTTATCGATCAATCGGACCGGTACGGGCTGGCGGATCTGCATCAATTGCGCGGTCGGGTCGGAAGGTACAAGCACCAAGCGTACTGTTACTTGCTGATCGATCCGAACATCCGCCTCAAGACCAACGCCTCGAAACGTTTGCAGGCGATCCAACACTACAGCGAATTGGGGGCAGGTTTCAGTATCGCCATGCGGGACCTGGAAATTCGTGGGGCTGGAAATTTGTTAGGGACCGAACAGAGTGGGCATATCGCCGCGATTGGATACGAATTGTATTGCCAATTGCTGGAGCGAGCGGTTCGGCAACTCAAGAAAGAGCCGTTGCCGATGTCGGTCGAAGTCGATGTTCGGTTGCCAGGTCGTGGATTCTTGCCCGATGACTATGTCGACGATCGCCGCTTGAAGATCGACATCTATCGACGTGTGGCCCGGGTCGAGACCTTCCGTCACTTGGAAGAAATGCAAGAAGAGTTGATCGACCGCTTTGGTCCGCTGCCGTCACCGGTCGTCGATCTGTTTCAACGCTTGGAACTGAAACTGGACGCGGCGATTTGGGAGATCAGTTCGGTTGGGATCTCGGAGAAGTTTTTGTTCTTCGAGTACCGGAATCGCGCGAGAATGCAGCAACTTCAGGCAATGAAACGTTCGCGGCTGCGGATCGTGGATGACGGTCGCGCGTTTTGGCCGTTGGAGGATGGATACGACTGGACTCCCGAACGGCTACTAAAGCTAGCAAAAAAGATATTGCGTCCCGAAGCGGTGTGATGCTATTCTCACTCAGCTAATAATTGGCTGGGTTTGGCGGCCGATTATTTGGGGATCGTAGCGAATTCAGGGACGAATTTGGAGTTCAGGATGCGAATCAAAGCGGCCGTGTTGTGCCTCAGTTGCTGGATTTCCCCAATTTCTTCGGATGGTCAAGAGCTGCAGCCGGCCAGTTACACGGCTCAGGATCAACCAGCAATAAACGGTGAAACTTTCGAGCCGGGCCGGGTTCTCGCGATTGTTGGCGGTCAGCCCATTTTGGCGGGCGATCAAATGTTGATGATCAACGAGGTTCTGCAATCGCAAGGAGCCGATGTCCCGGCGGCGGTTCGCGAGCGAATGATCGAACAGGGCATGCGCGAGTTATTGCCACGCAGCATCGAACGAAAAATGCTCTACCAAGAAGCCTTGCTGCTT
>JAUXWY010000280.1 GCA_030681235.1 Pirellulaceae bacterium | reverse complement strand
GCGCCGATTCCAACCAAGCCCGTGAATCGCTACCACTTCTACGGCCCAGCAAGTCACTTCTCGACGCCTTCTGGCCTATGAAAAACGCCAAAAACAGACCAAAATCACACGGAAGCAACCTTCGTGCCGAACAGTATTGGGACGGGGGGTGTGTGTCCCCATTTTCCGGGTGGGCGAGTGCCAGCAATAAAGTTGAGTGTCCCCGGTGGGCTTCCCCGGTACTGGCGTACAATTTGGTCGTACAATTTCGCCGACAAGCGGCCACGCGTGTCAACTTACAGCCCCGCGAACTGAAAATGGCCTCGCGCCGCAAGCTTCCCCAACGCAAGAGTCCTCGGAGCTCCCCGCGTGTTGCCCACCAACGTAGCCCAAAATCTGCGAGTTTTAAGCCAACATCGAAGAAAAAAAAGGCCGAACCATCTGGCGAGAAAGAAGATTCATCCTAAAGTAGGTGGCATTAGGTTAGTGCCCCCGGCCAACGACCGTGCGCCCGTGATCGGAAGAAAGGGTGTCCCCCTGGTTTTGCCCCCTGGTTTTGCCCTCTGGACCCAAGCGTCACCTCCGTAAGGGCGCCCACGCTCGACGCACGTCCGCACGGCAGTCAGCTCCTTTTCCGTCAGCGCTTGATTGACTCGTTCGACCCAGTTCGCCGTTCGGGGAATTGGCCAGGATCGGCCTATTTTGGGACAAATCCAAAGCTGCGGAATTCGAGCAGGGCTTTGTCCTCCGAACGCAGATATTTTTCGGCGATTTTTTTCAGCGTGGCCAATTCGGTTTCAATCAGTGGCCAAACTTCTTCGGGAATGTCACCGTGTTTGGTATACTTCAGAAAGTAGGTCAGCATTTGACTCAACTGAGTGTCGAATGCACCACTGTTCTGATTCGCCGAACCCGCTTGGGCGTGACGGACAAGGTTGAGAAACGAACCTGGGTCCGATTTCAATAAACCGCTGGCTGCGGCTCCGGCCAGGAGGATTCGATTTTGTTCATCCTGTTGATCCAGTTTCCAAACCTCCAGAAAGGGAATCGTTTGGGCAAACTTCTCGACGTCTGCGGCGATCAAGTCTCGTGACTCAGGTTCTTCAAACAACAACACCAACACCAAGCCATTTTCGATTGGCTGCGTGAATGTTTGCTCTGAAAAGCGACCTGCCAGTCCTCTTAGTCGATCCGCTCGTCGGACTTTCGGTTGTAGTTCGGGAACGAGACTATCCGGAAGCGACGAATAATAAACTTCCGCCGCGTACTGTAGGCCCGGTTCTGGAATTATAGCAAGCAGGTTCGGCAGATTCGCCTCCAAGTTAGCCGTGAACGCATGGCTGTTCCATCCCGCGAATCTCAACTTGCCAGTCTTTACAAAACGCAAGTATTCATCCAGACGGAATTTCCAACGCTCGGGTTGCAGGTGCTCAGCGAGGAACTCCGCGTACCCAAGTTCGATCAACAACGCCTCGGAGTGAATGTTCAAGTCTCCGCCTTTCCTGCGCGCGATTATCTTCCGGATACTATCGCGCTCGCCGGTCTCGTGTAAGGATTGGAAAACGGGATAAAATTGGTAATCCGTCAAATGCAAGTACTTACCCGACTCGACAGCGTTGGCCAAGCTAGACGTTAGAGCTGACGCCAGTCGCTGAAACTCGGGTTCGTGTCGCCGCGAATTCAATTCCGTGACAACCGCAGTGATCCATTCGCCACTTTGAATCGTTTCATTTTCAATCACATCTCCCATCAACGCTAGACATTGCCGAGCCTGCTCGACAGGCAGTGTCGAATCGTTTAGGAAAAGTGTGAGGGCCAAAGCCCAGCGAGTGTTTTTGTGGACTTTGGGGTTCACAATCCACTTCATCCATGCTTGTTGCGATTGATTCGGTTCCGAAAGGCGAACGTTGGCGTTCTGTTGGTCAAGTTTTCGCCGTCGTAAATCGACGGCCAACTCCCACAACCGGGCGATATTGGCAGTGGACTTTTTGTTCTGCTTCGTAGACTCCTCAGCCCACTTGGCGACTGCATCTAGTTCTTCCGGTGTCAGTCGCCAAACGCTGTTAAAAAAGGGAAGCAGCATCATTGGTGAAATTTCGTCTCCAAACGCGGCCGCCAAATCGTCGGATAGTTGCGTCAATCGATCCGCAATGGTTCGTTCAAGAGCATCAGCCGTTTGATCAAGGGGCAGATCTTCGTTTAGCTTGAACGCAAAAAACGCGGGCATCATGTTAGCTGTGTGAAACCATTGTGTTTCAGGATGTTCGGCGTACTTGCAAAAAATTGCGATGGCCTTGGCCTTTCCCTTATCCAGGCTCAATGCTTCAAAGAGCTTCCGCATCTCAGCGTCATGATCGATATCGATTTTTCGTCCGGAACCCCATGCTAGCGCCCCCATTGGGGCTTGAGTAGTACCGCCCCGCATGAGTTTCGCCAAATGCACCAAGGCTTCAATGAAACTTCCGGGGTCCTGGTCAACGAGATGAAACAGAGAAGAACTGGCCCATTTATAGACTTCATGTGGAGCTGGTCCCAGTTCGTCGAAGTCTCGCGCTCGCATCAAATGCCGCCAAACGTCATCTTTTCGTTCCGCGCGAGCCTGAGAAATGAGCTTCGCCACGGGATGATCGACTAATGCCCCGCGATCAACCGGATCGGCCCATGTCGAATGTACCGACATACCGTCGTCGGTGATCTCATCAATAAAGGTGGCGATACGACGCTGCTGCTCGCTGGGCAACTTCTCAAACACGTCTATTTCGTTCAAGAGCAGGTCATAAACTTCCGCACGCGTCGGTAAATCGGTAAAACCATCAAACTTCTGGAACCGCAGTAGCAGCAACCGTGTGCCGAAAGCCATATTCTCGCGCCGTTTTAGCGCCTGGTTTAAGCGAAATCGCGATGGAAACCCTTGATGATTCAGCTGACGAAAAATACGTTGCCAGGCAACGAGGCCCTGATCGAAATGGTCGATCGTTTTCAAAAATGGCGTTCGTTCCAACACCTTGATGATTCGCTCATGGTCAGGCTCTAAACGTATTAAATTCGTCAATTCCGTCTCGGGCCAATAGGTGCGGACCAAATAAAACGGATACTCGCGGATCGAGGACCATGCGACACGCCCTTCGGCTCGATTGTCGGAAGGATGCTTTCGTCCGTGGTAGGCGTAGCAACGTTCGAATTCACGAATCAGTTGCCAGGCTAAATCCGGGCTACCGACCATTGGACCTTGTTCCTCCATCCGCTCCGTCAAAAGTTTCAGAAATAACTGATAGGCGTGATGGTTTCGTATGGATGGCTCCTCCAATGCCTTGGGCAACGCATCATCAGGAAGCTCGATCACTTCCAAATACCGAGCGAAGGTCTGAGATTGGACATCCAACGGCCCCATCAGGGCTTCGGCCACTTCGCGAAAGGTGTTTTCGAGCAAGGCCTGGTCTTGTCGATCAGCCGCCATGGCACAGTAGCGACCGTAAACCGACAACAGGGGCAGCAAATCCTGGGGCGATTTCGCCTGCGCTCGCCAGTGCCGGCCAATCGCTTTGGCCAACGGTGCTGCTAGATCATGATCGCTTTGGCGGGCGTTCCAGACTTCGATGATCGATTCGAACTTCCGTGTCCACTCGGCGATTTCAGCGCCGCCCAATTCACTCAGAATGATCTCCACTTGTGGAGTAAACTCGGAGGGTTCCAAACGGTACAGACGAAACCGCAATTCAAAATCGCGGGCTTCAACCTGACGCCCTTGTTGATTCAGGGGATCCAAGATTCTCTTCGCGTTCGCAGCCGAATCGACACCACCTTGCATTCCGTAATGTCGGGCCAAGTAGTCCAGCGGATGTTGACGAGGAAGTAGCGGTCGCACCGCTCGGAGTTCGTAGGATGGCGAGCGAGGGGAGAATTTCTTCGCTGTTTCGCGGAGGTTGTTATAAGCCCGGTCGTAGTTGTCGAACGGATTCGACAGTTGTTGCTTGGACTCCTGGCTGAGCAAGCAAGTCTCGGCCTTGGCAACCGCCTCGGTCACTGGTGTCTCCGCCAGCGTCCCATCGAATTGTCGCAGGGCAAACCAAGCCGAAAATGCCAAGGTCGAGCAGTCGTCAATTTGCTCGGCCAAGGCAACCCAGCGATCATGAAGTCGGCGGCGGGCTTCGTTTTCAGCCGATGGTGTAAAGACGTATCGCCGTGTGTCGTGGTTCCTCTCATGGTCGATGATCAACACGGTCAACGCAACGGCCAACCAATCCTGTTTACGTCGAGTTGCCGGATCCAGTGTGTCGACATGGTCGAATAGTGCCTCCAATCCTGCCATTTTTTGCAGATAGTCTATTTGTGCGACCTCGAGAAAAGCGAGCACATTTTCGCAAAACTCCTGCAATTGGTCGCGTTTGATCTGCTGCGAATGCGACTGAATCACGGCCTTGATGTCTGGACTGGTCACGAGCTGGCAGCGCAGACACAACAATCGCAACGGCAGTTTCTCCGGATGGTATTTTATTGCGACTTGATAACTTTCGATCGCAGCGGGTAAATCGTCGAGCGAATGTTGCAAAAACCCTCGCCGCTCCCAATACGATGCCGTGTCCTTATCTTGCGATTCAATCTTGGAAAAATACTGCTCGATAAGAAACGTTTGCTGGCTTTGCGAAATAAAACCACGCCAGTTCATGAAATCGGTAGGTTCTGGCGTCGAGGTCGACATGATTCGATCACATATTTTTACAAAGGCGCTCCAGTCTGGCGTGTCCTTCTGCGGGAGGTGGATCACCGGGTGGTTGCTGTTAGGTAGCTCCACAGTTGGACTTGGTAGTGACGGTAAGGAGGCCGTCGGTAGGTTTTCGCTAACCTTGGGGCTAGGCTCACTGGGAATCGTATTTATTTGTCCGGTCCGACCCGCCGATGGGACCAAGACCAACGCGGCGATCACGACCATCGCCATTGCGGGGATTGATAAGCTCTGTCCGGACGTCATCCGGGGATCCAGAATTCGCTGAATTCGGATGCGAAGATCCCGTCTTGACGCCAGGACAGGCAACGATAACGAAGGACTGGGAGTGATCATCGACTCAGCGAGTTTGACAATACCCAATCCGTAGTCTCGCCGTCGGCCCGCCAATGCAAAGACGGTCGCCTCGTCACAGGCCATTTCACGAAATCGACGGGTCTCGCGAACCGCCCACCAAACAGCGGGATGAAACCAATAAACCGAGCGCAGGAATGTCTCGATGTAATGAACCCACAAGTCGCGCCGACGCAGATGCTGGAGTTCGTGTACGAAAATCGCCAACTGTTCTTCCGCTTCGAGTTCCGTTTCAAAGCTGTGCGAGATCAGGATCACAGGCCGCCACAAACCTGCGAGTACCGGGCCACCGATCCGGTCGGTCCTTCGCACGGTCACTTGCTGCCGAACCCCCAGCTTTTCGCAGGCGGTTTGTAGCAACGCTTGGATCGCTCTTTGGGCGGGAATGGAGTCTTTAACGACTCGCAAAAGACTCATTTGGGCGCGAACTAGGCGAAGCATGAAGAAAATGAAGCCAAGCAACCAGATCGGCATCAACCAGGCCGGCAAAGTCGATCGCTCAGGGTTGGTCGTTTCGATTGTGGCGTTTGAAGAACTTGCCATTTCGGCCAGCGGTTCCGACTTGTGGCTGATGTTCGCATTGCCGTCGTTGGCAATCGCCCGTGTTCCGGGTGCCCGTGTTCCGACTGCCCGTGTTGGGGTTGGTTGTGTCGGCGGTTGCTCCACAACGAGAAGCGGCACCTGAGACGACACCAGCGGCTGGTCCTTTTCGGCAAGCAAATGAACTTGTGATTCATTTTCGTCGGGGGAGGTGAACTCATTCGGCGACCGGCTAGGCAAAGCAAATCGGTGTTTTGGCGCTTCACTCGCGTTCCAACGCGGGTTGCGATCTTCGTCGTCCGCCGCGATTCGAAAGTCGCTTCCGTCCAAAGGCGGTTGGCCGTAGTCGCTCGGCTGTTTCTGGGCCTCAAGTTCGACCTGACTCATGAATTTGTCGGCAGGCCGTTCGGGCAACAACCACCAACCCCATCCGGTCGCCAGTGCCAAGGTTGGTGGCAAAACCAATCGAATCGGGACCAACATCCACAGCCCGTACTTGAAACGCGCCGAGGCCCACGGCAGGCACCACCTTGTGACCACCACCAACACGACCACCAAGACTGCCACCTGCCACGCCATGGCCAGCATCCAGTTCGAAAAAAGGAACTCCCAGCCGCTTTTGTACTCGATTAGGTTCATCTAACACCTCGGTGGTTTCAGGTTTTAGGAGTCAGGCTTTTGGTCTTGAATCGTTATTCGTCTTGATACTGTTCTAGAATTTTTTTCAGTCGCTGAACGTCTTCTTTCTCGAAATCCCCTCGTTCGATTAGATGCAATACTAGGGGGGCCACTTCACCGCCGAACAAGCGATCGACCATCGCATCCACGACTTTGCCCACCGCCTTTGGGCGTTTGATTTTGGGTGTGTATTCATAGACATTACCCACCCGCCGAGCCTGAATGTAGCCCATGGCGACCAATCGATCCAGCATCGTTTTGACGGTGCTGTAAGCCCAGCCTTGTGATGGCTGCAGCAACTTCTGCATGTCACTGGCTGTTCCCCGTTCCGCTTGCCATAAGGCGTCCATGACGACCCATTCAAGCCGAGTTAGTTCTTCACGATCTGTCCGCATTTCTTGGATTCTCCCAAATCCCAAATCAGAGCGGTCTTTCCGGCAAGTTCGCCAGTCGGCGCTCGTGATACCTATCTTGATAGCGACTACACTATTCGGATAGTGATTATTGCAACCCACTAGCGTCAAGTCAAGTCAGCGGGATTTTTCTTTGTTGGGGGGAACATGGGGAGGGGGGAACATGGGGACACCCAGGGGGGAACATGGGGACACCCAAAGTTTGGGGGAACATGGAGGGGAACATGGGGGAACATGGGGACACCCAAAGTTTTGTGTGGCGTTGGCGGATTTTGGTGATGATGGAGGTCTCAGTGACAGAATTCGGCTTCGTGCTTACCGGAAATTGAAGCAAGTTTCGATGTGACGGCCAAGTCGATCGTCCAAGAACG
>JAUXWY010000270.1 GCA_030681235.1 Pirellulaceae bacterium | reverse complement strand
ACCACTACGAAGCTGACTGGCCCAAGGATCAGAGGCCGTAGAACTGATCTTGCTTCGGACACGTCTGCAAGTAGGCCGATCGAGTTTCATCTTGGGTACAGACCGTCCGGACTTGCGAGTGTGAACCGTTGCGGTCTCGGTGGGATTGGTTTGCTAAACAAGTCTGTCTCTCGACCGCTTCTTTCCGCGGGGCGAATCTCTAACCACAAAGCTTCCGCTCCGACCGAATAAACCGGTCGGGGGCGGCTCTGGTTTGTGGTTTGATCTTGTGTACCAATCGCCACTTCGCCGCGAGCGATTTCTCGCTATTCGCTGACGGTACCGCTCCATTGAACACCTGAGTCATGCCTGAAAAAATCCCAGCACGTCGAGCCACATTTCGCTTGCCTGGGTCCTCGACGTTGGACTACAATGAATGCCAGCTACGATCCAGGCAGCTCATCGTTCGCGGCAGCAGTTGTGTTCGCTAACATCAAGCACCTATCGCAACAACATTCGACCACGACCACGTCGTCGATCTCAGCTTCTACCACAGCGGCCTCACAACTCCCTCACGGCCGCCGCACCCGCCAGTCGAAAATCACTCAACCGTCCTATCATCGCTGGGAGTCATTTAGGCGTCAGCCCTGCGACGAACCCGGGCCGTAGCGCAGAATAGCCCAATCTTCCTGAATAGGACTGTCATGAAAACGAAACTAATCGCGATCGCCTCCATTGGAGTCGTCGTCTGCGTATGGCTGTTGATCAATGTTCGCAATTTCGCATCGTTTCAGTTTATGGAAACAAGCTCGTGACTCAAGACAACCAACGCTGTCTATTGATTCTAAGCCAATGCTTTGGCGACATGCAAACAAAAAAACACCCTTGTCGCTAGATTGCAACAAGGGTGTTTTCCGTAAAGTCAAATTGCAGGGGCAGGGAACCAGTCCAAGCCATCCCAAAACCTAGCCAGCGTTAGCAGCTGTTGCAGGTGCAGCAGCAACCAGCGATTGAACGGCGGCTTTGTACTTGGCGTGAGCCAAGTTCAAGCGAGCGGTCAATTGGCAGGTGGTCTTTTGTTCGCCCACGACGTATTCGATCGGAGCCGACTTTTCCTTCGCTTGGGTTGCGGCACACGATGAGCAGTTGGCCTTTACACCAGCTACTTCGTATTCCATCTTGATGTTTTCGATCGCGGTGCTGACCAAAACGGTTTGCTTTTCAGCTTCGACTGGGCAGGCAACGGCGTGTCCAGCGATCGTCGTGTTGCCACTGGCTTCACATTTCTTTGGCGAAGTGAAGGCCGTAACAAACGATTCGGTTTCTTCAACCAAAGCGGTCATGGCTGCGGTTGGGCAGTCGAAGGACTTTTCAGCAACAACGTACTGGATCGGTGCCTTGTGCTGTTCGGCCAAAGCCTTGGCTTGTTCCGAGCAGCAAGTCTTTTCGGTGCCAACCGCGAAGGTCATCTTTGGCAACTTGGCCATCGCTGCCGATACGGGGCAAGCGGCACATTGGCTCGGGCACTTCTTGTCGTCGGCAGCTTCGGTCGAGGTCAGAACGTTGGCAGCCTTGCGAGCTTCGCAACATTCGCCATTCGGCTTGCAGTCTTTGCCATCGCAAGCCTTTTCAGTGGCTTCGGTGGTCGTCAACACTTGGGCTGACTTCTCTTGGCAACAAGCGCCGCCGGCACACGATTTCTTTTCGGTTGCGTCGGTCGAAGTCAAAACATTCGCGCCTTTGTCCTGGCAGCACGAACCACCGGCACATTCCTTCTTTTCATCGGCGCCAGCCGAAACCAATACATGTCTCGAGCTCGACGCACAGCACGATGGAGTCTCTGATCCGTCGGTCGCAACTTGCACTTGAGCCGCACCGGCTCCGCAGCAAGAGCCTTCTTTCTTTATTTCGCTCGACGCCGACGCATTGGTTGCTGAACCATCCGTCTTGTTCGAGTCTGTTCGTTGGCCCAATAGCCCGGACCCGAATGCCAGCAGAACACCAGCCACGATGATCGCGCTGATTGACAAAGTTTTCATGTACTTTCTCCAAAAAATGATCCAAACCCCTGCATCCTATTGTAGGGACGCTCGCGTCCCGGCAACAGACTGTTATTTGTAACCCGTTGGTTAGGTTTCCAGTCCGTTTGGTCCCTTTCGAGAAATTTCCAAAATCAGTCTGCGTAAATCGGCCGTTCGACGAAAATTCGGGCGTTTTCCGGCGGATCTTGAAATTCTCGGCTATTTCCGGTGTCGATTGATCCACGCCAGCGTTTGCCAATCTGCCCGAAACAGCTTCGCCAATCGGGATGTGGCGGGATGTGGTGTCTGTCCCCAGCTTGCCCCTGTCCCCAGCTTGCCCCTACGAGTGGTGTCTGTCCCCAACCCTTCTCCCCTTCTCGCCTCTTATGAGGTGTCTGTCCCCAGCATATGCCCACCATATGCCTCACCTGTTGATTCGTGCTAGCGAATCAGGGGGAAGCCGAGCAATTTCCGCTGTCGGTTGATCCACTCCAGGGTTTGCCGATCGGCTCGGAATAGTTTCGCCAAACGAGCGGTCGAGACCCCGAGGGGTGGAGCGGCCGTACTGAATTCCCATTCGCTAGCAATCACATGATCCAGCGCTTCGGCGACCAGGGCCGGGTAGTCCCAATGTTCTGGCGAGACATCGGCCGGACGATCGATGCAGCGGGCCCTCCATAATGGGGAAGGACCGACCGTTTCCGGGTTGCCGCCAGTTTGCGGTGTCTGTCCCCGTGTTTTGGTCGGCGGTGCGGGCGGAAGGCTGCGAACCAACCAGGACAATTGTCGGCGAAGACGTCCCAGGGCCACGCGACGGTTTTGGCTCTGATCCCGACGTTCATTGGCCTCCGCCAATATCTGAGTCGGACCGTGGATCAGGACAACCGCCGACTCCACTTTGTTGCGATGCTGGCCTCCAGGTCCGCCGCGGCGCGTAAATTCCACTCGGCACTGGCTCAGCAAGGTCGCTTCATCCAATTGGCAGGGGTGGGGTCCCAGATAGAAGTAGTTCATCGCAAGGACCTAAGAAGATTCAGGCAGCAATTCTTCAAGTTCACGGCGCTGCCACGCGCGAATCGAGTCGTCGATCGGGAATGGCCGCTGCTCGATCAGACGAAACGCTTCATCCAGGAGCAAATACGCCTCCAAGCCATCATACCAAGGAAAAGGCAGCGTCTGGTTCTCCAATTGTTCGCCCCACTTTTGATGTTCCGTGACGCCCATTTGCAGTTGCTCCCGGGCTAGATCATCTTTTCCCAACCGATACAACGACATGGCGCGAAGCGGAGCCACCATCGGCGGCTGAAAATCCCCACGGAACTGAGTTGGCTTGAGCAGCTCCAAAGCCTCGTCCCATTTGCTTTCGCGATAAGCCACCAAGGCATGAACCGCGTGCACGACTTCGAGCGGCAGTCCGACGTTTCGTCCTCGACCATCCAATCGTCGCGGTCCGTCTCCAGGTGGGAAATCGTCGCCACCGCCCAGCCCGGCGCGGCCTCCTGGTCCTCTTGGCCCTCCCGGTCCATTGGGTCGACCCGGCCCGCCCCGTCTCCCGGGCCCGCCCGGCGGACCCAAGCCAATACCCGGTGGCCGCCCTGGAGTCAGCCGTGCTCGTTCCAGGACTTTCAATTCGTTCAGTTTGGCCCGAATGTTTGCGGCTGAGTCAGCAGATCGAGGCGAAAGACTCAGGCCTCGAGCAGCGGCCAAGACGTGCCCAGGGTCCGTACTGTCCCGCATTTGCGTTTGCAACGCCGCTTGCAGTCGTTCGTAGGCCGCCGAGTCTTGTGTGTATAAAAACAACGGAGCGACGGCCCACCAACTTGGGTTATTCGCAGGAGCACCCAGGTTGAGGGCCCGCGCATAATCGGCCGCCGATTCCTTCCATAAACCCTGCTGGGCATACAAAGCCCCGCGTCCGGTCCAAGTCAAATAGTGTTCCGGTTGCAGTTCAATTGCCAGCGAGTACTGCCGCAGCGCTTCTTCGATTCGCTCTTGATCCATATTGGCTCGTGCACTGTCGAGCAAGATGTTGGCCTCGCGAAGATTGGCGACCGACTCCAACGCTTCTACCCGGAGTTTGTCGGCGTCTCGTCGAGCAAGGTCCGCGACCCAAGCCAATCGCAAGCTCACGCCGGTCCCAACCAACAACGATACCAACACCAGACTGGTCGTCAGCACAAGCCATTTGTTTCGTGAACAAAAACGACTCACCGTGTACCAGGTCGATGGCGAGCGAGCCAGCACCGGTTGCCCCGCCAGGAATCGCTCCAAGTCCCGAGCCAGCTCGCCCGCAGATTCGTAGCGACGACGGCGGTCCTTATCCATGGCTTTGAGGACAATCCAATCCAAGTCGCCGCGCAATTGCCGGGCCAGCTCGCGGCGGGCCAGTTCGCGACGGGCCAGTTCGCGACGGGGCTGCGGCTCGACATCAGCGACCGTGGTGGAGCCTGGATTGGCAGACGCCGTCGTCACACGAGCGCTTGGTCGGGGCGGTTGGACTTCGCGAATGATTCGTCGCAATTCATCAAACGAGGCCGATTGAATCTTGTTTCGATCAAACGGAGTGGTGCCCGCCAATAGCTCGTAAAGAAGCACGCCCAACGCGTAGACATCGGAGAGAGTATCGACGTCGCGAGCCTTCATTTCCGCTTGTTCCGGGCTCATGTACATGGGAGTCCCCAGCAACTGAGCGAACATGGTGTAGACGGTTTGTTCCGTCAGTTTTGGGTCCATCGCTTTGGCGATGCCGAAGTCGATGACCTTGACGATCGGCTGAGTGTCATCCAAAGCGACCATGACGTTGGATGGTTTGAGATCGCGATGAATGATGCCTTTTTGATGGGCATGCCCCACGGCATGACAGACATCGATCATCAGCCGCAGTTTCTGTCGGATACTTAGGTTTTTATGGCGGCAATAATGCGTGATGGGCTGTCCACGGATCAGTTCCATCACCAAATAAGGCTGCCCCACCTCGGTGGTCCCCGCGTCAAAAACTTGGGCGATGTTGGGGTGGTTCATCATGGCCAGGGCTTGGCGTTCCAGTTCAAATCGCGCCAAGACTTCTTTGGAGTTCATGCCCGGTTTGAGCAGTTTGATCGCGACTCGTCGACGAACCGGCTGCCGTTGTTCGGCAACATAGACCTGCCCAAAGCCTCCTTCGCCCAACAATTCCATGAGGCGATACGGGCCGATGATCTGCCCACTTAGGTTTTCGTTTCCGGTTGGATCGCTCGCGGGCGTGGTTTCCAACGGGTCCAGGACGCGCGCGGCCGCCGCCAACTGGTTTGGCAAATGCCCTGGCGACTCGCCGTCGTCCAATAACGACTGCCGCTCGTGCGCTTCCAACAATGCGACCACCGACTTGCGGAGTGCGACATTGCCCAGGCATTTCCGGTCTAGCAACGCCTCGCGGTCCGCTGGAGTAGCACAGTCCAAGGCCTCCCAGAAGATTTCACGTTCGCTAAGAGTCGCCATGATTGCCATTTCGGTACGAGGAATTCGGTTCCATTTGATATTCTAACCGATCTTGAGATTTTCAAATGCTTGGCGATTCGTTAACTTAAGCAAATCCCGGTTGGAAATCCCCGGCCGTTGATTTGCCTAGCCTTTCCTTCACGAAAGTTCCCATGAGCACCAGCCCGACTCTTGACCAATTGGCCATCAATACCATCCGGACATTGTCGATGGACGCGGTGCAAAAGGCCAACAGCGGTCACCCGGGCACTCCGATGGCCCTGGCTCCGGTGGCGTTCACGCTCTACAGTCGATTTCTCAACTACGATCCCGCCGACCCGCGTTGGCCTGGCCGCGACCGTTTTGTGCTCTCCTGTGGCCATGCCTCGATGTTGCTCTATTCTCTGATTCATCTGAGTGGGATCAAGAAGGCCAATGGTCAACCGAGTGTCACCTTGGACGATATTCGTAACTTCCGCCAACTGCACAGCCCGTGCGCCGGGCACCCCGAGTATGGCTATGCCGAGGGGATCGAAACGACGACCGGGCCGCTGGGGCAGGGCATTGCCAACAGTGTCGGCATGGCGATCGCCGCGCGACACTTGGGGGCTCGGTTTGATCGCGGCGACTTGAAGCTGTTCGATTACAACGTCTATGCATTGTGCGGCGATGGATGTTTGATGGAAGGCGTGGGTTGTGAAGCCGCCTCGTTGGCCGGTCACCAAAAGTTGTCGAATTTGTGTTGGATTTATGACGACAACAAGATCACGATCGAGGGCCATACCGACTTGGCCTATTCGGAAGATGTGCCGACCAAATACCGAGCGTGTGGTTGGAACGTGCAAATTGTCGAGGACGCCAACGATTTAGTTGCATTGCAGGCGGCCTTCGCGGCGTTCGACAAGTGTAAGGATCGCCCGACACTGATCATCGTCCGCAGCATCATCGGCTACGGCGCGCCCAACAAACAAAACACGCACGACGCACACGGAGCTCCCTTGGGCGAAGACGAAATCAAGTTGGCCAAGGCTTTCTATGGCTGGCCGACCGATGCAAAGTTTCTGGTGCCGCCCGAAGTGCCGGCGCATTTTCAAGCGACTTTGGGAGTCCGCGGCTCGAATGCTCGGGCTCAATGGTCCGCGACATGGGAAAAGTATCAGCAGCAATTTCCAGTCGAGGCCGCTCAACTTCAGTCGTTGATTTCGGGGTCGTTGCCCGTAGGCTGGGAAGAAAAACTGCCGAAATTCGAAGCCAGTGTTAAGGGAGATGCCACGCGAAATTCCAGTGGCAAAGTCATTCAAGCGTTGTCGGCGGCGATCCCACACTTTATTGGCGGCTCAGCCGATTTGGCTGGTTCGAACAAAACGGATATCAAAGGCGCGGAGAGCTTTTTGCCGCCCACACCGGCGGGCAAGAATTTTCACTTCGGCGTTCGTGAACATGCCATGGCCGCAGTCTTGAACGGAATGGCTTTGACGGGGCTACGTTCTTATGGTGGAACGTTTTTTGCCTTTACGGATTACATGCGGGGGGCCATGCGATTGAGCAGCTTGATGCATCTGAACGTGATCTACGTCTTGACGCATGATTCGATTGGCTTGGGAGAAGATGGCCCCACCCATCAACCGGTCGAGCATTTGGCTGCCTGTCGCGCGATTCCGGGAATGATTGTGCTGCGGCCTGGGGATGCCAACGAAGTGGCTGCGGCCTATCGTGCGGCACTGTTGAATCATCGGCATCCTGTCGCGATGGTGTTGTCGCGGCAAAATGTTCCAACCATCGATCGCTCCAAGTTCGCGTCGGCCGACGGGACATTGCGGGGCGCCTACGTGTTGTCGGATTGTGTGGGAACTCCCGAGGTGATCTTGATGGGAACGGGAACGGAATTGCCAATCTGCGTCACTGCGGGTGAAACGTTGGCAGCCGAAGGCGTCAAGGTCCGAGTCGTCAGCATGCCGAGCTGGGAACTGTTCGAGCAACAGGACGACGCGTACCGCGCGAGCGTCTTGCCAGGATCGGTGACGGCTCGAGTGGCGTGTGAGGCCGGCATCCGACAAGGTTGGGACCGATATCTCGGGTTCCGCGGCGCGTTTGTGGGTATGAAAAGTTTCGGCGCTTCGGCTCCGTTCGAGCAACTCTACGAACACTTCGGCATCACGCCGGCGGCGGTTGTGGCCGCAGCCAAGAAGCAAATCGCGGCGGCGTGAAGTTGACGGTCCACGCTAAAACCTCGAGTCGCTGAGGCCGTAGTGATGAATCATCGCCCCAATGACGCGAGGTCAACGGTGGCGGTTCGTACCCACGGTCAAACCCATTGCGGAGTTTGCGTGAAAAAGCTCTGTTCAGTGACCCAGCCGGCTGAAGCCGGTACACCCGCGTTTGCTAAAGCGCTTCTATTACGCACGGCAAACGGATGTTGTCCTACTGGGTAAGACGCATCCATTTTTCAATTGCCAAGCGATTGCTGGGGAAGGCCATGCGGTTGAGCTGATCGGTGGTGGGCCGTGTCCATTGAAACGCCGAGAGTTCACCGTCGACCAGTTGCACTTGTGCTGACGCGCCGACGCGACATAAGAAAAAGAAATCCAAGACCGGCACAACAAAATCGCAGTGGCGGTATTGGTTGGGATGGGTCAACAATAGTTGCGGATCGAGAACATCCAAACCAGTTTCTTCTCGGACTTCACGAACGAGTGCTTCCTCGGCGGTTTCACCCGCGTCAACAAACCCGCCGGGCAAACCTAACATTCCCATTCCTGGATCACGAGCCCGCTTCACCAGCAATAGCTGTTGTTGTTCGTTGACGATCAACGCGCCCACTGCAGAGACCGGTCCAAAGTAAAAACTCCATCCACAGGAAGTGCAGTGGAAAGGAGATTTTCCCGGCTGGGGATGAGCGTGCCCACAACGAGGACAAAACCGAAACGCGTGGGCCACTCCTGGTGCCGACGGGACTGTTTTCGTTGGGTCGGTCATGCGGAATGTTCCTGTTGTTGTCCTAGGCTTCGTGCCTAGGGGGCCGAGCCCGTTTGGGGGCCACAGCCTAGTGTGATCCAAGTGGTGCGGTTTTCAACATGGGCAACTGAAGGCCAAAGGCTCGCGCGGTTTCCAATGCTAATTCATAGCCCGCATCGGCGTGCCGCATGACTCCCGAACCGCAGTCATTGACCAAAACTCGACCCAACCTCGCGTCCGCTTCCGGCGTACCGTCGGCGACGATGACCATGCCCGAGTGCTGCGAGTACCCCATTCCGACACCACCGCCATGGTGCAAACTAACCCAAGTTGCCCCGCCGGCCGTGTTCAACAACGCGTTGAGGAGAGCCCAGTCGGAAACGGCATCGCTGCCATCTCGCATGGCCTCGGTTTCACGATTCGGACTAGCAACGGAGCCCGTATCCAAGTGATCGCGACCGATGACGATCGGCGCCTTGAGTTCTCCGGTGCGGACCATCTCGTTAAAGGCCAGTCCAGCGACATGACGCTCCCCAAGTCCCAACCAACAAATCCGAGCCGGCAGCCCTTGAAACGCGATCCGCTCGCGAGCCAGATCTAACCAGCGATGAACGTGTGGACGATCCGGGAATAATTCTTTGACTTTGGCATCGGTTCGGTAAATGTCTTCGGGATCACCGGAAAGGGCGACCCAACGGAATGGACCTTGGCCTCGGCAAAACAACGGGCGAATGTAGGCTGGAACGAATCCCGGAAACGCAAAGGCGTTGGTGACTCCCTGGTCGAAGGCAACTTGTCGAATATTGTTGCCGTAGTCCACCGTCGGAATCCCGAGCTGATGGAGTTCGAGCATCGCGGTGACATGTGTCGCACAAGAACGGGCTGCCGCAGAAACCAAGTCCGCATGTCGAGCCGGATCGCTTTGGGCGGCTTGCCACTGCGCGACGCTCCAGCCTTCTGGCAAATAACCATGAACCAGATCATGAGAGGATGTCTGGTCGGTCACCAAGTCGGGACGAACTTGCCCGCTGCGAACGCGATTGACGATTTCTGGCAATACTTCGGCGGCGTTGCCCAACAGCGCGACGGAAATCACATGATCCTGCACAATCGCCTGCTGAATCTTTTGCAACGCGTCATCCAAATCGCGGGCTTGAACGTCGACGTAGCGGGTCCGTAGCCGAAAGTCGATCCGACTCTGTTGGCACTCGATTGTCAATGAACAAGCGCCGGCCAATGAGGCGGCCAGCGGTTGGGCGCCGCCCATTCCCCCCAGTCCAGCGGTCAAAATCCAACGCCCCTGCCAAGGATTGTGAGGGTGGGTTGTATTGCCGGCCGGTTCCGAAGAAGTGGCGGAATAATGCTGCCGACCTGCTTCGACAAATGTCTCGAACGTCCCTTGAACGATTCCTTGGCTTCCGATGTAGATCCAACTGCCGGCTGTCATCTGACCGTACATCATCAACCCCAGCCGATCGAGTTCATGGAAATGCTCCCAGTTTGCCCAGCGGGGGACCAAATTCGAGTTGGCCAACAGGACGCGCGGGGCATTCGGATGGGTTTGGAAGACG
Source organism: Pirellulaceae bacterium (assembly GCA_030681235.1). Taxonomy (GTDB): domain Bacteria; phylum Planctomycetota; class Planctomycetia; order Pirellulales; family Pirellulaceae; genus M30B19. The sequence continues at coordinate 66,521 of JAUXWY010000270.1, read as the reverse complement.
CCGACCGGTTTGCCAGATTGGATCAACAAAGTCTGGTCGGATTCAAGTTCTCGGAGACTTGCGAGGATCTGATCAAAAGACGCCCAATCCCGGGCCGCTCGCCCAATTCCACCATAAACAACCAAAGCGGCCGGATTTTCGGCGACTTCAGGGTCCAAATTGTTTTGCAGCATCCGATAGGCGGCTTCCGTCAGCCAGTTCTTACAATGCAGCACTGGGCCGCGCGGGGCTCGAATCACTCGATCGGGGTCGAACCGGTTTGCCGGGGTGGGCGGGCCACTCATGTTTTCTTGCGACTCTCTGGGACCGGATACGGTGCTGGAAGTTTGGCTATTCGGACAAGAAACAAAGCTTAACCGAAGCCACCTGCCCGTGAAAAGCTGGGAAAAGATTCCCAGAGTGTCCGTTCGCCAGTTGTGAATGTCCCCAGCCTGCCGTTATCTTAATACCACCGGGTTGATCGAGCGGAGCGGGCAGGGGCTTTCGAGTCGGTCAACGTGCTTTGAACAAATCAACGACCAGAATCATCTGGCTCGTTAGCCTAGATAGACGGAATGAAACGATGGATGATTCGACAGATGACGACAGCGAGCAACTGGCGGTTGACGAATTATCGCTTTGGTTACAAGAGTCCAAAGAGTTTGGCATGGCCCCGAAGTCCATTTCGGTGGTCGAGTCGTACGAGGCACCCTGGCCGTGGGAACCGGAAGACCAAGAAATTCACTTGGTGGAGTTCGTGTTGCCCAACGGGCGTGAAGGTGTCGGTGTCGCTGGGCCCATTGCCTACTCGTTTTCGGATCGGGACATCGACTTCGGACTGTTCGAGCATGATGAGCTGCTCAAACTCTACGCGGGATGGTACCTGCTGTTTGAGTTGATGGAAAGCGAAGACTACCAGCCGACGTTTTCCGCCGAAGAAGATCAAGCCATGATTCGCATGCTGGAAGACGAGCACGGGTTGACCGAAGTCAAGATCATCGACCGAGTCCAAATTGACGATCAAAGATTCTTTGAAATGACCGGGCTGGACAAAGGACAGCCATGTCGGATCGGTGGGTCGTTTGACGGGTGTTTCTCATTTTATCCCGACGATAAGTTCTATGGACTACCTGCCCTTTATTATGTCATGGGTTGGGTGTTCTACTCGGATGATGATGAGGACTTCGACGAAGATGATGATGATGATGATGACGACGACGACGACGAAGAAGCATCGGACGATGAAGAATAATCAATTCGACCAAGCCAAGGGCAACTGTACGGCCTGAGCTCCGGTTTTCGTCGGCATGACGCCGTGCGTGGTGTGGACGTTAAAAAAACATTATCGGAAAGGGATAAGAGGGATAAGCATGTGTTGGATTTCTAAATTTGCAGGTTTGTTGTGTTTGTTGTCGGGAGTCGCGAGCGTGAAGGCTGATGAAGGGATGTGGCTGTTTAACGATCTTCCTCTCAAGCAGCTGAAGCAGAACTACGGCTTCGAGCCGAACGAGGGATGGGCCGAGAAACTCATGCGATCATGCGTTCGGTTCAACTCGGGTGGATCGGCTTCGTTTGTCTCCAGCAACGGGTTGGTGCTTACCAACCACCATGTGGGTGCCGAAACGCTGCACAAGCTTTCCACGCCCGAACGAAACGTTTACGAAGATGGATTCTTGGCTCGGACGCCGGCCGAGGAACTGAAAGCTCCAGATCTGGAACTGAATCAACTCCTCTCGATCGAAGACGTCACGGCGGCGGTCAATCAAGGGATTTCGGCTGATTTGACCCCAGAATCCGCGTTGGCGAAGCGTCGCGAGAATATTGCCGCGATCGAACAAAAGTCGCTGGAGTCCACGGGGTTGCGTTCTGATGTCGTCACGCTGTTTGGTGGCGGAAAGTATCACCTGTACTGCTACAAGAAGTACACCGATGTCCGTTTGGTATTCTCGCCGGAGGCCTCGATTGCCTTCTTTGGTGGGGACGCCGACAACTTCGAGTACCCTCGCTATTGTTTGGATGCCTGTATTTTTCGAGTCTACGAAAACGATCAACCTGCCCAAACTCCTGACTTCCTGAAATGGAGCGAGAACGGCCCGTCCGAAGGGGAGCTCATTTTTGTGGCGGGAAATCCGGGCCGAACCAGTCGAATCTTTACGACCGATGCCCTGCGATATCAGCGGGACCATCGGATGCCGTTCATTTTGGACTTTTTGCGTCGTCGCGAGATCATGCTCCAGCAGTTTGGATTGGCAGGCCCCGAACAAGCCCGCCGGGCTAAAGATGATCTGTTTGGCGTTCAAAACTCGCGGAAGGCCTACTTGGGTATGTTGGGCGGGTTGCAAGACCCAGCCGTGATGGCCGACAAAGTGTCGCGGGAAAATCAACTGCAGGCCGCCATCGAAAAGAATCCCAAGCTCCAGGGAGCGGCTGCCGCTTACTCGACGATTGCCGAAATCCAACGGCAGCGGGCCGCAACTTTGCGAACGTCGATCTCGATGAATAGTCAAGTTTTTGGACTGGCGCACACGATCGTGCAATTGGTTGTGGAAGATCAGAAACCATCCGGGAGTCGGTTGCCACCGTACCGGGATTCGGCCCGAGCGTCGCTGGAGTTGGGTTTGTACTCCGATGCTCCGATTTATCCTGACTTGGAGCAAGCGATTCTGGCCGACCTGTTGGGGCGATTATGTGAAATTCGCGGTGGCGATGACCCGTTGTGTCAAGAAGCTCTCAATGGCTTAAGCCCGACGGAAAGAGCTCGGGAAGTCATCGCTGGAACGGCCATGCTCGATCCGCAAAAGCGGCGAGAACTGGTCGCGGGAGGTGCGGATGCCGTTCGCAATAGCTCCGACCCGTTGATCCAACTGGCGTGGATCCTCGATCCCCAACTGCGCAAACAGACGGAAATGACTGAAGCATGGGGCGAACAGGAAAAGCAAGCGTATTCCAAAATCGCAGACGCTTTGTTTGCGGTGCAGGGCGACTCCACCTATCCCGATGCGACCTTCACGTTGCGTTTGGCTTATGGAACGGTCAAAGGCTATGAAGAGGATGGTCAGGCAGTTTCGGCGTTTTCCACGGTTGGCGGCGCTTTTGAACACGAAGCGAATCACCCCGGCGAGGAATTCTTCCAGTTGCCCGAGTCATGGACCAAGAATCGCGACAAGTTGGATCCAAAAACACCGTTCAACTTTGTTGCGACGGCCGACATTATTGGCGGCAATAGTGGCTCACCGGTCGTCAACAAGAATCTGGAGTTGGTCGGATTGATCTTTGATGGCAATATTCAGTCGTTGGTTGCGGACTTCATGTACACCGACAAGCAAGGCCGCTGCACGTCCGTGCATTCGAGCGCCATCCGAGAATCGCTGCGCCAGTTCTATGATGCCAAAGATTTGGCCGATAGTCTCGGCAAGTAGGAAACAACGAGTCGATCAAGTGATCGCTGGCGGCCCAAGACGCTTTGCGTCGCGGGTTGCTGGAGGAAAGTCCGGGCTCCGTAGGACAGGGTGGTCGGTAACGCCGACCGACCGCGAGGTTAGGGCAAGTGCAACAGAAAGCAAACCGCCGAACAGCCAGCCAACCTCGTGTTGGTCGGTGTGTGGTAAGGGTGAAACGGTGAGGTAAGAGCTCACCAGCAGGTAGGGTGACTTACTTGGCTAGGTAAACCCCACCCGGAGCAAGGTTAGACAGATGGGAAGTCGTCATCTTCGGATGGCGGCGCGAAGCGGTCCGTTTCGCTCGACCATCGGGTAAACCGCGCCGAGGCGACAAGCAATTGTCGCCCCAGATAAATGATCACTCGCGACAGAACCCGGCTTATCGATCGACTCGTTTTTTACATTTTTTCAGCCGTCTAACTGGTCGGCAACGCCCGGACTCCACCAAACGAGCTTCGGGCTATGTTCACCGTTGCGAGACTTCATGGTTACTGACGCGATACGGTAAGACCAACGAATTGAGAGAAACCATGCAACACACCTAATGATTAGGGTCAGCAACATCAGCCGTAGGGCGCAGGGCGTGTCCCTCAGCGATCGATCTTGCTTGAGCTCAGCATGAACTGGCGTCTACTGTCTTTTGAATCTGCGGTCCTCCCTGAATCTGCTGGAAATCAACAGTTTTCAGATTTCACGCAGCTTCAAGGGCAACCTTAATTTCAGGTGTGACAATGCCCTGGTTGTGGTTCAACCATCAATGAGTCGAATCGAACACCGGGGGCGGAAGCGATCGACAATGGATAGCGTGGCGATAGCCAAACCCCACAACGGCGCCAGACTCGTTGGCCAAACTTCCAATCTGCAGTTGTCCCTGGCGTCGGCGATACAGGCCGGGATGAATGGGGGTTTCCATGTCGGAAGCGGCCGGGTAATACTGCATCGCGTTCGATTCGACCCCCCAATTTGTACCGGCGTGAGCCGCTAATCGAACATGTGGAATTTGGGCAAGCATCGGGTTGGTCAAGTCCTGGACCATGATTCCCATCCCATGCGCCCGAGCCCAGCAGAGGCTCAATAGCGCACCAGTTTGCGTTTTGCAGGTCTTTAACGCGACACCGTTCCAACCCAGTTCTTGCCCCAGCCGAACGTGTTGCCAATCATGGGCGCTTTCATCCAGATACAACGGCTTGCGTTTCGCAAGCGAAAGCACGTCCAACGAGAGCTCCGATAATTCGTAGGGGAATGGCTGTTCGACGTACGCCAGGGCCTGCCAGATTTGCGGGTGATCATGCTCCAACCGATCCAAGATCTCAGCGACATAAGCTGGATCGCGAACCGTGCAATTGAAGTCGGTCGAAAGGTATCGTACTCCCAAGGGCAGACCGACATCCGCCACCTGCACGATGCGATTGAAATCCCATTCGCAATCGTTGCCGCGCAACTTGATCTTCAAACATTGCAAGCCATCCGTCGTGATCCAATCGCTCAACAGAAACGGGTAGCCATCTCGGGGGTCTAACGAAGAGTCGTCACCGTGGGTCAGGAGGTCCAACGCTCCGACGAGGTGCCAAACCGGGATTTCCAGCGGCGGTCGAGCAAGCAAGTAGTCATCTAAGAATTGTCCCGAAAACTTCGCGCCACCAGCACCAGGTCCAAAAAAGTCACTCAGGGGCCGCGGCAGCAGTTCACGCGAGTAAGTCGCGTAGGTATCGCAACCCAAGACGTTGCCTTGCGCATCGTGCAGCGCTAGATCAAATGCACTTGCCACCAACAAAGATGCCAGATAGGGCAGCTGTATCGCTGCTGTTGCGTTGAATTCCGACAGCCACTTGGGCAACGCCTCGTTCAATAGTTCAACGCCCAACTCAAAAGCATGGCCGGACGACGGCCAATGTGAAAGCTCACCCGCCAAGAACTGGACAAATCGCTCCATCACTGCCAATCGTTGGCCGTATGGCGCGGGACTGGGCCAGACCCATTGCACGGACAAAGGCGTTTCGCCCCATCCTTCGGCCAATTTGCCAGCGTCACTTTCAACGAGAATTCGAACCCGCAGGCACGAAACGTGCGTTAAAGTCTCGGTGCCAAACTTCAGTGGCACGCGAGTCTGGATCGGCAACAAGAACACTTGAAGTCCCATGATGCGAATCTTTGTCCCTGGCAATCGCGACATAAGGACTCCTTTGGATCTGTGGTTATTTGGACTTGAGATGTCATCGAACAAAAAAAGACTTGGTTGGACCGAGCCAACCAAGTCTTGGATTTCGTATCACATCTTACCGAACTTAAACCGGTACCGCGATGAAGCCGAATGGATGTTCGGTCTCCGTCAGTCGGAAACGTTGCCCGACGTCGGTCGCTTGCAAAAAGATCGACTCCAAATTAATGGCGGGTCCAATTTGACCGGCAATCCCGAACATACGCAAGGTTTCGACTCGGCTTCCGCCCCAAGCCATGTCTTTGACGGTCAGCCCGCCAACCGCTTCCCCTCGGTTGATCGTAAAGTCGATCCGCAGATCGCGGCCAATCCGACGAAACAAAAAGTCTTCCGTCAAGTCATTGATCGTCCCAAATGGTGCGTTCGGAATCGAGTGATTCCCGTAAACGTGAATCTCGTCGCGACCTGCGCCACGATCCTCGTCGATCGTACTCCAGGCATCACCCAGCCGCCAAATGTACGTGTCATTTCCGGCACCGCCCATCAAAATATTGGTACCGCCACGACCTTCCAAAATGTCGTTGCCTGCATTGCCAACCAAGAGGTTGTTCAATTCGTTTCCAACAATTCGATCGCTACCACGTCCGCCAATCGCATTTTCAATCCGCGTATCTTGCATGATCATTAACGAATGGGAATTCTCGCCGATGTGGCTCAGCCGACCTGGCCGCAGATCGATGTATTGAACCGTACCAAAGTTGGAAGCGTCGATCGTGTCGAAGCCATCGGTGTCACGAATCGTCTCGCGGAACGGAGCGTTGGTCCACCGGTAAGTCGTATTACCAGTGTTTTGATTGACGGTCGAGCCGTAGAGTCGTTGAATCTCCATCACGTCGTAGAGCATTGGTGTGTCGATGCCATACAGGTTTCCATCCGAAGCCATGCCGTTACGGACGCCTGGCACCTGCCAAGCACGTGTGTAGGACATTTGGGTATACAGATGATTGTTTGTGGCACTGGGCAGCTGCGGCCCTGTTTGCCCTGGGGGCGTGAATGGATGCCCCAATCCGACGGCGTGACCAATTTCGTGAATGACGGTCAGCCAACCTTCCGTACCATCGGCAAAATCCGATGTTGCCAAAGCCGCTGTGTTGAACCAAACGTCGCCGTGGGTCGACTGGCTGGGACGCTGAGCGCTGGGGAAATACGCCCAACCCAGAATGCCATCGTCCATTCCCGTAAACATGAACCGCATCATGCCACCGACGGAGTCTGGAACTTCCCGGAAAGTAATGTTCGCGAACTCGGAATAGGTCGCCAGCGCCTCGCGGATGCGTTGTTGCTGCAATCCATTCAATGCTCGCACGTCTTCATTGCGTTCGTCAGCGTCGTCGGCGTAATAAAACGGCACCACCAACGGGAAACTGAAGGTCACTTCTACAGCTTGGCCTGGGACCGCCGACCAAGAAGTACCCGTGAACAGAGCGTCATTGCCGATAATTTCTGTGAGGGTATCGATTCGTTCCCACTCGCTCCAGGCGACTCCGTTGTCGAATCTCAACAGCAATTCGTTGAAATACCGACCGGTGCTATCTCCACCTGAACCGCCGACGTACGTCACGTTTTGGAACTCTTGCCACGTCATTTGGTGAAATCGATTCCCGGCCAAGGCAGTGCCATTGAGTCGAACCAGCGATCCACCCGGAGGCGAAAAGGGTACAAACATCTGTACGGTCTTGACCGACAATCCATTGCCATTGACCTGCAAAACGTTCCGTAGGAAGACACTGTCCAGTTCGCCAAGCAAGATCAAATCTGGCAATGTGGTGATCGGTTTGACTCGGATAGTCACGGAACCGGTCGAAATATCGCTCCAATACCGACCATCAAACGCCATGACTCGGAATTTTTCGAAGTCGGCGGTTTCCGAGGCGTGATAGCGAACTTTACTCAGATCTTGCGCTTCCACTTCGAACCAAGTATTGGCCGTTTGTTGCTGTCCATCGACCGAGAAGAAGCCACCATCCGAACGACTGCCGGTGTCGTAGATGCGATACCGTTTGGCGGTGTTGCCGTCGGCATCGGAATAAGTAATCCAATTGGAAACCTGAATCACCTGGCCGGATTTTAATTCCAAATCGGGAACGGCAACCACGGGGCGATGGATATTCGGAATGGTTTGCATCGTGAAGTTAGCCACGTTGCTCCAAAACCGGCCATCGAACACTTGAAAGGCGACAAATTCGGCCTGCCCATTTTGCCCGCCATGGTAGTTGATCAAATCAAGTTGGCTGACCGCGACCTCGAACCACTTGGCTTGGTCTTGTTGAACTCCGTTGATGGAGAAAAATCCCGAGTTTGGATTATTTTGACGATCGATGAAGCGTATCGTTCGGATATCGTTTTCCGGATCGGTTGCGCGAATAAAATCTTTGATTTTGACCGACTCGAACGCCAACACTTGGCCGTTGAACCCCTCGGCCGTCGGCGGGAACAAGTTTGGACGAATCGTGTTGATGACGCCAAAAGCTTGTGTGCTCCAGAATTTTCCGTCGGACACTTGGATGGCAATCGAATCGATCGTGGGGACAACGCCACCAAAGAACCGCAGGTTCTGGACCTGATCGGCCGGAACTTCGATCCATTGGTTCGCAGAAATTCGTTGGCCACGATACCAAAAATAGCCACTTTCATTCGACGCAGTCCGATCGATGATGCGCAGCGCCGTCATAGGATTCTGATCGATGTCGGAGTAAGTATAAATCTCCGAAATCAGGAACGAATTGCCGGCCTCAATACTCTTTGCTGACAGTGTCACCCGTGGTGGGAAATTGTTCACCGGTGAACCACCGCCGCCGTTCCCGATATTAAACTGCGGTACGTTCACATCGTAGTTTCTACTAACCATGACGTCGTCCGAACCGGAGTTCTGGATTGCCGCAACGGGTTGGAAGGTTGAACGTTGAGATTGAGTTTGCTGCAAGATTCGAATTGCGGCGGCCAACTTCGCGACATCGCCACCAATCAAACTAGCCAAAATCAAATACTCCGACCCGTCTCCAGTCGAGTAATCGGGCCGAACGATCGGAGCGGTTCGCGGTTTAGTTCCAGGGGTAAGTGTTTCAGGGATAAGTTTTGTGGTTTCCATCACACGCGGAGCCACGTCGGCTATTTTCCTACCGAGGTCAACACCGGCCGGATTCTTGGACACGAATTCCGTCAACCGCGAAATAACACTGGCAACGGTTGGTTGCGTTCCCGCTTCATTTCGTGCCGTATAGGTCGAGTCGAATATCCGACCGAACTGCAAGGAAACATTGGCTTGCCAAAGATCCGCCAGCGAAAGGCCTGTCTCAGTCGAACTCCGTTTCGAAGATTTGCCAACGGGCTTCTTACCCATCGTTTCTAACCCACTTTCACTCACAAATCCGTCGAATCGATTTCGAATCACTTTGAGTATCTCCGCGATATTCCATTGGTCTAGACAAGTTTATTTTCGCCATCCACCCCTTGGACTGGCCCACGCTTGGCGGCGACGCAAGCGCGAGCTTCTACCCAAATCGATCAAGCGGTTTGGACAAACCGCTCGGCGTCTGCTCAAAAGTTCGGGCTAACCGGCGCCGGCCGACTCACCGAACCGTTTCCGGGAACGCTCGGGACAGCGGCGTCACCTTCGCGACGTTTGATCAGACCCGCGTCGACCAATTGTTTCACCAAATCTTCCATCGCACTAAAGCTACGGAGGAACCCTTCCGGGGGTAGAACAACTCGCTTGCGGAACTCCAAACGCGGGCGACCCTCTGCATCCTTTTCCTTCGCCGACAGACTCACCAAATCAATTCGAACCATTCCACCGGTTAAAGTGATTTCGCCAATTCCGTCCGCATATACATCCTGCATGCCATCCATCGTTCTGCTTACTCCTAAAGACCATCTGAAGCGTCTCTCCGATTTGAAGCGACGCCCCGCCGTGACTCCTACAACCCAACGTTGGCCGTAACGAATCCGCCGGACCCCGTTATCTTAACCAAACGCGGTTTTTATTTCCATCAACATTTTCTGAAAAACCACAGCTTTTGGACTTCCAACCGAGCAAACGCGAGCTATGCCCTGCTCAATTGTTAAATTCGCTAAAGTCTACCGCTCAGGAAACCCGATCCGATTCTAGGGAATATCCCGTCAAAGGGCAGGCGGGGAACGATCGAGCCCGCTGTCCCAACCGCGGACTGGCGGGCCACCATTCGCAAGATTCGCATTCCAGTAGGTTCAACCATGCAAAGCCCCCAACCGGATTCCACCCGCCAAATGCCGCCTCCGTGGCGATTTGCAACGGCTGTGGTTCTGGGACTCATGATTGGCCTGCTCCCCAAAGAGTCGGCGATTTGTTACCTCGTGGCGTTTTGCGGGCTATTTTTGCCGGTTTCGTTGCCAATCGCGCTGGTTTCCGCCGTTATTTTCTCACTTTTGGGCCCGCATTTGGACTCGCTGACCGATCCCATTGGCTTTTGGCTGCTGACGCAACCATGGCTGAGCTCGCTTTGGCAGGCGGTGGAATCGACCCCTGGGTCCGCGTGGTTGAAGTTGAATAACTCGGTGGTCGTCGGCTCGATCGCGGCCGCCGGAATACTGGGTGTGCCGACGTTTTTCGTTGCAAATAGGTGTACGCGTCAAATCCAAGCGTTACTCGCCGCGCGTCCGACAGATGCCGTTCCATCCGGCCCAACGTTCGTGACGGAGTTAGAATAATGAAATTCCTGAAGTTTCTACCTCCGCGTCTGGTATTGTTGGCCATTCTTCTGATGGGGATCTGGGCTAGCAGCGAACTCATGACCCGAACGGCCATCAATCAATCGGGCGTGTTGGCCCCGCTGGAAGTGACGGTCGACCAAGCCAGTTTCCAATGGCAAGACCGCACGGTCACGATGCGAAATTTGTTGATTGGTCGGAATGGCATCGGGCAGTTTCAGGCGGACAAGGTTTCGTTGAAACTCGACCAACAGGCACTTTTGGACCAACGTTGGGTGGTCTTGGACGGGATGATGACAAATCCCTCCTTGGTGCCGGCCTCCGGCTCGGCCGTGACATCAGCGGCGGGAGCATCGAATTTGGCCGCTGTTTTGGAACAAGCTTTAGCCGAGGCCCGCCAGCCAAAATCCGACTACAACGCCCGACCCAAACTGGCGATCGAACCGACGTGGTGGCAGCAAATCCAGGCCGCCGAGCGCGGCACCGGCCAAGCAGGCCAACACACGCTCCAGGCTCTGGAAAGCCTCAAAACGAAGTGGGAATCGCAATTGGCCGATTGTCGGCAATCCGCCGTTCGGCTTCAGGAGCAAGTGACTGCCGCTCAAAACGTCGCCCGTCAACCCAATAATCCGCTCCGCAACGATGTTCGGTTGTCCATGACGCGACGAGTCAACGAGTTGACTCAGGAGATACTGACGATTCGTGGCAAGATCGAACAGATTCAACGCGCTGCTGCGGCGGATCTGGCCGCCGTTGCCGACACAGCAGCCAGCGAAATCGAAGCCTTGGACAATGCGTTTCGCTTGCCTGAAACTCCCGCGAGCAGCTTTGATACGGATTTGTTGGGCCAACAACCTCCGCAATCATTGCAACAAATCTTTCAATGGGTCGAGTGGGCTCAAGCCGTTGTCCCAACCATGGACAATGCTCCGGCCAGCAGTGGACGCGGTCGAGACATTTCGTTTCGTCGCGAGGAACTACCCAGCCTTGAAATTCAGAAACTCACACTGGTCGGGGTCTCGAGTGTTGGAGACCAATACTATCGCCTGATGGGCAGCATCAACAACTTGAGCAATCGTCCCCATGCACAACGTTATCCGGCCAGCCTATCGTTGCGGGCTCAAGGGGACCACCACGTGATCGTCAACGGCTTGTACGACCAGCGCAATGGCAATCGCAAGTCCTACTTTTCGATCCGGAGTTTGGACTTGGCTCGCGAGGAAGGCTTGGCGTTGCTTTCAGCCCAGCAGCGGGTGGGTCTGCCAATTCAAGTCACTCCCGGAAAATACGCTGCGCAGCTCAACCTGAATTTGGACGGAGAGAAACTGGACGGGCAGCTGTTGGTTCGCCACACTCAAACCCGCGTCGACTGCGATTTGTCCCAAGTCAAAGACCCGGCCTTGGCGGCTCGCATGCGCGACGAACTTCAAAGCATCGAGTCGTTTGTCGTCACATACGAACTCAACGGCACAACCGACAAGATCGTTGCTACGAGCAGGTGTGATCTGGGTTTGCAAATTGCCCAAGCATTAGACAACAGCACGCAGTTCCACTTCGCCTCGTCCGCCCAACAGCAATCGCTGGCGGTTAGGCAATCGCTGCAGGACCATCAACAACGGTTGCATCAATGGGTGGACCAAGAATCGCAACAAATCATGGTTGCCGTACAACAAGAGACGTCTCGCATCGCCAGCCTCCAGGACAATGCCCAGTCGAATGATACTTTACGACTGCGCTGATCCGAACAACTTCTCATTCTGTCTCAAGTGGCACAAACGCTAAGACGTGCGATCTGAGGGGCGGGCTAGAGCCCGTCCCGTTCTCCAGACGATAGCACTGCTTACGTACGCAGGCACGCGGTACGTACGAAGGCGCTTGATTGTAGGAGCCCCTGTTTCCTCTGGGTGGAAACACGGAGTCCGAGTCATGGTGCTTTGTTACGGCAGGTTTCTATCCTGGACTTGGAAATAAGATGAGCGACCTCAAAAGCAAAGAACTTGACGACGACGCGGATTTGCGCGTGGACATTAACCGCCTGGAACGGGAGCTGGATAATGTTGAGAACGCGATCCGCGAAGCCACGGGCCTGCAGTCGCCGTTGGAGACGTACCTGCGGGAAATCAATGAAGCCAAGCTCTTGAGTGCCGCTGAGGAACGCGAACTAGCTAAGGGAATTGCGAACGGCGATGTTCGCGCCCGCGATCACATGGTGCGTGCCAACTTGCGACTCGTGGTCAACATTGCCCGTTGTTACACCGGCAAAGGCATGGGCCTGCAAGACTTGATCGAAGAAGGCAATCTCGGGTTACTGCGGGCGGTCGAAGGCTTTGACCCCGACATGGGCACGCGGTTTAGTACCTACGCCAGTTATTGGATCAAGCAATCGATCAAGCGAGCGTTGATCAATTCGTCCAAGACTATTCGTATTCCGGCCTATATGGTGGAGCTGTTGTCGAAGTGGCGTCGTGCGACATCGCGATTGACTGAGGAATTGGGGCGCAATCCCACGCTGGAAGAAGTCGCTCGTCTACTGGGCGTCCCCAAGAAGAAATTGCCTATTATCAAAAAGGCGATCCACATCCATAATTTGGCTCCGCAAACGGAACAAAGCGATTCCGGTTGGAGCCTGAGTGAAATGGTGATGGACGAACGCGCCAAGACGCCCGAAGACGAACTCATCGAAAATGATGTTCTAAATCGTGTCAAACAGATGATGCACGAGTTGGATCCGCGAGAGTCCATGGTTCTGAAGATGCGTTATGGCCTCGATGAAATGGAACAACACACGTTAAAAGAGATCGGCGAAAGCCTCAATCTGACCCGTGAACGTGTCCGCCAAATCGAGACCGAAGCGTTGAAGAAATTGGGGGATAGCCTCAAGGACCCGAGCGAACGCATGTTCCGCGTGGCTCGTCCGTCTCGGCGGTGACCGACACTTCTCGGTACGGCGAAGCAGAATTTGGTCCACCGTCCGGCTATAATAACGGACGGTGGCTTTGTACCAACGCCGTTTTCGGGATCCGCTATGTCCGAATCGATGCCTGACCAGCCCGAGGTCTTGGAGCAACTGCGCCGCGACGGGCAGCAGGGATTGGCCGTACATTTCCAACAACTCCGTGCCCGCTTGGCTCGCATCGTGGCATTTCGTTTGGACCGGCGATTGAGCGGCCGCGTTTCCGAATCCGATGTTTTGCAAGAGGCCTACGTTCGAGCGGCCAAGCGATTGGAGAATTATCTCAGCCAACCGGACCCACCGCCGCTTTTCGTCTGGCTGCGGATGGAATTGCAACAGCAGTTGATCGACACGCATCGCGCCCATCTGGTGACGGAAAAACGGGACGTGCGTCGAGAAATTGGCCTGTTTGGCTTTGCCGACCCCAACGGCACGTCACGAGCGATGGCTTTCGAATTATCAGCTCAGATGACGTCGCCCAGTCAATTGTTGCGCCGCGCCGAGCAGTTGGCTTGGTTAGAAACGGCCCTCAACCAGATGAACGACCTTGATCGTGAAGTGATCGCACTCCGACATTTCGAGGAACTCAGTAACGACGAAACGGCTCAGGTCCTGCAAATTTCGCCAGATGCGGCGAGCAAGCGATACTTACGAGCTCTTAAGCGGTTAAAGGAAATCTCGGCAGCATCCAACCCTGCGGATTCCGTTCAATGACCGACGCCCTTTCCCTAAATGGACCCGATCCTCACCTTAGCTTGGACGCGGTCGTCGATCATTTTACGTCGCAGTATCGTGCGGGGCGGTTGCCGAGCATCGAAAGTTATCAACAACAGTTTCCGCACTTTGGCACAGAATTGGCGGAACTGCTCTCGTCGGTCGCCATGATCGAAGGCTTGAAGCAACAGTCCTCCCAGTCCGCAGCACATGCCATCCCCGAGTCGTTTCCTAAAGATGTGCAGGAGTTGGGCGATTACCAGTTGATTCGCGAATTGGGACGCGGTGGGATGGGAGTCGTGTTCGAGGCGATCCACCAATCACTAGGACGCCGAGTGGCGGTCAAGGTATTGTCACAGCAATTGGCCAACGATCCGCGAGCCGTTCAAAGATTCTGCTGGGAAGCCGGGGCCGCCGCCAAACTACATCACTCGCAGATTGTGACCGTTTTTGGCGTGGGCTTCAGTCATGGCTACCACTATTACGTGATGGAATTCGTCGCCGGTTGGTCGCTTTCGGAAATCATGCTGCAACTAAAGTCAAACGGAACAATAAAGTACTCATCAAATGGAAACGCGACCCCCATTCAATCGACAGTTTTCGAAACAGATTTGACGGGTCAACGCCAACGAGATGCCGCCAAAACGTCGCGCGAAGAAATGGTCGAGCGAACTCGCGTGGATTTCACGGTCTCGCAATCCGCCGTGACCAGCAAATCGAGCGTTGCGGAGCGGCCATCGCTGCGCGGCAGTGTCTTTTGGGAAGAGTTGGTCGATCCACGTCGCCGCATTCGCTGGGCGCTGCGGGCCATGAGTGGCATTGCGGACGCCGTGGACTACGCCCACCGACATGGGGTCCTGCATCGGGATCTCAAGCCCGGCAACATGTTGGTTGACCCAGAAGGGCGGGTTCTCTTGACGGACTTCGGTCTGGTCAAACATCTGGACGAACCTGGCATCACGAAGACTGGTGACGTGGTCGGCACTCCTCAATACATGCCGCCGGAAGCGATCGAAGGGAAATACGATCAACAAAGCGAGGTCTATGGGTTAGGGCTGACGTTGTACGAGATCCTGACGCTTCATCCCACGTACTCCACTCATTCGCCTTCGGGTTGGGTTCAACAAGTTCTAGGTAGAACCCCGCCTCCACTTCGGACCAAACTACCGCAAGCTTCGAGTGACTTGGAACGAGTCGTCCACAAAGCGCTGGCGCGGGATCCGTCAGAACGCTATGCGACACCCGCCGAGTTGCGAGACGATCTGCGTTGCCTTTTGGACGACCGCGCGGTTTCGGTGCGACGTCGTCGACTCCACGAAGAAGTCTTCCGCTGGGCCCGCCGTCATCCATCCACCGCGATTCTGGCTAGTTCCTGTTTCGTGCTTTTGGTTTTGGTGGCCCTGTCGACGACGATTGGATATACCCTAACCCAACGTGCCCTCGCCGACTTGAGTCGCCAGCACGAGCAGCTCAAATGGCAGCAAGGGGAAACTGAAGCGGCCCGCGCGTTGGCTGTCGAAAACGAACAAAAAACGAACGCCGAGTTTCAACGAGCCGAAGCGAATCTACAAGTGAGCATGGATGCATTTGATGCCATGTTTGTCCAGATCGTTTCACAGGGGCGACAGGCAAACGCTTCCGAAGAATCGACCTTGGCAGTCGAATGGGACGGTTTGAGTGAATTGGTCGGCGTACAAACTGCGATCACGGCCTCCGACGCGGCATTCTTGAAAGACATGCTCAAGTTCTATCGCCAAATCGCGGTGCAGAACACCGAATCGAAAGATCTAAAACTTCAAAGCGGCCGAGCCTATCGGCGCGTGGCCAACTGTTACCATTTGGTGGGCGATTGGCCACAAGCCATTCAGGCCTACCAAGACGCGATCCAAGTCTATGTCGCGTTGTTGGGGAATGATCCGGTGTCAGAGACCTTTCTGATCACGCTCGCTCAGATCTACAACGAAACGGGACAGGCATTCCGTCGCCAAGGCGAGCAAAACGAGGCGGTTCGCCACCATCAACTGGCAATCAAAAATTTGCAAGATAGCGAATTGGCCAATCAGCCCGAGGTTCGTTTGGAAGTGGCGCGTACGTTGAACTTGTTATGCACCACGGAAACGGGACTCGTCGGTGAAATGCAACGCGTGCCAACTTCCGTTGCCGAAGATTACTTTGGATTGCAAACCGGAAGACGCCCCTCGGTTGCACCGTTTGTGGGACGACTTGCCGACCGTCGCCGTACGGAAAACATCGTTCGTCGACAAAAAAATTGGCTGGAACAAGCCGTCAAGATCACCGACCAATTGTTGCTCGAAAACCCCGAAGACGACGCAGCCCGATTGGCCCGCGCCCACAGTTATCGGGGCCTTGCAGTCTTATTGGACCCTGCCGTTCAGGCCGATCAATTCAAACAATGGATCACGGACGCGATCCAACAAATCGAATTATTGCAAGCCAAACATCCCACCGACCCGCAATATGCGTATTCGTTGGCACTGACCTACACCATTCCCTTGGCCATGCAAGACGCGACCGCTGTTGACTATTTGCAGAAGGCGGCAGTCGTTACCAAGACCCTCTGTGCGGACTCGTCACAGATTATGGAGTTTCACCAACTGAATTCCAATATCCACGTCGAATTGGCCAAGCACTGGTTTGACCAAGAACAAGATGACGAAGGGATCGAGTGTCTTTCTGTTGCCGCAAATTCATTGAGTCAGTTGGTGCAAACCGTGCCGAATCTGCTGTATTATCGGCTGGAATACGGCAACGTCTCATTGGCACTTAGTAAGAAGCTCAACGAAAAAAAACTGACTCGTCGCGCGATTGCCATCCTGGAAAAATCGACCGCCGACGGGCGCGCGGCTGAAGAAAAAGTGCCGCTGCTGCAACGCACTCGCCCGTTGGAAATCCGCCAGTATCAAGCATTGGCGGATCTCTACCAAATGACCAACAATCGCCAGGGAATTCAAAGGGTCAATCGCGAGCTTCGTCGACTGCGAGGCTAACAATGGCGGTTGGCCTTGCAGTCACGTTCGCCCGAACGCGACGGTGAGGATCTCGACAAACCACTAATCGGCCGCAAATATCTTGCGACCAAGTGTTGCGAACCAAACCACTCTTTCTCGCTGATGGTCCGTTTCTTTATCAAATGTATGTTCTTCATCCAACACAAGTGTGACTTTTGACCGTCGAGGGATCTTCTTGTGGCGCTGATTCGAGTTTCGGACTGGCAAGTATTTTACCCGTCGAAAACAACACCATGGCAATCATCAAAGTCCCAGTCGAAAAGAAACGACTGCTCTGAGACATCGGAAACGCTTTCAAAAATAATCCTGGGACTATCGCTATCAAATCAAAAAGGGGCTGCCAATCGTCGGGGTGATTGGTAAGGCATTTGTTTGCGATTTGACATCTCGCGCCCATTTTTGCACATCCTGCGCAATTGGGGGCCAAGTATTGTAATGAGACGGAACGACCTGAGTCGGTTTCAGTAATTGAATGGCTTCGATACTGTCCCCTGGTCCCATCGTGAACAAGTCTCCAATCGGCAAAATCGCCAAGTCGATCCGCGTCGCGACTCGGGACATGTCAGAAAAGACACAAGTATCACCCGCAATATAGACGTTGGTTGGCCCTGTTTCAACCAAAAAACCACTGGCGATGCCGCCGTAGCTTCCATCGGGCAGAGACGAACTGTGGATTGCGGGTACCATCTTGACCGATACGCCGGCGACACTGGTTCGACCACCGACATTCATACCAATGCCATTGGTCACACCGTATTTGGTCGAAAACCATTGAACAATCTCGTAGTTGGCAACCAAGGTGGCCGCGAATCGATTGACCAATTCGGCGGCATTAGCCACATGGTCGAAATGCCCGTGCGTCAACAAAACGGCATGGCACGCTTCAACGTCCGCCACTCCAACCGGACAGCTCGGATTGTCATTTAGAAACGGATCGATCCAAATCGATTTCCCGGCGACTCGCAAACGCCACGTGGCGTGACCATACCATGTCAAATCGGTGGTGAACGATTCGCTTGAACTCACGATGGCTTCTCCAACCTCGAACCAGGGACAGGACCTACTTTAGAAGTCGTTTCATGTTGGTTTTGTACTTCTCGACTCCAGGTTGACCGTAGGGATTGATGTTTAGCAATCGTCCCTCGACCACGGTGGCCAACATCAACATTTGAAACAATTGTCCGATGCTGGATTCGTCGGACGCCGGCAAATGTAAATCTGTCGTCAGGCGAGAATCTTCCAAGTAAGCTTGATTCGTTCCGGCGATCGCGGCGGTCATCAATTCGGGTAACGACTTGTTCGCAATTTCATTTAGTCCGTCCTGGTCGTTCACGCTACTGCCAACCGGCAGCGGATCGTAGCGCCACGAGTCCAAAACGACATTCGTAATCAATTTGTCGCGCCGCCCCTCTTGATGTTGTTGGGCTCGGGAATGCAAATCTCGCGTGTTGACCACCGTTAGAGGCAAAGCGCCGACTTCTTGCTTCCCGATACTCTCGGCCAACAATTGGTCGTACCACAAACCGACGGCTTCCAACGACTTGGACCAAACCGACATGATGCGAGTATGGTGCCCGCGGAGCTTCTCGGTCAAATGGCATACCGCCGTATAATCCAGCACCGGGTTATTCCCCAACCCTTGTGTCTTGAACCGCTCGGTCATGGCCACAGCGCCTTGCAACATGGCCACGATATCCACGCCCATCAACGCCGCCGGCAACAATCCGACCGCACTAAATATGGAGAAGCGGCCGCCGACTCCGTCCGGCACCGGAAATCGCTCTTGGCAGCCAATCGCGTCAGCCAAAGACGCCAACTTGCCGGTTTCGCCAGTCACCGGAATCACAAATTCAGGCAAACGATGTTTTTCCGCTCCCAACGAGCTTTCTAAAGCACGAAGGAACTGTCGGAACGCCACGGCTGTTTCCATCGTCCCGCCGCTTTTGCTGATCACGACTAACGCCCAACGCTCATCCACCGACTGGGCTGGTTGACCATTGCCCAAGAACTGCAACAACGCTTGACTGTGGTCATTGTCGACATTGTTGCCTTCAAAATAGATGCGCGGGCGACCGCCTCGTTCGGCGCGACTCCATTCGTTGTAATACGGTTGGCAACACGATTCGAGAATCGCGCGAGCCCCCATGTAGCTGCCGCCGATGCCCAACACGACGACTCGATCCACTTGGTCGCGAAGACGTTTCGCGACGGACAAAATTCGGCCCAATTCACTGGCCTCGCGTTGCGTCTGGTAGTCGCTCAGCAAACGCTGAGGCAGTTCGATGAACCCTGCGTCTAGTGGTTGCCACGCGTCCGGCACACCCGAATTCGCGTAGTAGAGCGGCAGTTCGTGAGAGAATACTTGATCGCGGATCTTGGCCAATTCCGGGTACAAGCCTTCAATATCACCGCTGGAGATCCCATAATGCGGGAGCAGAGCACCGTTCCAACGGTACTGGATGGGTTTGACCTTGCCACTCATAAAACGACGCATCCTGTGCCAAATGAGTTCGAAACAGCAGCCCGAACTTTGCTGGGCTGGCCGCTCAGTTGTAACAGATGCCGGGCCGTTTGAAACCAGGCTATTTTCCGGTGGACGCGGGATTACCGGGCAGCAACTCTTTCAATCGGCGTCGAATCAAGCTCCCCCACACGCGATACCCCTCGCGATTCAAGTGCAGTCGATCCTCGACAAACAACTCGTGGCGCACCTCGTCCTGAGCATCTAAGAAATACTCGGCCGTGGGCAGGAAATAAACGTTGGGTTCCTGTAGAGTCCAGTTTCGCAGCCGATGATTGAGCTCCCGTTGCTGCTCCCAAACATGGCGTCGACTCGCGGTGGGCGTGATCTCGATCAGCAATAACGGAGCGTTGGGCTGATGTTGCCGGGAAACCAGCCAGACCTCCTTGAGCCACGCGACCACTTTTTCCGGATCTTGACCCACTTTGTCAGCTTCTCCGGCAATGTCGTTTGCCACAAAGACAACCAACGCCGAGTAACGATGGGATTGCATCAATTCCGCCGAAAAAACGGCCAAATCCACGCTCTTGGCACCTCCGAATCCGCGACGGATCGGAATGATTGGAGCCAGATCTTCCTGGATGTTGTCCCACAATCGAATGCTACTGCTGCCGATAAACAGCACCGCGTTGTCGGGATAGGTTTCCAAATCGTCCAATTGCCGAAGACGCTCCACATCCTGAGACCACCGTTCGCGAGACGCTTGACGCAGCAGGTCGTCTGATGGTGTCAAGAGTGCGTTTGAGGTCGTTTGGCCGTTGCGTTCTTGGCCAACTACCGCAGAACTTAAAAAAGTTAGCAGACACACGGAGACAGCGCTACCCGATAAGACGACGCCAACCCACGAAAAAAACCGCCGCTGATCGGCAAAACCGAACACGCGGCGGGTTAACGTTTGCGAAAACTGGACGGCCATCAATCCAACCAAGTACACGACTACAGCGGGGCTACCAACAAGCCATTGGCACTGGAGGCACCACTCAGTTGGAACCGGGTCCAAACTCCATCAGTGGCCAAGCTGTTGAAGATGTGGACCAAGTCCACGTTGGTCGTGCCGAATGCCAATGTCTCGATCTGCGATTCCGCCAAGTCCATGCGGCGCACGAGAACTGTGGACTCAGCCGCATTGTTGTCCAGAGTCAATTCGATCGACAGATTTTGGTCATCGCGATGGAACGCGAGATCTCGTTGGAAAATGACTGGACGCTTCATGATTTCGAAGAATGGATCCGTGTCGTACACTTCCAAACGATCATGTCCACCGCCAGCGTTTTCGAAGATCGTCGCAGCGCGATGGCCGAAGGCAATCACACCTTGGTGACCAAAACCGACGATGTAGCGATCGTCTCCCAAGCCACCGTCTAGGAAGTCGTCGCCGCCACCACCAATCAACACGTCGTTACCCAGACCACCGAACAACGAGTTGTTACGGTTGCTGCCAATCAGCACGTCGTCACCATTCGAGCTTAAAGCGCGTTCGATGTGGGTATTGATTGCGATGGTCATTCTGCCAAATCGGTAGAAGTCGCGGTTGTTGGTCGGGATGGACGGATCGAGAATAAAGCTACTGCCACCTTCGCGGAGGTCGATGATCGCTTTAAACCCATCGCCTGAGACCAAGTTCGCACTCTCAAAACTGAGCGTGTCGTTTCCACCTGCATCCCAAATCAAACGCACTCTCGGTTGCGTGTCATCGAAGACATACAAATTATCACCGGTCGCATGGAACCTATTTGCTCCGTACCGCGACTGCAGCTCAAGAACGTCGTAGAGCATAGGAGTGATCGGGTTCGGATGGTAATCCGCTTCCCGGGACAAAACCGAGTTGTAGCTGTGACTGATCCCCAACCAATCAGGACTCAAGAAGGGGGTCTCATTCAGAATCACGGATCCGGCGTTGGTGTAAGCCAATCCCAACGAGCGACCGATTTCGCGAATGTAGGTCGTGTAACCCCATTCGCCTTGATCTGGATCGGTAAGCGACAGAGTGCCGGCACCGCTAAACGCCGTGTTGAACCACATATCGCCGTCCAGCGTATGGTCAAAGGGCACGTCCGGATCATGAAACACAGCGGCATTACGCACGGTGTAGGCATATTGCGAAGTTGGGTAGTCCGTCATGTCCATCCAACCGATGCCAAGATCGAAATCTACAAACTCCGAAACCTCGACGAACCTCATGTCGATCATGCTCTCGTAAACGTTCAAGATCTCGCGAACCGCGGCTCGTGTTTTCGCGTTTGGCGCCATGAACCCGTGGCCATGGACTCGTTCAACCGAACTAGGCCCGTAGTAAAACGCCAACCTGCTGACGAACGCGTACTCTAGTCGATGTGCCACAAAGCCATCGAGATCCAACCAGACCTCGTCCGTGCCGAGTACCGTGTTCAAAGCGTCGTGAATTCGAGGGGCGTCCAACACGTTCACACTTGACCATTGACTCCAGACATTGTCGATTTGCGCTCGGACGCGAACATCGGCAATGTTGAGAATCGGCGAGCCGTTATCGGAAGATCGTCCCGCCACCTTCACTTGCCCAAATTGAGCCCGTGTAAAGGTGTACACACGATTCGGATTTAGCCAATCGCCGTTGAAAAACAAGTGCTCGCCCATGACCTGGAAATTGTCGCCCTGATTGAAATCGAACAGATGATTCAAGGCAAAGTCATTGGAAAACGCTGGTTCACGCCACGCGGGTCGTGAACTCTTGCTCAGTTTCGGATCGTACAAGTTTCTCCAATAGATCGTGGCATCGCCGATATCGCTCCACGTGTGTCCGTCAGAGACTTGCACTGAGTACGAGTCTTGAGATAAATAAACACCGCCTTTGTACGTCCAATTGTCCAAGTCAGCCGCATCAATTTCGTGCCACACTTTGGACTGCATGGCGATGCCATTTCGAGTCAAAACACCTGTGCTCACGTTGTCGCTGCGGTCAATAATCCGGATTCGTGCCAACGGGTCGTTGTCGATGTCCATGTAATTGAACAAATAACGCAGCCGAATTTGATCTTTGTTGTTGACGGCGCGGTCCCAAACTTCCAAAGTCGGTGTCGACGAGAAACTGTTGACCACGGCGGTCACCACGCTGCTCCACTTGTAGCCGTTCGATACCTGGATCTGCAACGAGTCCTGGAACGAATGAGCCCCAGCCATGAAGGACCAGTTGGCAAAATCGGATGCGGAAACCTGTAGCCAAGTGTTGGGGCTCTGCGGAGCGCCCGAGCTAATGAAATTGCCCGAACTCAAGTTCGCGTTGGTATCCCGGACCCGCACCCAACGAATCGGCAGGTTATCTGGGTCTGAGTAACCAAACAGATTGACCAAACCAATCGACGTGCTTGGCAACAACGTGTAGTTAAAAGGTGTCGCTGTTGGGGTACGGGTGTCCGAAGTGACGGTCCCTGTGGCCAAATTGCCCCAAACAAAGCCGTCATTGGCCCAAAATGAAATGTTGTCAGAACCTAAGAAGTCTCCCGAGACAAATCGCCAACGATGAATGTCCGTTGCAGAGATAACGTACTGAACGCCGGCCGCTTGAGCCACGCCGTCGCGAGTGAAGTAACCACTGTTGCCGTCCGCGTTCTCGTCACGCACGCGGAGGCTATTCATCGGATCACCGTCCGCATCAAAATAGCTGTACAGCGAGGAAAGATTCATGGTCGTGATCGGCAACACCGTCCGGTTGATCGGCGTCACTGTCGGGGCTGTGGTCGTGGTGTTCACGTCCAAATTCGCAATGTCGCTCCAAACATAACCGTCGTAAGCCGCGATGCGAACTTGATCCATGCCGATCAAACTGTGGGCCGTGTACGTCCACTTCGATAGATCGCTGGCCTCGATGTCGTACCATAAGAACGGGTCCTGTCGCACGCCGTCGTTGGCCAAGAAACCGCTTGGGACGTCGGCATTGCCTTCCGTCACGCGGATCTTCTTCATCGAATGGTTGTCGATATCGCTGTACGAAAACAGATCGGCCAATTGGAATACCGTTCCGGGTTTGACGGTGATCGAAACATCGGTCGTCACCACGGGTTTATTCGAGAAGCCAGTCACCCACGACTCGCCCACGTTGCTCCAAGCGTACCCGTCATAAGCCTGAATCTGAATCCGGTCCTTGCGGTTGTGTTCGTTGGAACGGAAGGTCCAAGTGTTCAGGGTGTTTCCGGCAAATTCGTACCAGACTCCCGCATCTTGCTTGACGCCATTGCGGTACAACGAGCCGGATCCAACGAAGGTGTTGGTGTCGCGGATTCGAACCAACAGCATCGGATGGTTCTCTTTGTCGACGTAGCTAAACAAGCTACTGGCAGCAATCGTGAACTCGGGCAGAATCGTGCGATCAATCCCGGTCACCACCGGTGTCGACGAAACAGCCTTGAAGTCCAACACTTGGTTGGGAGTAAACGAAAAACCATCCGAGGCTTGAATGCCAACCTGGGTCGTGATTCCAACCTTCCCAGCTTGGAACTCCCACAGACCAATATCCGTTCGGCTGATCGTATGCCAAACATTTCCAGTCATTTCCACGCCACTGCGGAAGAATCGGCCGTGCAGCGTGCCCGTCCCGTAGGCGCGAACTCGCAGCATTTGCAACAGATCACCGTCCTGGTCACTAAACTCGTACAAGGCTGTCAATCCGCGGAAAGCACGCTCGTTGGTCGAATGCGAAATCGCTTTCAAGGTTGGGGCGTAACGGTTATTGACCGTCAACTGACTGACGAACAGCGTCGAACTCCACAGACTTCCATCATAGGCTTGAAACTCAAGCAGGTCCCGCCACGCCTGTTTGGCTCCTACAAAAGTCATGCGGAATAGATCTCGGGCGTCGATTTCGTGCCAAACGCTGTTTGCCAGACGAGTGTCGTCCATCATCAAAAAGCCCGATGGGTCGGCGTGCGACATATCGCGAACTCGCAACTTCTTCATCGAGTTGCCATCGGGATCCGCAAAATTGACTAACTTGGCTAATTCCAAGCGTTGCTCCAAACGGAGCAGCGGATTGGCGTAGGTCAGCATGGGCGCCGCATTGTTGGCGCGATTGGTCACCGCAATCTTCCCCCAATTGCTCCAGAACCGGCCATCATAAGCCGAGACCATAATGTCTTCAGCCGAGGCTTGATTACCGGTGTAGTACTCCAGTTGCCCCAATTGGCCAGCCGTGATTTCGAACACCGTGTTTTCAGCTTGCATGACTCCGTTGAGCAACAAGTGCCCACCGCCCACCGCCGAGTCACGGAAACGGTACTTGCGCGGAGTCGAATTGTCGGCATCCTGGACTTGGAAGTGATTGCCAACCATGACCAACTCATAGATTGGCCGATCAATAGGAGTAATACCCGCAATATTCGGCTGGTTGGCATTGGACGCAATCGTGTGGACCGCAAAGGCCGAAATGTCACTCCACTGTTTGCCGTCGTATACTTGAATGCTGAAGTTGTCATTCGCAGCCCCACTACCACCCACCATTCTCAGTTCATTGGTGAATTGATTGAAGGTGATCGAATGCCAAACGTTGGCCGCCAAATTCGTTACGGCATTCCCCAGGCGGAATCCGGTCCCGCCAGGTGAATTGTCCCGAAACCGCACATGGTAGAACTGACCGTCATGGTCTTGGTCCGAGAAACTAATAAAGTCCCTCAGCAGAACCGATTCCGCATACATTAAGGAAAAGTTGTTGACGTTGACGCGCGGCTTGTAGAAATTGTTCATGGATGGGCTCGTTTTGGGCGACAAAAGCAACGGAACTCCCGCCAACGCGGGCATAAGGACCCGATTACTCTAATTGGACCCACGCGGTGCTACAACCTATGCAATCGTCAAAATTGTAACATCTTGAAGAATCGGTTCCTTCCAAGCTTGGTGAGTTTCAGCTCGACGCCTCAATCGGTCGAGTCCAAGTCAGACCTGGTCGTGGATTGGCTCGAAGTCGGCCCGGACGACTCATTGACACGAGACTCTGAGCCCCACGGGCGACAAGTTTTGCGGTAAGATCGAGTCGAGGGCGTCAGTCGACTTCGACCGAAGGTGCCAATAATGTGTGGTCGATTCAACCTGCACACATCACCCCGCGAATGGGCAACGGCGTTGTTGGCAGGCCTCGGCCTGGATTTGCTCCCAGAAATTCGGCCACGCTACAACGTCGCGCCCACGCAAGTGATTGCTGTCGTACGGCAATTGGGCGGGCCGTTGACCCACGACGGGCTCTTCTCCCCCGCAGCGGTGCAACTGCCCGGCGGAACGGACGTTCGCGAGCTAAGTTTCATGAAGTGGGGGCTGGTTCCCGGTTGGGCCAAAGAACTCCGCATTGGGGCTTCCATGATCAACGCCCGCAGCGAAACGGCCCACGAAAAACCTTCGTTTCGCAAACCGCTCTCTGTTCGCCGTTGCCTGATTCCCGTCGACGGGTACTACGAATGGCACCGAAACGGCAAAATCAAGCAGCCATTTCAGATTCGTGCCAGCGATGGACGAACATTGTTCTTTGCCGGGCTGTGGGATTCCAACAAGCAATTGAACCCCGGCTCGTCCGCGTTGTTGTCCTGCACCGTCCTGACCACAGCCGCCCGCTCCGATCTCGCCGCCATCCATGACCGTATGCCCGTCTTTGTTCCACCTGAATTTTACGACTCCTGGTTGTCACACGAACCCGACGGCCGCCAAGTACTGGACCATGTCTTGTCTGTCACCGATCGCCAAGCGTTTACCGTCGAGCCAGTTTCCGATTACGTCAACAATGCCCGACATGAAGGAGCGGAATGCATCAAGCCGCTAGATGAGGCCCTTTAGCGATGTTCACAATCGCCCCACCAAAACCGGCCGCGACATTTGGCGTTGCTATGGCGAGATTTCCAGCGGACCAATGGCCTCCGCTTCTGTGATCAAGGTATAATGAACTCGCAGAGGGCAGCAGACCGTCCGGCGATCGCGAATCAATGGGTCGGAACGGTTTGTGGGACGTGCTTATTTTCGACCATCGTAGACTGGCAATGATTGATCATGGCATCGAAGTGGCGACGGCTGACAGCGTTTTGGATCAACGTCAAACGTCTGTTCTATGCGGGCAATCATGATTTTTGTCCCGGAGTCAATAAGTACGTCTATTGGTTGAAGCGACCGATCGGATGGTTGCTCACGGCGGCCTTGGCGTCGATTTTGGTCGGAGTTTCGATCGGCCCGCAGGGATGGTTTGTTCTAAGTGTTGTGACGGCGGTGATTTTGTTGGGCGTCTGGTGGCCCGGGATTCAAATGTGGGCCTGTCGCGGAACCATCCTCGTCCAACAATCGCGAGGCATGGAGGGCCAGGCCTTGCGAATTACTTTACGAATCACCAATCGTTTGCCGTTCCCGTTGTGGGGCCTCATGATTGGTCAACGGTTCTTGGACGATCGCCAATCGGACTCCCAATCCGCTGAGCCACTATCTAGTGTGGCGGACGAGCCGATGGCGGCATTGGCCCGAGTGCCTGGGTTTTCAATCACCGAGTTTCACTGGGAATATATCCCAACACGCCGCGGGCGATTTCCACAAACCGGTGCCACCATCGCGACGGGCTTTCCCTTCGGCGTCTGGCTTTCCAGTCGCTGGCTGAACTTCGAACAGACCTGCATCGTCTGGCCGTCGGTTCCCGCGTTGTCGGATTCGTTGGCTATCCGAGACTTGAGGGCCGTGGGAGAACGTTGTTTCGAAAGTCGCGCGGGGGATGAGGGCGATTTTCTGGGGCTTCGGCCTTACCGAGAAGGCGATCCGATCCGAAAAATTCATTGGCCACAAAGCGTGCGGAGCGGAAATCTGGTGGTCCGCGAATCGGAGAAGGCCGTGAGTCGGCAACTATCTCTGTTGATCGATGTTTCCGACTTGAGCGTATCCACCGACGACTCGCGGAGTTGGTTAGAAGGACTTCAGCCGGATGGGGGCCGCTCCAGCCGAACAACCCACACTCGTGCCGAACACCGACTCCGGGTGGCATTGTCGGTTGCGGAGTCCCTTTGGGCCGCCGGATACAGCGTTCGAATTCAATTGGGCTATCAGATTTGGGAAACGCAAGGTGATGTGCGGCAAGTACAGAAGTTGATGGACCAAATTGCGGAATGGTCTTGGGCGGACTTTTTCGAACGTTGGAATCAGCAGCGGACCATCAATTTGCGTCCCGATTTTGTCATCGGCGATTGGAAAACTTGGCACCAAGATACAGGAAATGTTCACTTGTCTGAACCTTCACAGGCGGTCATTCTGCTTCGGCACGATCTCGACTATCGCGCATCGACACTGAACTTGATCTCTTGTTGCTCCCCGAAACCGAATGTTAAGTTTTGGGAGGTTTCCGCCGCGAACAGTCAACCGTCCACCGTCGAACAAGAAAACCGCTTGCCGTCCGGTCCGTTGCCAATTCCTCAGGCAACAAACTCGACATCGCACATGGGTGGTGCGTTGCTGGAGAAAACTCCATGAAGCACCCACGGTATTATCTCCAAGCTTTGGGCCGAGAACTCGACACTTCAGGTTCCAACTTCGAGAACCGTTTGTCGGACAACGGGCCGGAGAGCCCGTCAACGGGACTCCGGGGGACGGAGTCGCGGGCGGGACTTCCCGAGTATTGGTTGGGCGCAGCCACCGTGGTTTTTTTAAGTTTGTTGGTGCTGCAAGCGGCGCGGTGGTCGATTTACTTACAGCCGCAGTACTACTTCATTAAACCGTTGGCCGTCGTCCTGTGTTGGGCAGTCTTTATGATTGTGTGGCGATGGCGAAACACAAAGTTGAGCGTTGCTCGAGGGCAAGCCACGCCTGGCGAAATATTCCGGGTGCAAAGCATCGGTTTCGTTGCCGGCGCTTTGGTTGTCTTGGCGGCTCCCGTAGTGGAGTTCATCAATCGCCAATTTCAAACCGGCGACCCACCGGAGTTTTTGGCGTTCGACGCGGTATTGGCGGTCTCCATGCTATTGGCGGTCGCGCACTCACGACGCCTGCGACAAGCCGCATTGGTCAGCAGCGCCTTCACGGCGTTGATGGTCACGTTTGCTAAACCGGATCCAGCCGTCTACCTTTTCGCCTGTGTGTTCGGGGTTGTCGGGCTGTGGCGAATGATGACCACTTATTGGGAAGGCGTCGAAAGTAAAGCCATTGGCAGCGTGAGCCGCCAACTGCCGTTTCGGTTTTCAATTCTCGGTCTGACTTCAATTCTCGTTCTGTTATTGGCGCTGTTAGCAACCGGATTGGCCAGAGACGCTTTGGGTTGGACCTCGGCGTGGAGCTTTTTCTCGGGTGGTGATCAATGGAGCGATCCGTACGCCACTTCGGGAGTTGGCGACGGTGAAAACTTGGTTGCTGCGACAAAATCCGCTCAATCGGAGGGCCCGATCGACAGCGATATGTTTATCGAGTCCAAGAAACGCTCGTTGTACGACGTGATCACGGAAATGCATGGCGACAAAAAGTCGACGCCGCGAACCGAAACCACTCAAGCGATAGGAATTCACACGGAGAACTTCATTCAAAATCACGGCCGGGTCGCCAAAGTCGAAAAGAACAGCTCCTCTTTTCAAACGACTCGAACGGGCTCTGCCAAACCCAAGCCCAAGCCAGACGATGTGTTGTCGGATGCCCTCCTGTTGGTGACTGGCGCGGCACCCACGCATTTGGCCCTGGAAACATTTGACCTGTACGACGGAGAGACTTGGTTCAAGACGGAGTCCAATGAGCGACGTAAATTCTACGGCGTGATGCCCGGTGACAGCAACGAATGGTATTGCTACAACCGCATGGATCCGAGTTCGCTTTTTCAGAGCCTGCATCACTATCAAGTGGCGTTCGTACACCTGCAGAGCGCTCGTATTCCCACACCGCCGCTTTTGGAAGCCTGGTCCATTGGACAGATCAATCAATCACGGTTCTACCAGACGACTCCAGACGATGGCCTGGAAATGCCGATCGGCAGCGATATCCCGGAATTCACCTTGGTTCGAATGATCCGACGCGGGTTTCGTCTCGGCGACTTGCCGCGAAAAAATTTTTGGCCTCAGATTCGATCCCCTCGTACTGCAACGAACCTTGACTCGGAAGGCAATCCCACGCCATCCTTGGCAAGTGAATTAGAATGGCCCCTTGGTGATGAAGCCGTCATGCGAGCGCGGGAATTGGCCGCAGACTGGACGCAAGATTCATCGCCGGGGTGGGAGCAAGTGGAGCGGATCGTCAATGGTCTGCGTCGTGAGTTTCAAGTACAAGATGTCGCGGAAACATCGTTGGCTCAGTTCTTGACCGAACGACAAGGCCCGGACTATATGTTCGCCACGGCCGCTGTGCTCATGTTGCGATCGCAAGGAATCCCGGCGAGATTCGTTTCTGGCTTCTATGTGAATCCCGAGAATTTTAACGCCAAAACGGGGAAGACGGCCGTGGTCAAGCAGGATGCTCATTTCTGGGCTGAAGTACACGTCGGCGAGAACAATTGGATTCCAATCGAACCGACACCCGGTTATGCTCCGACACCCGAATCATTGACTGTTGCGGATTATTTGATTCAAGGATTGTTGGCTTGGGTGGCATGGTGCCTCAAGAATTGGGGCGTTGCACTGGTCGGTTTGTTGTTGATGACTGGGCTGGTATGGATTCGACATTGGATCGTCGATCAGTTCGTTTGTTTGAGGTGGCGATTCGGTTTATGGATTTGGCCACAGCAGGCGGAGGTTGCAACGTTTCGGCTACTGGAGCGATTGGCCCGGAGACTGGGGCGTCCCCGACCCGCTCATCAACCACCGGCGACTTGGTTGCGAACTTGTTTCGCGAACAGTTCCCCAAGTCTATTGAATCAATTTATCGAATCGTTTCATCAGCGCTGCTACGACACTGACGCGAAGGACTTTCGCGATTCACGTCCCGCCATCACCGTTTGTCGCGATTTCTACCGTGAGGTTCGGCAGCAATTTAAAAAGTAGTCTCGTCGGAGTGGAGGGGTTCTGAATCGGGTTCATTGGATTCCTCCGCTTTTTCGCTCGTTTCGTCGATGGTCGGCAATGGCTTGACGCGAGGCAAGGGAAAGTAAGCTGCTCGGAATCGCCGGTACGACTTCTGCATCGCAAGACTGGCTTTCTGGGCCACTTCCGGCTCGCGGTCCTCGGCTGCGTGTCTCAGCAAGTCCAGTTTGTCGCGGAAGATCTTCGCCTGCATTTCATGGAATTCTGTTTGTGGGACACGTCGCAAGTAAGCGCTCACTTGAACACGCCTGGACCAATCGTTGACAATGGGTAACCAGTACTGAACACCGTCCCAATCTTTCGTGTTACCCGCAGTGGCCAACGGCGTATGAGCTGTCTTCATTTCTGCGAAAACTTCTTCGACGGGTTGGTAGTACAAATAACAACCGAGGACACTGGCAGCGACAAGTCCGGCGAAAACTGTGCCACTCAAGAACTTCGCGGATAATTCGACGTCCCAAGTTCCTGAACGATTCACCGGCTTCTCCAGCCACCGTTCGATCTTCCCATGGCGATCGATTGAGAGAAGCCAGCCCCCCAGAATCAGAACAGCCCAGCCGACGAGACTGGCCGCTTCGTACAATTGCAGGTTTTGGAAGAATCGTTGTAACACGATTTGGAAGGACACCTCTGTATTTGGGGCGAACGGTGTGCAATAAGCATCAAACGCATGCGTGTGCCCAACCGGAGCCACACCCACCGGTGTCAATGGTTTGTCGACCAGATAGGACAGGCCAACCACGATCAGGAACAAGGCTCCCACGCACCCAAACGTCCGTAGTTTTCCGTAGTGCAGCCATAACCAAACGATCACGCCGATGTTTACACCCGCCCCCAAAATCATCAGCGCAAATGCCGCTCCCACGGAATTGCCGTGTTGAAACATCTCGCCCAATTTGACGATCATGGTCATCGGTGTTTCGTAGACGGGCAAGGAAACGACCGCCATAAACAAAGGCGCCCAGACATCGGTTCGCTCGGCCTTGTCTTGCAGGAATCCGTAAGGCAAGAACAAGCACAGCGAGGCAGAACCGATCAACCCCAACGCCAAATAAATCCACAGCCCATGAAAGGCATCGCGACAAGCGGCGTCACCAACCGACAACATCCTCCGAACACCATAGCTAACGGGCGGCACGACCTCGGTAGGACGATCGAGAAATGGAAAACATTTTTCAATCAGCAAGCCCACGATCGTGACAATCAACAGCGACAAGGCCGCGAAGGTCACAATCACAACCGGCGTCGATAGAGACAACCCGTACATCAAGCTGATCGGATTGAACAGCGGCGCGGATAACGCAAACGCCAAAATCGCACCGCCGGGAACACCCGCTTTGTGCATCTGGCGGATCACCGGAATGGCGCCCAAGCTACATACAGGCAGCAACATTCCAATCAACCAAGCCTGAGGAATACTCCGTAAGGAATCGCCGCCGAACATCTTCTTCGTCAGTTCGTAGCCCATCAACCGTCGCATAACCCCGGCGACCAAAAAGCCGACCAAGATCGTGGGCCCCGCTTGAGCCGTTACTTGCAACAAGCGAAACAGCATGCCCCACAGTTGATTCTCCACGGATGAGTCCCTCTACGGTTGATGGTTGTAATTGATGAGCTTAGTGATCGTGCCCAGCGTGATCGTGCGCGTCTCGACCATCGTAGATCGGCTCATGCAATGTTTTGTAGCGACACCAAGTCTGTAGTTCATCCAGCAGCGTTTGCAGTGTTTGTCGGTCCGCAGCCGTCAAGTTAAGACTGGCCGGTGTCCGCTCTTTGGCTTGGGCCGTTGAGGCCTGCAACGCTTGCAACGGTTGGAGCAATTGTTTCGTCAAGTCGTTGATTTGCAACCATTCGGCCTCTAGCAAATCGCTTTCGGCTGCCAATTCGGGGATCCATTTGACTAGATCGATCACGACGTTGAAATCTTCTTGGGTCCAGGTGCCCTGTGTCATCTTCTTTTGCAAAGCGTCGATGGCAGCTGCGAAGTGGAGCGGCTTGTGGGCCGGAATTTCCTCGTGGTCGTAAACGTCGCCAGTGTGATCATCACCGGCGGGATCGTTGCTGCAACCAAAGACGCTGAACAGGCCAATGAGAAGTGTGATGCCGAGCCCACAGCGGATGCTTCCTTGAACACAAGACACGAAATCAGACGCAGACATGGGCTGGAACCTTGCGAGGGTGTAGAGGCGCACCGGAGCCATTGTAACGGAACCTCACCGAGGGCTCGATAGGCAGTTCGGCATTTGGTGCCGTCGCAATGAATTATCCCCCCAAGATTACGGTCTGTTGATTTAGTATCTGTTGGCGAAATTAGTGTTTAACAGTCAGCCGCAGGCGTACTCGCCACCGTACGAGTACGCCTGCGGCTGACTGTTAAACGACTAAATCAACAGACCGATTAGTCGTGGGGTATCACCACGAACGGATTCAGAAACGGGGCGTTTCAAGGGGAAATGGGCACGGGCACCGCTTGTAACAGTTTCTGCACAAACGCTTCGGGTTTCTCCGAAAAAGGACTCAAACGCAGAGATAAGACCGCCGGTGCGACCCGCTGGATGTCGTCGGGGATAACGAACCGCCGCCCCGACAAATACGCGCTCGCCTGAGCACATCGCATCCAGGTGATCGCTCCGCGCGGACTAATACCCATCGGAACATCCCGGTGTTGCCGAGTCACCCGACACAAGTCGATCAGATAACCTCGCAAGTTTTCATGCACGGCGATGGCGGCCACTTGGTGCTGAAGCTCGCTCAACATTGCCAATGGCAAGATGGCGGGTTCGCCGGACGCATTTGACGTGCCGGCAGCCTGACCCTCGATGTTTCGGTCCAACATCAGTACTTCAAATGCCCGGTCCGGGTACCCAATACTCAAACGCATGGTGAACCGATCCAATTGGGCTTCGGGCAGCGGATACGCTCCGTGACTTTCAACGGGATTTTGCGTAGCGATGACAAAAAACGAGGGGCTTAATGGAAGCGATTGGCTATCGATCGTGACTTGTCGTTCCGCCATGGCCTCAAACAAGGCACTTTGGGTACGCGGTGTGGTCCGGTTGATTTCATCCGTCAACAAAATGTCGGCAAACAAAGGTCCCGGGCGAAATTCGAATTCCCGGTCCTTTTGATTGAAGACGTTGAAACCGGTGATGTCGGCGGGCAAGAGATCTGGGGTGCATTGAACTCGCGAAAACTTGGCTCCGATGCCGTTTGCAATCGCCTTGGCCAAAGTGGTTTTTCCCAATCCCGGCAAGTCGTCGAACAACAAGTGGCCGCGTGCCAACAAGCACACCAAGACCAACTCGATCACATCGGACTTGCCCACCAAAGTCGCGTTAAGCCTCTGTCGCAACTGATCCAGGGCAAAATGGTACTCGTCGTGTGAATCGGACGTCTTTTGTACGGCAGCATGGCTCATGTATTTTCTCAAATTCGGGACGCCAATCAGAGAAATTCTGAATTGGCCTTCCACCAACAAGACTCGAATCGTCAGTCAGGAACGGGTGCAGGAGTCGATCGCTACATCAGCCCCAGCGGGTGCGGCCCACCAGGGACTCCCGCCCCCATTCCCAGGCCGGATTATTTGCAATTTAGTTGCAAATTGGCAGCACGTAAAGACCGCCGATTCTCGCAAGCGTCCGGAAGTTACTCGGCCTATTTCAGTTTCGCCGTCAGCCGTTGAAAGTTCTGGGCGCATTGCCCAACTTCCCGTAACGGTTCGCTCATTGAGTTTTGCTACGAGAAAATCCCCAATTCGGTATCGCGCCGATGCGAGTGAAACATGGAGGTTTCGGCGGTGAATTGCTCGGAGCGTTGCTGGACCGCGTATTTGTATAATTGTTTCTGGCAGTGGAACTCAGGTTGATCTCCCGGTAGCACCGGCACGTAAGAACCATCGGGCAGAAGTCGCTTGGCTTTGACATTATCCCGAAAATAATAGTCCAACATATCGAGCAAATGACGCTTGCAGGTTTCGTCTTCAATCGGGGTCAACAGTTCGATGCGTCGATCCAAGTTGCGGGCCATCATGTCGGCGCTGGAAATGAACACTCGCCGGTCGCCACCGTGATGAAAGTAGAAGATTCGCGAGTGTTCGAGGTATCGATCAACAATGCTGGTGACATTGATTTTGTCGCTGAGTCCTGGGACTCCCGGCCGCAAGCAGCAAATACCACGCACGTTCAAGTCGATAGGCACTCCGGCTTGGCTGGCTTGATACAAAGCTCCGATCAGCGTCGTGTCCACCAACGAATTAACTTTGAGGCGAATCCCACTGGGCAAATCATTGGAAGCATTTTGCGCCTCCACCATGATCATTTCCAGGAGCCGTTGTCGCAAGCCCAACGGAGCCATCGCTAGTTTCTGAAGAGGCTGCGGGATCGACATGCCCGCGACGGCATTGAAGAAGTTGATGGCGTCTCCACCGATGACGTCGTTGCATGTGAAATAACTCAGATCCGAATAGAGTGTCGACGTGGCTTCATTGTAGTTTCCGGTGGCAATGTGGCAGTATTGCCGAATACCGTCCGGGTCGCGCCGGACCACGACGCAGATTTTGGCGTGAGTCTTCAGCCCGCGCACACCATAAATGACATTGACGCCGGCCTGTTCCAAACTTCGCGCCCATTTGATGTTGCGTTCCTCGTCAAAACGAGCTTTGAGTTCCACGATGGCCGTCACGTGCTTTTGATTCAACGCCGCTCGTTCCAACGCTTTGACGATTTGACTGCGGCTGCTGGTCCGATACAAAGTTTGTTTGATGGCCAATACATCCGGGTCTTCCGCTGCCGTCTCCAAGAACCGTACGACGGGATCGTAGGCTTGATAGGGATGCAACAAGATCCGATCCGCATCGCGAATCACATCAAAGATGTTTCGATCGACCGAAAAACAGGGTGAATCCTGTGGCGACCAGGTCTCAAATTTCAAGCCATCGTTCCCAGGCAAGCCAGCAATCTTGAACCAATCCTTCAAGCGGATCGGGCCATGAGTTTCAAACACGTGCAAGCCATCGACATGCAGGCATTGCATCAGGAATTCGCGCGTCGCCGAGTCGACCGAAGCTTCCAGCTCCAGCCGGACGCAGCTGCTCTCTTTTCGCTCGGCCAAAATTTCCTGCATCCCATGCAATAAATCAAAAGCTCCGTCTTCGTCGACTCGCATGTCGGCATTTCGCGTGATCCGAAACGCGGTGCAGTCGCGGATGACTTGCCCAGGAAAAAAATCGCCAATAAATTTCTTAACCACCGACTCCAATAGCGCGTACCCATGGCCACCATCGACCGGGACCGTCACAAAACGGTCCAACTTTCGGCCCAACGGCAGGATCGCATAGCGTCGTTTTGGTTGCTCTTCGGCCGAAGACGCTTCGGAAGGCTGATGCCAGTCACCGCCCAACATCTTGGTTGGATCCCAGTCCAATTGAACGGCCAAAGCCATTTCCGAATCGTTCAACAACGGAAAATTCTGCGGTTGATCGATCGCAATGGGACTGATCAACGGAACGACGTTTTCTTCGAACCAATGACGCAAAAAAGCCTGCTGTTTTCGCGACCACCGATCGGGTTCCAGTTGCGTGATGCCATGCTGAAGCAAACCCGCTTGAAGTTGTTCAAAACATTGGTACTGTTCGGCCATCAACCGTCGAACACGATCACCGGCGACTTGCAGCAATTTTTGCGGGCGATAGCCGGTCACGTCGGGTCGTTCGTGTTTGGACCCAATTAGTATCTGCAAACTTCCAATCCGCACCATGAAGAACTCATCGAGATTGGAACCGGTTATCGCCAGAAACTTGACGCGCTCCAGCAAGGGATTCGCCGGATCTTGGGCCTGATTGAGCACTCGCTGGTTGAACTCCAACCAACTCATCTCGCGATTCAACAGTTGATCCGGCTCTGGCTTTTTGATCTCGTTCATTCCTCTCACCTACCGAAAATATTCCACCGCGTTACGAAAGACGCCCAGTCCATCTTGGGCCCAATCCGCCGGCCAGGAAGTCTCCTCGCTCAGCCCACGGGCCGCCAATCGAGTCCACTGAAAATGTTGTGTTCTTGTGATGTGACGCTCCGGATGTGGCATCAGCCCAAGAATTCGCCCCGAAGAATCGCTAATTCCGGCCAGATCCTGCAAGGAGCCGTTGGGGTTCGCGGGCCAATCACCCAACGAGGGTTCGTCGGGTCGCGGGCCCACGTAACGCAATGCCATTTGATCCTGTGCCACCAGTTCCGCTGTCGTTTCCGGTCCGTCGGTCAAGAACTTCCCTTCAGCGTGGGCCATTGGCATGACCATCCGTTGAATTCCCTTCAGGAAAACACAACAGGAGGACGCCGTCTCCAAATACACCCACCGATTCAAGAAGTGCCCACAGTCGTTGGTGGCCAGCGTGGCTCGGCGAACTCCATCCGCGCGCGGCGACACCAACAGTCCACAGCTCAGCAAAATCTGGAAGCCGTTGCAGATCCCCAAGATCAACTTGCCGTCGTCATGGAACTGTCGCAGGATCTCGCCCAGTTGTTGCTCCAGCTTGTATCCGAAGACTCGTCCGGCACCCAAGTCATCGCCAAAGCTGAACCCGCCCGGCAGACACATCACTTGGAAGTCGTGCAAGCGTGAGGGTTGCGCCAGAAGTTGATTGAGATGGAGCGTTTCGGTTTCGCTACCGGCCAATTGGAACGCGTAGGCAGTTTCTTGGTCGCAATTGGTCCCTGGTCCACGCAGGATCAATGTCTTCATGAGCGGTTGATCGCCGATCTAAACGGTTACTGCAACTGCATGAGTTGCGGGGTCTGGTGATGGGTCAAGATCGTTCCCAACAAAGTGAACGGCGACACATCGTAAATGCCAATGTCGACGAACTGGCCAATCAAGCGAGTTTGGCCTTGAAACACAACGATGCGATCGCAAAGCGTGCGGCCGGTCAATTGGATGAGGTGTTGTTCGTCTTCCGTTTTCGCCGCCGGCGTTGGATTAGCCGCCGCCAAATCGTTTGTCGCTTCATGGCCATTCCAACCCTCGGACGCCGCGCCGGGTTGTCCCAATGACCATTGGTTGTCCGAGTCGGCCGCTGCCAAATGCCCCTCGGGAGCTGGTGTGGATTCACCGACGGAAGACGTTGGTCCGGACGGCGAACTCTTGCCTTTTTCGCTCCACTTGCTGGGACCTTCTACCAGAATCTCGACCGTACGGCCCAAGAAAACATGATTGTCTTCTTCGCTAATTTGATTCTGGATGGCCAATAGTTCGTTGTTGCGGCGTTTCTTGACTTCTTCACTGATGTCGTCGACGTAGCGTTTGGCGCCGACCGTACCCGGCCGCTCGCTGTATTTGAAAATGAAGCTATTCTTGAAGCGAAACTCTCGGACGACATCGCAGGTCATCTGGAACTCCGCGTCCGTTTCACCACTGAAGCCCACAATGAAGTCGCTACTAACCGAGCCCGTCGGCAACCATTCGCGGATTCGGTGCATCATCTCGCGATAGTCCTCGACGGTGTAACCGCGTTTCATTCGCTTCAGCACATCGTTGCTGCCGCTTTGTAGCGGAACATGAAGATAATTCGATACCTTCGGCAAGTCGCGAACCGCCATCAGGACGTCTTCGGTCATGTCCTTGGGATAGTTGGTGACGAATTTGATCCGACGCAAGCCTTCGATGTCGTGCAATTTGTACAACAAATCGCTAAACCGAGTGATCCCATCGGCATTTTGGTATTTGTAGCTATTGACGGTCTGGCCCAAAAGTGTGATTTCTTTCGCGCCTTGGTCCGCCAAGATTTTGGCTTCCTCGTAAATCGACTGCGGATCGCGACCCTGCTCTGGCCCGCGCGTCATCGGCACTATGCAATACGTGCAAAACTTGTCGCAACCGATTTGGATTCGCAAATATGCCTGGAACGGAGTTGGTCGCATCGTGGGATCACGCAGCGGGTCAAACGTCTCGTGACTCCGTTTGATCGTATCGGTGGAGCCATCCGTTCGCTCTTTGCTGATGGCGATGTGTTGGCCGCCGGGTTGGGTCTGCGATTGGCGAATCAACTCGGGAACTTGCCGCAATTGGCCAGGTCCCACAATAAAGTCAACGTAGGGGGCTCGTTGAAAGATCAGCTGCTGATCTTTCTGGGCCATGCAGCCCATGACACCGATGATCTGTTCGGGGTGCTTCAGTTTATGCTGTCGCAATCGTCCGAGAGCGCTATAGATCTTGTCTTCCGCATGTTGACGGACGCTGCAGGTATTAAAAAGGACCGTGTCCGCATCGGCTGTCGAATCCGTCAGCACGTACCCTTCCCGCCGCAGGCTGGCCACGACCATTTCGCTGTCCAGAATATTCATCTGGCAGCCGACCGTTTCGATGTATAGTTTCTTTTCAGTCATGTCCGACACATGGGAGAGGGAATGGCCAGGCAGGGAATGACTTCCGTCATCCGTTAAAGAATAACGACCACGACCCATTTTTCGAATGGGTCGTTCCATGCTCCGTTGG
Organism: Pirellulaceae bacterium; assembly: GCA_030681235.1. GTDB lineage: Bacteria > Planctomycetota > Planctomycetia > Pirellulales > Pirellulaceae > M30B19. The sequence goes on along the minus strand of JAUXWY010000270.1, from coordinate 27,524 downwards.
TTTCACCCACCCGAGGCCCAGACTTACGTGTCTTGGCTCGAGCGGATCTCATTCGGGCATGAGCTCGGGCGGCAATGTCCAGCCGTTTTCTTCGGCCGCCGCCCTGGTCGTGATCCTAATCTGTCCCGCGGGCCGGGCCGGATCAATCAGCCAAATCAATTTGCACTTCGGGTCCCGCGCGCTGGTGACCGCTGGATCGGGGTTGGCCTTCAAGACCAAGGCGGTCAAGATCTCGGCCAGGGACTGGTCCTGCTGATTGAAGTTGGTGATCTTTTGGTTCTGAGTGATCCCGTCCAACCGCAGTGAATTGCCGTCCAACTCGATCGAGAACTGAAACGGCAGCTCGGGATGTGCCGTTTTGATTTCCGTTTCCAATTCCACCAATGCGTTGATCAAATCCTGCTCGGGGACATTCAAGCTCAGCGGGGACCGCAACAATTCGGCCAAATCCTTCGGCATCGAGGTCGTCGGCGTGGTCGATGGGTTGTTTGCGACTGTCGCTCCTCCTCCTCCTCCGCCTCCGCCAATGGCCATGAAGTAGATCTCAGTGGTGGCCAACAGGTTACTGAGGGCTCGGGGTCGGAGCCACGCGTTGAGCGTCGGCACTCGATCGTGTTGACCGGCTCGCGTCAATCCGCCGACGTCCTGCAACATGGTGTCGTAACGCAACAAGGCGTTCTCCCAATAGGGAACTCGCGGCAGTCCTAACATGCTGCGTTTGACCGGCTCGGACATGTTCGACAAATCGTCCAACATTGGTCCCAAGACTTCGCCGACGGGTCGGGCCCGATCGCCGACCACCTTCACTTCGACATAGGTCTCCCCACCGTCCAACACATGGATCGACAAATACAGCATTCTCACCGCCGTAGGAATGCGATCCTTGATCCATTGTCCCAACCATTGCCACCGTCCTCCTAGCCAGTCCTGGCCTTGAGCGTTCCAGACGGTGACGGGGTTGATAAACAGCTGCAAATGTCGCTGTTCGTCCGAAAAAGTCAGGAGACTGGCCATGGTTCCCGCGAACTGCGTTTGTCCATGGTTTTGAACCGCCGAGCTAACCAGTGCCGTTGTCCCCACCAGCAACCGCTGGACAGGAAGCTTTCGCTCGTCCAGTACGATATCGGAAAGGGTCGGATCGAACGTATCTTCTGACACACTGTCCGTCGGAGCCGTCGCGAGCCCTTCTGCCAAATCGGTTGGCAAGGGTTTTGCCAACTGCAGCCAAGCCGCCTCGACGGATTCGCCCGCCGTCCGAGCCAATAGGTAGTGGTAGAGCTCTGGTTTCGCTTCGGTTTCTTCGGTTTGTTCGGTTGCGACAATCGCGGGCATCTCACAACAAGCAATCAACTTCCAACCCGCCAGCGAGACCTCGACGGGCTGTTCGCCCTCCAACAAGAACACGTGATGTACCCGATCCAATGCCTGATACTGGCCGATCGAAGTCCGAGTGAACGCATCGACCTGATAGGCCTCTCGCCAAGCCTGGATCGCGGCCGCGTAGCCAGACGGAACGGGTCCCTCCAGCGCCCTCAGCAGCGAATCAACCTCAGCCGACCTCCAGAAATCCTGATGCAGGATCAGTAGTCCGGAAGGATTGTTTGGCAAATGGCTTACGTCCAACGGTAGGCCGACGGTCGGCGACTCCCACAACAGTCGTCCGTCGTCGGGGACAACTTCTTGATTCCAGGCGATCGGTTGACTCGGAACGACGTCCGCCGGATTCTGTGGCGGTACATCCGCCTTCTTCGGGGCGTCTCGTTCCGTCAAATCCGTGCCCGCGGGTCCAGCCACGATCCACCAAACCAAAACCACGAGAGCCGCACTTCCCGAAATGAAACAGGCGATGATCGGTGGGGACCAGAAGTTTTTCGGGCGCTGTCGTTGACGGAACCCGCCTGTTGAGGGCTTCGGATTCGAAGGATCTTTCCCGGCGAACTCTGTCGGCCCCTCGATCCCGGCGGTGCTTTCGGCTGTACTGCCCGACGTGTTGATGAGAATCGCCGGGGCTTGCACCGTCTTAATCAGTTCGGGAATCTCGCTGGCCTTGATGGTCTCGACGTCTTTGGTCCAGCGGGTGCCCGGCCACTCTCGGCACGTTTTCCGAAGTTGATTGGCCTCTGGCGAAACCACAAACAAAGCCTGCGACGGCTCGACGCTCTGTTTCAAAAGGCCGCGAAGACTTTGCACCGCATCGGTTGCTCCCGGGCGCAGTAGCGGGTTCGGAGACATCAGTTTCTCGACCAGCAAACGAATTGGCCCCGGAACGGTTGGGGGCAAAGCCCTTGATTCACAGCGTCGTTTTGCCCCTAGCCTTTGCTCGAAGGTCTCCGTTGCTGATGGCTCCGAGAACAATAATGTCAACAGGCTGCCCAAACAATACAAATCCGCCGCGGGAGTCGCCCAACCGCGTACTACGCCGATCGCTTCCTTTATCGCCGTTTCTCTTCGAGCCGCCTCGGATTGGTCCAGCCGTTCGACAATCTCCGGCGGTAGGAAATCGAGTGGCAGCCACGTCGACTTCGGCGTCGTTCCTTCACCCAGTGCTTGATGCAGGGAGTTCGCATCACCCGCCGGCGATGCTCCATCGAAGAGAGTGCTCGCGAGAAACGGAGTTTGTAGGAACGCACCAGGCAACGAGCAGAGGACCGCTCGTTTGTTGGCAGTGATCATCACGCTTGTGGGATTCCAATACCCCAAAGCCAAGTCTCGTTCGTGCAACTCGGTCAATCCAGTGGCGAGATCCAAGGCCCACTGCAAGATGCGCTTCATCGACGGAGCCGGGTTGGATTTTGCGAGTTCGGGTGCCAAGCGATGCGCCAACGATTGCGCCGTCCAGACAACGTCCGCCGCACGGGTCTCCGTCGCCGATCCGGGTTCGGAGCTTTTGGGCGGTGACACACAAGGCGGCGCCAACACCGCACAGTAGGGCGGCGCGACCACCGAGCCCCACGGTACCAACAAATGGGGCGATTTCAGGTGTTTTTCTTGGGCCAAACGCTCCACCCTTCGTTGGATCGCCGCCCAGTCCGAAGCGTTCAGCCGTTCGCCAAACAACGCCATTCCTTGAGGATCGCCCAATGCGGCTTGGCCAAAGCTTTCTGAATTGTTGGCGCGGCGTTTTTCGACCACCCAATAGTGATGCGGCAGTCCCCAATCCTTGACGTGCCCCACCAACTTCAAAGGCCCAATTTCCAATGGAGCGTTTCTTCCGGACAGCAAAACTTGACCTTGATAGGGTGTCAACAACTCATGGCTGACCAACCAATCGACCAGACGAGCTTGGGTATCGGTCAATACATTTGGGTCGGGATTTGCGGTCCCGAGCGACCTCAAGGCAGCATCCTTCCAAGTGGCCACTTCGGCGCGCACGATCGACATCTGAGCCGGCTCCAACAAGCCCGCTGCTTCAATTCGTTCCCAGATCGGTAGGCTGTCAATTCTCATACTCGACCTTATGTCCGAATCTGCCCAGTGCCGTGAATGTAGTATTTGTTCGTGACCAATTGCTCCAAGCCAATGGGCCCTCGATGATGCAATTTCTCCGTGCTGATCGCTAGTTCAGCTCCGAGTCCCAACTCGCCGCCGTCGGTAAATCGAGTCGACGCGTTGTGATACACCGCGGCGCAGTCGACTTGCTCCATGAAGGGTTGTGCCATCGATTCATCGCTTGTCACGATCGTTGCGGAATGCCCACCGCTGTGCCGGTTGATCTGCTGGATCGCTGACGGTAAGTCGGCAGCGAGGCCGATAAGGATTTTGTAGTCCAAGAATTCCTCATCCCAACGCTCGGGGGAATCGATCGTTTGCCACGCCGGTTCCTCCGAATTCAAGTCAGCGATTTCAACTCCGGACAACCGGACTGCTAACTCGGGATCGACCCACACCAAGACTCCTTGTCGATGCAAGTCTCGGCATAGGGCAGCCGTCCGCGGAACCAGTTCTGGCAACCGCGTGTCCAAGAGTACTTTGTCGAGCGCATTGCAAGCCGAGATCTTTTGGAGTTTGGCATTCTGGATCAATGATCTCGCCATTTCCCAATCGGCCGTTGCCTCGACATACAGGAAGTTATTGCCTCGGCCGCTGATCAGGACCGGGCAGGTTGCGTGTCGTTTGACCATGGCGATCAAGCCCGATCCACCGCGGGGAACGATCAAATCGATCCGCTCGGGCGGGTGGGCCAGGAATTCTTCGGTTTGGACACGATCCAGCGTGAGCAGTTTGACCCAATCGCCTGGCAAATCATGTTTCTGCAGAGCCGCTTGCCATGTCTCGTACAAGACTTGGTTGGTCCGCGCGGCTTCGCGGCCGCCTTTTAGCAAGATCCGGCTACCCGCCTTAAAGGCGATCGACGCGGCCTCGATCGTCACGTCCGGCCGTGATTCGTAAATGATCAAAATCGTTCCAAACGGAACCGCGCGATTGAAAAGCTGTAAACCGTTGTGGAGTGTCTTTTGCTCCAGGACTCGGCCGACGGGGTCGGGTTGGGTCGCCACCGCCTGTAATGCTCGAGCCATTCCGTTCAATTTGTTGCGATCGACGTGCAAGCGGTCGAACAAAGCCCGGTCAGGATGGCCTGACGCCGCCGCCACGTCAGCCGCGTTGGCCTCCAAAATGGACTCGCTCCGGCCGAGGAGTAGGTCGGCCATCGTTAGCAAAACCGCGTTTTTCTCCGCCGTTGAAAGAAACATCGACACCTTCCATCGCAAGTGACACACTGGCTTGTCCAGCCGGACACCCTCTCTCAAATCGAAAAACCGTCGCAAACGGGAGCCTCGCCGCTTAATTATGGCGGTAAAGCATCCTCCAAGGCGAGCCCGGTTCATCCCGCGTCCGAATAACATTTTGCCGGGAAAGTGGTTGGTTCAGTCTACAACCGCGGCCCGAACTCAACTATGATGTCTCGGATAGCGGTGGTGTTTCCGGGCAGCGCCTGCTGCTGGCGCCTCTTTTCTCCACATGTACCTTGGTCGATTTCCATGCTGCGAAAATGTGAAGTTTTGATTCCGATGATTGCAGGTATGATCCTCTTTCAACTCGGAGAATCGCTGGAGGTGGGTGGCTTGAGCAGAGCGTCTGCCCAGGAACTGGCGTCCGCCGGTGGAGCCCAGACCTTGGCAGACGGAGTTCTCACGGTCGTCGCCCCCAATATCGACATTAACGAAGGTGTCGTTTATCCACGTGAATTCCCCGGTTTGACTCCGAAGAATTATAGCCCCAAGCACGTTCCTGATGCCGCAACGTTGGCTGGTCAAACCACTGGAGTGACTCGGTATCGAGACATTTGGCAATTGGAGTTTGCCTTCAAAGAACTGCGTTACTTGGAAGTGAAACTGCCCCTGCCCGATGGCAATTCTCAATCGGCTGGTGTGTGGTATATGGTCTACCGAGTACGGAATTTGGACCAACATCTAAGTTTTCCGGCCAATGATGCGAACGGCGAAGTGACCCCGAACTCAGCGACACGTTTGGCTGATTTGGACCCGAGTATCCTGCCCGGCCGATTTTTCCCGGCGTTTCAACTCGATGGGTGGGTCGAAGATTTGAATGGGGACTACGTCCGCCGGGGCTATCGCGATCGGGTTCTTCCCTCCGCCATCCCTCAAATCGCGGCTGCTGAGAAGATGACCGGTCGTTTGCGTGACAATGTTGAAATGGCTCGTGAAGACTTGGCGGCAAGCGACGCATCCCAAGAATTTTGGGGCGTCGCGACATGGTTGGATGTTGACCCGCGAATTAATTTTGCTTCGGTCGCGGTTCAAGGTCTTTCCAATGCATTTCGCAGCGAAAAATTCGATGAATCCGCCAAACCTGAAGTCAAGACGCTGCAGATCAACTTTTGGCGACCCGGTGATTCCGATCTGGAATCGTCCCGCTTTCGCTTGGGCATCGCGTTCGAAGATGAGAATCCGGATCGACAACGACAATTGGTCCAAAAGTATCAACTGCCGGGGCCCGAGTTGGTGATCGATCGAATGCAGTCGCAAACTGGAGCCCCGACCCGTTTGGGCTATGTCGAGGCCAACTTCAACGTGGAAACCAAGGCCTCGGCCGTCGCGCAGGAATTGGACAACGGAACCGTACCGGAAGCGGTGGCAGCCTTCTTGGCGAAAATTGATTCTGCCGGAGCCGACGATCTTACGGTTGCCACAACGGCCCCAGGTTCCCGGTGGTTGGTGACAGGTGCTAACGGGCAGACATGGACCATTGGCCTCCAACCGCTGACGTGGCAATTCAATGGCGAAAAGTTCGAATTTGTCGGGCCTCTTGATCACTTCTGGGATTTTCGCTATATTCACTAAGCCCCACCGTTGTCGGGCGGGAGTCCATCGTTTTACTCAAGAGAGAATCCTCAAATGGCACATAAAAAGGGACAAGGCTCAACCCGCAACGGTCGTGACTCGAACCCTCAACGCCGCGGTGTGAAGCGGTTTGGTGGTGAATTGGTCGGCCCCGGGAACATCTTGGTTCGCCAGGTTGGCAACCGTTTTCATCCTGGCAAGAACGTCGGTCAGGGCAATGATTACACCTTATACGCTTTGGTCACTGGCAAAATCATGTTTGATCGCGATGGCCGTCGCATCAACGTGATCCCGGAAACCGCCGCCACAGCGAACTAGCACTGGTTGGGCTAGTTCTGGTCGGATCGCTGAATCACATTTCAGAAAATAGAAAACCTCGCGTGAAACACGCGAGGTTTTTTCGTTGACGCAGAGCGCACGTTCGCTACGGCGTCCTACTCTCGAACTTCCAAACGATTGTCCACTTGCGAGACACCGGGCTCGAATTTGAGCAAGCGGCCAATTCGCTGTTTCTCCTCTTCGGAGGTCACAATTCCGGAAACGAGCGCGGTTCGGTTCGTCAAAGTGACCGACACATTCGAGTTTTGCAGAGTCGGAATCGAGCGAACTCGCGCAGTCAAAGCCTGACTCGGCACTGGAGTTTGCAGCGACTGGGTTGTCGGAGCCGTCAAGTAGGAAGTTGCAGCCGTATTGAAAGACAGCGTGCTGCGGATAGGAGTTGCCGGTTGACTACCACCCATGCCACCAAATCCAAACTGATTGAACCCTCCGAATGCTCCAAACGGAGAATTGAATTGGTTCATGCCGCCGACGTTGCCCGCACCTTGAACATTCTGAGTCCGGGCGGGTTGGCCACCGGCTGCGGAATCCGCATTCCCTTGGATGACCACGGCTTCGCTGTTGCCAACCCGCGTAAACGGATGAATCGAAGTCGCGCGTGTTGCGCCGGCAAATCGAGGAGCCCGGATCTCGTCGAACTCGAAATCTGACCCTCTAATTCCTAAACTTTGTTGGTTGAAGTCGTTTCCGGGTGCTTGCCCGCCACCTCCTCCACCTGTTCCGCCACCACCCGTTCCGCCACCACCCGTTCCGCCACCGCCCGTTCCGCCACCGCCCGTGCCGCCACCACCCGTGCCGCCACCACCCGTACCTTGGCCGAATGAAACTGCTGGAAGACTGGCTAACGCGACCGCGGCCATCAAAATAAATGCAATCAATCGCGTCTTAATCATTTGCAATACTCCTAAAATAAGCCGCTGGGGCCGTCGTCGAACCGGGAATGAAACCCCATTCGGACGGCGCAAGTTTCGTTCTTCGACTATATTTTCTTGGATCGATCGTTAGGTTCAGACAAATCCAACTTCCTTTCGATCTGCTCAAATCAAGCATATCGTGCAAAGTCTGGCTGTCTCGCCTAGCTTAACGTATCCGCGAGTTCGGTTGGGCCAGTCACAAAAATACTCAGAATCTGCGAAACTTGGGCATGCTGCACGGGGTAAACAGGCAAGATGTGGGGCGACCAAGCGTTTTTGTTTTTTTGGAGTGATTCATGCGAGTTGAATGTCGGCCAACCGCCCGTTTGAACTGGACATTGTTGGGGCTCCTTGTCCTAACCCTGGCTTGGACCCCTCCAATATTGGCCCAAGAGGAAGATCAACTTCCGACTCGGCCTTCTTGCAATCGGATTCTGCCCGAAGAGACCATTGTGTATTTCCGGATTCGATCGATTCCTGAAATGGTGGAACTTGCTCGTCAGAATGGGCTCGATCAAATGATGGCAGACGAGCGTCTGTCGAACCTGTGGGGCGATCTCTACAAGGAAGTTCAAACGGAGTACGACGCGCAAGTCAAAGGGGAATTGGATGACTTGGAACTCGATCAGTTTCAAGACTTGTTTGTAGGCGAAATGTGTATCGCCGTGGTTGCCAAACGTCGGCAGCCGATGGAAGGCGTCATGATCCTGGACGTCAAACCAGAGAGCGACACCGTCGATCGATTGTTTGACGTGGCCAAACGTCGCTTGGACGAGGAAGGTCGTCCGGTTGAATCGGATACCGAGGACGAAATCGAAATCAACATTATTCGCACGGGTGCGGACCGCGACCTATTCTACTTCCGTCAACAAGACACTTTGTACTTTGCGACCAATCGCGACCTGTGTGCTGAAATGATTGCCAATCTCAAAGGCAAACCGCTCGAAAAGACTCGGACTTTTTTTGAAAATCGAAAATACCGCACGATCATGGGGCAATGCCGAGTCGACAAGGACCATCCGCCGATGGTGACCTTCTTTGTTGATCCGATCGAAGTATTCAAAGCGGCGACTCGTGGCGAACCGTTCGCCGCCATTGCGATTGGCTTCCTGCCAGTCTTAGGGCTCGATGGATTGTTGGCCGTCGGCGGAGCGGTGTTGCCTGGCGATAAAGATTTCACTTCGTTGAGTCACATGCATTTGCTCATGTCTAGCCCGCGAGAAGGGCTTTTGAAAGCTATTAGTTTCCGCTCGGGCGCTTTTGAATTGCCGCTGTCGATTCCCGAAGATTCGGGCGTCTTTATGGCGACCAGTTTTGACGTACCGCGTCTCTATTCGGGGATCGAATCGATTTACAATTCCTTCAACGGCGAAGGCAGCTTTGAAGAAATCGTCAAGCGAGGTAGTGAAGAAATTGGCTTCGATATCAAGACCGACTTGATCGATCTCTTGACCGGGACCGTGATGATCACGAATTGGAGTGACAAGGAATCAACGGCCTTCAACGGAGCCAGCAATGGTTACCTCATCGAAGTGAACGACCCCGAGAAGTTCCAGGAAACTCTGGAGATCTTGATGGACCGGATTCAGGAAGACGCACCCTCGGACGCCGACGAGTACTTTTCAATCGTCAATCGGAATGGCCAAAAATATTGGGTGGCCGACGTGGCGCGACGGGGTATGTCAAGTTCGCGTGAAAGGAGACGCTCCCAACTCGAATCCGGTGATCTCGATGACGTGACGCGGCGACGACAACAGCGTGGGCTCGATTTTGAACAACGATTCACTCGTTCACCTGTCCCATCATTTGGCTTCTTGGATAATCAGTTCGTTATCACCGACAGCACTCAATTGATGGAACATTTGGTTGATTCTCTACAAGGCAAGACCGCTAGTCTGAACGAGTCGAAAACTTATTCCGAACTTCGCAAGCATGCCGAGTTTTTACTGGGGGGGAAACAACCCGCAGGTATCTTGTTCAGTCAACCGATCAACCAAATGTCGTCACTTTGGAATGCCATCACGGATAAACAGATGGTCGAAACGATGCAAGAGGCCGTTCAAGAACAACCGTTCCTGTCGCGATTGGTGGACGCTTACTCGCGGAATCAACTGCCGCCGTTAGAAGAGATGAGCGATTATTTCCGCACTAGCGGCGCGATCATGACCGACGATGCCACCGGTTTGCATTTCCTGTTTTTTGAACTGAAGAATAAACCGAAGGAATAGTTTGTTGTCGGCGGGTGAGTTTTCAGGTAACATCGCCTTGAAGGCTCGCCCGGTTTTCTGGTGAGTGTTTGCTCGGCCACAGGAAGCACCGCCCGATGACCAGTCACGAAGACAACCGCGATTTCGTTTCGACTCGTAGCAAGACACTGGCTTTGATCGCCGCGTTGTTGGGCTGGTTGTTCGACGGCTTTGAAATGGGATTGTTTCCAGTCATTGCGCGGCCGGCCCTGCGAGAATTGCTGTCCACGTCGCTCGCGGGGATGGAAGCCGAGTCCGCAGAAGTTCTGGTCGGGTTATGGAACTCGATCACGATAGCTGGTTTTCTGGTTGGAGCGGCCGCCGGAGGTGTCTTGTTTGGTTGGCTAGGCGATCGCATCGGACGAGTCCGCGCGATGTCGCTGAGCATTTTGACCTATGCAGTGTTTAGCGGCTTGGGAGCCTTTGCGGATGCTCCTTGGCAGATGGTGGCGGTCCGTTTCGTCGCGGCTCTGGGGATGGGCGGTGAATGGTCGTTGGGTGTCGCTTTGGTGATGGAAGTCTGGGGCGGACGGTCTCGCGCGCTGTTGGCGGGTCTGATTGGAGCCGCCGCCAATCTTGGGTATGCACTGGTCGCCACCCTCAGTCTATCGCTGGATGCGATGAGGCAGACGTTGGAGAGCTGGGGGCTGTCAGAATCATGGGTCCAATGGCGGGCCCTGATGTTGTGCGGTGTTCTGCCGGCGTTCTTGACCCTGTTCGTGCGATTGTTCGTGCCGGAATCACAGCGTTGGGAGCAGGAGCACAAATCAGGTTCCACCGCTGGTTGGCGAACTCAAGACTTGATTGGTGTGCTGTTCGGGGTTGTCTGTTGCTTCGGGATCATCGGTTTGTGGAGTTTCGACCTGCCTTTGCAGTGGCGATTGCTGGGCACCGGTTGTGGTTTGATTTTGGTCGCGGCCGGATACTTGTATCCGGTCTTTCAGTACATGTTGCGCTCGGCCGACACATGGCAGGCTTCGTCATCAGCGGCTCCGAACGTCATTATTCGTCGCATGTTGATCGGGGCCATGGTCAGCGGGATTCCGTTGCTGGGAACTTGGGCGTCCGTGCAATGGGCGACGATGTGGGCCGATCAGTTGGCCGTTGGACAACCGTCCGCCAAAGCGTATACCCAGTTGGTTTCGGCTTTGGGGGCTGTGGCCGGAGGATTTGCCGGCGCGGCCTTGGGAGCTTGGGCGGGTCGTCGCATCTCCTACGTCATCTTGTGTCTCGGTTCCTTCGCCACGGTGTGGTTGTTTTACCAAACGAATACGGAATTCAACGCAAGGTTCTTAGTGACCGTCGGTTGTATGGGCGGAGTCACTGCCGCCTTTTATGGATGGTTGCCGTTGTACCTGCCCGAGTTGTTTCCCACTCGCGTGCGAGCGACAGGACAAGGTTTCAGCTTTAACTTTGGCCGAATCTTGGCGGCCATCGGTGCCCTGCAAACCAGTGCGATCATGCAATCGTTCGACGGCGGATATCCAGCAGCTTGTACCGCGATGGCATCGGTCTATTTCATCGGCGTGTTCGTGATTTGGTTGGCGCCGGAAACGAAGTCCAAACCCCTGGACGATTGATTCGAGCGGTTCAAGTTTCAAATTTGCTAGCGACGCACGGCCGAATCTGCGATCTTTTGCGGAAAATCCCGAGCCAGGATGTACGAATTTTAGCGAAGCTCCCCACTAATCTAAGCAGAACCATTTCTTTGGTTCAGAAAATTTTGGCGGTCGGATGGCCGCCTACCTCGCGCCTCGGAGCTTTGTGTCATGAGTTTTACCCTGCGAACTTTATTGGCGTACCTCGACAACGCTCCGTTGCCGACGGAAGAACACGAACCGATTCAAAGTGCCTTGGACCAGAACCCCGCCGCGCAGGAATTGGTTCATCGCATTCGAACTTTGTTGGCCCAACCGCGAATGGCTAGTCCCGCTGTGGAAACCGCCGGAGTCCTGCAAGCCAATCAGGTTGCCGAGTACTTGGACGGCACATCAGAGTTCGACGTCACTAAGAAATTCGAACAGACTTGTTTGAAGAACGACGCAGCCCTCAGCGAAATCGCGGCCTTGCATCAGATCCTCACAGACTGGATCGATCAACCGACTTATATCAGTGACGAGCTGCGTCAACGTATCTACCAGTTCGCAGGATCTTGGGCCGACATGCCCGCAATCGATGAGGCAACCCAATCGCCGCGGACGGTTGGCCGAGACGCGATTCAAGCAGCGGCCCAGTTGCTGCAGGTTCGTGAACTCGACATGCCAGTCGATTCGATCGTGGCTGTCAACTCCAACAAGGTACCCACGACCAACGCGGGAACAGGCGGGTCGCTGCAATCCACGATCCGCCACGCCTTGGGGTCGACGACCGCAGCAACCCAACCGGCTCCCGGCAAGCCAGACGTTCAGTCCGCCAAGATGGCAACTGTCGCGACGGGGTCGGCGGCTCCGGAAGAATCAGGGCAGGGCGGTTGGATTCTCGCGTTGTTGGTGTTGGTCGGGTTTGGCTTCCTTTGGTGGAGTCAACAAAATCCAGCTCCGATGGCTGGCATGGCACAAAACCAATCCAAGGTCGACGCGGCAAGCAAGCACAACGTGACCCAACCTTCATCAAATGCTCCAACAGCACAATTCCAACTCCCGCCACTGCCATCAGCCGGTTCATTCGACGAAGCCAACGTCGTGCAGCGGGCACCTTCGGCCGTCATTCCGCCAATTCACTTGTCGAGTGGTCCGACGCTGCCACCCGTCTCGATTGGAAGTTCCGGACGGTCCACGCCAAGCAACATCGCGCCAACCGATCGGTCGACGGAGGCGGCGCTCTCGATTCCAACTCTGCCCGACCCGGTCTTGGAGCTGCCTAAGACTCCGACGGTCGTCGAACCGAACCTGATTCCAAGCTTTGCGGAACCCGATCTTTTGGCGACCGACCTATCGACGCCTGAAACGGCCAACCGTTCTGCGGAATCAACACCAACGTTGCCACCCAATAGTCCCGGAAGTTTGGAGGCCTTCCCATTAGCGGAATTGAAACCAACCAACGTGCCTGATTCACCGCCGATCATTTCGGCCTTGCCACCGGTCGAAGAGGAAGGTGACCTCGTCGCACCATCGATCGATCCGGCGATCATCACGCCTAGCCCAAGTTCAGCGATTGCCAATAATCCGTTGGTGCCGGCTCCAAAGAGCCTCAACCCCGCTGGTACAGGAGCCTTGCCGTCAATCGCCCCGGCGCCGCTTGCCCCGGCGCCGCTTGCCCCGACATTCGGTGCATCGACACCCGATACGTCGACACCATTGGTTCCCGCTCCGACCGCCACCAACTCAACGACTTCTTCCAACTTGTCACCACTCGAATGGGGCCAACAAATTGGAACGGTTGTGATGGAAGCACCCGCAGGCGAGTCGCAAGATGATTGGATCTTGGTGCTCCCCGGCGGCCGTAGTGAACTGCAAGTTCGCAGCCCGCGCGGCAAGGCGTGGAACTTCAAGTTTTCCGGAATCTCTCGTTATCGATTGCAAGAAAATCAAGGCTTGCCGCAATTGTCCGTCCAACGATGCTTTCTGTTGTTGCAATGCACGAGCCAAGATGAAACGTTGGAGATTCTAACTCCCAAAGGCAAATTGTTTGTCACGGCGCTCACGCCCGACGCCGAGATCATTTTCGAAATTCGACCATTCTTGCCGCAAGGACTCGTCGCTGCCAACACGGCGACGCGTCACTACCTGGGCTGCCTTGGATTGAACGGCCGAGTCATGATCGAACATCAGGACAAGGAAGTGATTCTGTTTCCCAACAGGTGGATGGCGGTCAAACCCGACGGTCAACAAGAAAGCTTCGATGGGGAATTGCCTGCGGGCATCGCTGCGACGATCCAAGAACTCAAGAATGGTCAAGTCAACCCCGACGTGACCGCTATCAGCAGCTTGGTTCAAAGCTCTGAAGGTATGGACGAATTGACTAGCATCGCCAACGGAAATCATGTCCACTCTCAACAGATCACGCCAGATCAACGATCATTGGCGGCCATGTGGTGCTATGGACTCGGCCAACTTGAACCAGCGTTTACGGTGCTCAATGATCCCAAACTCAAAAGCTACTGGGATGTTCACATGCAAGCGGTTGCATCCTGTCTGCAAAGCGATCCAGCGGCCAGCAGCCAATTGTCGACTGCCGCGCGACGGTTCGGATTTAATTCGCCGATCGATACACGATTTGTAGGCATCGACCCACGAACCGTTAAGATGAGCCAAGTCAGTGAGTTGATCACGGACCTGGAACACGCCCAAGTCGCCCGCCGAGTCCTGGCGATCCATTCGCTCGGTCTATTGACGAAAGAAACTTATGGCTACGATCCGACCGCAAGCACCGATCGAAATCGAAGCGCGATCACTCTTTGGAAGCAGTGGTTAGCGGATTCCGCCTCAGCTCGCATCAGCATCAAACCCGCCAATGAGTTGGTCCCCGGTCTGGAACGCCAATAGGGCTCGAAACAGACCGCTACGTTGCCGAAACGGATCAACTCGTGAAACTAGGCAGTTGTCGCCCGCGGGCCACGACGGGCCAGCGCCCGATGGCCCGACCATTTTCGATGCACCAAACCTCGTCATACAGCGCGGTCGTCGGGCAAATATGATACGGCAAACCATAGCAGACGTGCCCTACAGGATAGGCGTCAGCGCGCTCGGTACGGAGCACCAAATGCTCTTCGCTTTGCAAAACGGGTTGAGCATCCTCCAGCCCAAACCAATGCACGCGCGGTTGCGGCATCTCGGCGGCCACCGCCTTGTGCCCCAAGTCCAAACACAACAAGTCCGGTTGAGGCCGACTGATCACTCGCGCGGTCAGAACCGCAGCGTGAACCATTTCTGATTCAGGACAAGTTTGCGTTTGGCCGAAATCCCACAACGCCATGGTCCCGGCACCCACTTCAACTTCGGGCACTTCCAGCCATAGCCACGACGTGGACGAGCCACCTGCGACGATCCGCGGAGCTGGCAAACCGGCCGTTGTGATCTGTCTCGCCAGCCCCAGCGTTTGTTCAACAACGACCCGCCACTGTCGCCGACGTTCACCCAGGTCTGCCGCGCGCACGTGACCATCGTACGCATGCAGCCCGACGGCTCGCAGGCGCGGCATCATCGCCACGGTGCGATATAGTTCTACTGCCGCCGGACCCAGGCACATGCCACTGCGATTCATCCCGACATTCAAGTCCAAATAGATTTCGATGGTGATTCCTGCTCGAACGGCGGCCGCAGACAATTGTTCCGCGCTGTTTCGATCATCCAGCAAGGTTGCGAAACGTACTTCGGGGAAACGTCGGACTAGATCTGCAAAATGACCGACGTTCGGTCCCACTGGCTGATAGGCCCACAAAATATCCCGTCCGCCGGCTTGGGCCACCATCAACGTCTCCACCAAGGTCGCTGTTTTGAACTTGTCGATGCCAAGTGCGCGCTTCATCTGGACAATTTGCGGCAACTTGTGAGTTTTTACATGTGGTCGAAGTCGCGACACCTCGCCGGCTCGCGCGACCATGTGTTGAAGATTTGTGCGAATCCGAGCCGGAAACAACAATAACGCCGGTGTCGCAACTTCCCCAATATTCTCCACTTCATACCACGCCGACATGCTTCGTTTCCTTTTACAACCGCGAACGCCCTGCGGCTCGTTCGTGTGTGAATGGTCTTATTCTTCCCAGGCCTGACACTGATCCCAGTTCTTGCCAACTTCCACGTCGACCTGCAACGGCACGCTGATTTGATACGCGCGATTCATTTCTTCGCTCACCAAACGAGCCAACGAATCGATTTCTTCAACGGGTGTTTCGAACACCAATTCGTCGTGGATCTGCAACAACAACTGAGCCTGCAACCCCGAATCACGGAGACTTCCGGCCACTCGCAGCATCGCCAACTTGATCAAATCTGCCGCCGAACCCTGAATGACGGTGTTGATCGCAATTCGCTCGGGCATGTTGCGAGACTTGTAATTGCTGTGGGGTCGAACGCCCTCGACGGGTCGTCGCCGCCCCAAGATCGTTTGCACGTATCCGCGTTCACGAGCTTGTTTCAAGGTCCACTCCATGAAGTCCAAAACCCGGGGGTAGCGCCCAAAGTAAGCCTCGATAAAGGTACTTGCATCTTCGCGACTGATGTCCAATTCCTTGGCCAAACCAAACGCGCTTTGACCGTAGATGATGCCGAAGTTGATGGCCTTGGCGCGACGTCGTTGGTCTTTGGAGACCTCGGCGATGGGCACCTGAAAGACTTCAGCCGCGACACTCGAGTGAATATCCATTTGATCGTGAAAGGACTGGCAAAGATTTTCATCGCGACAAAAATGGGCCAACATGCGAAGCTCGATCTGCGAATAGTCCGCCATCAGCAACGACCAATCCGGGTAGCCAGGAATAAACGCGCGCCGAATTTGACGCCCTTCTTCCGTTCGCACCGGGATATTCTGCAAGTTGGGGTCCTTGCTGCTCAAGCGGCCGGTTGCAGCCACATCTTGCATGAATGACGTGTGCACACGGCCCGTTTGCGGCAACACCATCTGCGGCAACGCATCGGCGTACGTACTTTTCAGCTTCGCCGCTTCACGGTATTTGATGATCAGGGCCGGCAGTTCATGTCGCTCGGCCAATTGTTCCAAAACTTCTCGATCGGTACTGGGGCCGGACGCGGTGCGCTTGATGACCGGCAACTTGAGTTCTTCGAACAACAACTGGGCCAACTGCTTCGGCGAATCGATGTTGATCTTGCGGCCCGCTTTCCGTTGGATC
Source organism: Pirellulaceae bacterium (assembly GCA_030681235.1). Lineage (GTDB taxonomy): Bacteria > Planctomycetota > Planctomycetia > Pirellulales > Pirellulaceae > M30B19. The sequence goes on along the minus strand of JAUXWY010000270.1, from coordinate 10,936 downwards.
TCTTCTTCCAATCCTTCCAATCGTTCCGCCAGTCGTTGGCTAAATTCGGCCAACTGTTGCGAATCGATTTTTATGCCGCGCAGTTCCATTTCGGCAAGAACTCGGACCAGCGGCATTTCGACTTGAAAAAACAACTCGTCCAATTTCGTAGCGATCAATTCCGCGCGCAGCAATTCCTCCAAGCGAAAGGCAAAGTCGGCATCTTGGCAAGCGTACGGAACAATCTTGAACAAGGGCACCGTGTCCATGGTCGTTTCGTTCTTGCCGCTGCCGATCAACTCTTTGATACTGGTGGCCTTGAGCCCTAGGTATCGATCCGCCAGATCTTCCAGTCCGTGCGTGTTTCGTCCTGGTTGCAGGAGATAGTCTGCGACCATCGTGTCAAAGATCGTACCTTGGACCGTCACGCCGTGATTCTGCAATACCGACCAATCGTATTTGACGTTTTGGCCGATCTTGAGAATCTCGCCATCGTCGAACAATGGTTGCAAGGCTGGCCGGACGGTCGCTTCCCAATCCAACTGAGCTTCGCCGGGCGGCGCGAGAATTGGAATGTAAGCCGCCGCACCTGGCGCCCACGCAAAAGAGAGACCCACGAGCCGAGCCGCTCGGGGCTGAGTGGATGTGGTCTCTGTATCGAAGCTGATTTTCCGACAACGACGCAACTGACCGACCAATTCGTGCAACTTGCCGACCGAGTCGATCAAGCGATAATCCAACGCGACGTGACTTTGGTTCACGATGGGCTCAGGCGACTTCGTGTTGACACCTTGCCCCTCTAAGGTTTCCCGCACCGCCGAATCTTGGAATTGATCTCGTGGTATCTTATTGTTCGCCACGGGACTGCTTGCCAGGCGCCGAACACGGGCCGTCAGTTGTCGAAAACCAAAGCCTTCGCACAACGCCACTGCTTGAGCCAAATCGGCGCCACCCACTTGCAACCGTGACCAATCCAGCGCGATCGGAGTGTTGCGATCCAATTCCACCAGTCGACGACTCATTTTTACTAGCTCGCGGGAGTTCAGCAAATTCTCTTTCCGCTTTTGACCCGAGATCGACTCTGCATTGGCGTAGACGCCGTCCAAGTTCTCAAATTGGTTCAGCAACTGTTGAGCCATCTTGGGACCGATCAACGGAACCCCCGGCACATTGTCCGTAGGATCACCGACCAAAGTTTGAAAATCGACGACTTGATCGGGTCGAATCCCCCAATCGACCATGAGATCCTTCTCATTGTAGATGGCCGCTTTCCGGGAATGATAGATTTGCACTTGAGACGAAATCAATTGCCGGCAGTCCTTGTCGCTGGTGACCAACAAGCAACGCCCACCCGCCGCTTCCGTCTGTGCCGCGACGGTGGCCATGATGTCGTCGGCTTCGTAGTTGTTCAGCTCCAATATGGGAATGTTCATCGCTTGCAGCAGCGTTTGAACGTAACCAATCTGCGGGCGCAGATCGTCTGGCATCGGATCGCGATGGGCTTTGTATTCCGGATAGATTTCGTTGCGAAACGTGATGCTGCCTTTGTCAAAAGCGCAGGCTAGGAAATCGGGCTGCAACTTGTCCAGTAAATCCAAAATATCGCGGAGGAAACCATGGACCGCGCCGACGGGTTGGCCGCTGGGCGAACTCATCTCCGGCATGGCATGAAAGACTTGGTATAAAACGCCCATCGAATCGATGACCACGACCAGTTTTCCAGCCGGAGTTGTCAAGAGAGTCGCTGCATCGCTTGTCGATCCTGCGGTTGGATCGGCCACTTCCATGACTCGAGTATTGTCCGAGTTCGCCCCCGTTGCTGTCGTGATTGGGGCCCCAACTTGAGCCGATGTTGTCTTGGGCGCTGGATCGGGTGGGGCATCAAATTGATCGATCCCAAACAGGCTCATTTGTAACGGCGAGGACGATTTCTTTTTCGGCATGTTGGGTTGGTTCGTTTGGCCCACTGGGAGGAATGGAGGGGATACGCGAGTCGGACTGCCGGAATGGTGCGGGTCGAAACCCCCTGCGACCCGGTGATTGTAGCGAAGGACGGGGGCTTTGTCAGACGAATGACACTGAGAGCGATGCCCGAATGGGGCCCGGCGGATCGGAATGGAAGCGATCGGGCGCGAGATGCTCGGCGATCAGCGGTGTTTCTCGATGATTGTTTTCAGTTGCTCAACCAACTCCGGGGCTTCTTTTAACTCGGCAAGTAGTGCACCAGTTCTGCCGGCATAAAGGCAATTTAGCGAGCGCTGGTGTACCGGCTTTAGCCGGAGGGTAGCTGAAGAAAGCGTTTTCAAACCTCCCGCCGGCTGAAGCCGGTACACCAGCGCTTGCTAAAGCGATACTGTTATTAGTTCTCGAATTTTCGACAAGCATTTGCGGTTCCTTTCAAGACGATTCGCGAACGGGTTCCGAAGCCAAGGGCAGGTCCAACCATGTTTCGACTTGTTCGCACACCCAACAGATCTGCCCGAAGATTCGGGCATACAAACGCGGGAACTGGTCCAATAAATTCTCGATCGTTCCTGCGACGCTGCCGACATCTTCGGCGGAGGGCGATTGTTCGATCAAGAATTCCCCGATCGTTAGATTCGCTTTGGCATGATCAAACGGATAAGGACGATCTGCCAAGGCCGCCCGCAGCTGAGCCAGCAGGTTCGCAGTTTCTTCCAGCACTCGCCGCAGAGTATGCGGGAAGGCGGGTGGGCTTTGCCCAGCCCCAGAGCCGCTTTCCAATAGAGCCGACAGGGCGACGAATCGCTCGCGAATGGAGAGGACTGATTCCACTTGTTCCCGCATCGCCGTGTAGCTGCGACACATGCGGTCGGCGATTCCCTCGAGAAGTTCTTGACCGGGAAAATCTTCCTCACCAGCGTGTGCCAGAATGCTCAACGTCAAGTTGATTCGCTTGGCCAGTGATTCCTCATAGGTCCGCATTTGGGGGTCCAAATGAGCGCGAGTCAGATTGGTCGAGTCCCAAAGGGCATCACATTGCTGCTGATTGACCAACGGGGGACGAAATAAGTTCTTCGGAACCTTGAAGCCCGCTCGTTGCAACGTACTGGACTGGGCCACGAGGATTCTGGCGTCTTCCGTTTCGCTCCACTCATCGACCAAACCTTGATAAATGACTGCGGATCGTTCGATGTTGGCGCGGAGTTGTTTCAGCTCTGGCGCGGCCTGAGCCGGTGACAACGCATCCGTGTTTTCGCGACTCCCCAAATTCAAAGGGCGTCGAAAGCTATAGCTGCCTTGAGTGACACGGTTGAGCGATTCAAACGCCAAGTTGGCGACCTTTTGTTTTTCGACCAATTCGTTGACGTCGTGGACCAACTTCAGATCAAACTGTTCTCCAAAGATTTCCCGGTAGAACTCCACGGTCGCGTGCTGCGATGTTTTGTGAAAATCTTGAAACAAGACTGTGGCCGGACGAGCATCATGAAACGTTCCGCGGGAATTCATGCGACGGGCGCTGGCGACTCGCTCGGATAGGCTGGGGTGAGTGTCGAACCGACCTGTTTTTGTCGCAAAGGTCGCTTCGTGAATCTGGGCGAGGAGGGACCGATCCATCTTGTTGACGTTCAACTGAATCAGCTTGGCCAAATCGTTCCCCAGGCGGCCCTCGCGATAAAAGTCGCTTAGATCGTGCATCGCCATTTCGTGAGCAAAGCCCAGCTGAGGCAATCGTTCGCTGGTTTTTGCGAAACAGTCGCTGCCCGAGACGTGCGTTCCATAACGATCCGCGTCGAACTCCATTTGTCGCAAGAGATAGCTGCTGACCAAGTGTCCCAAATACATCAGAACCCACAAGACACGCCGTGTGAGCCAAACCAAGCCACGTGTGATATAAACCACCCACGTGAATTGCAGATCACCTTGGCTAGAGCGGACCAGCCAATCGTCCCACCGATCCCGTTGATAAACAGCGCAGGTCAACCAATGACTGATGGTGCGGATCAAATACGAGAGCCGCATGCCGGCGCCTTGCGCGAAGTGTCCAAATTCGTGAGCCAGCACACCCGCAAACTCTTGCGTCGTGAGACCGGCAGCCAAAGGGGCTCCAATCGTCAATCGCAAATCGTTCGAGAACATGCTCCAAACGCCGCGACGAAAACTGGCGGAGGCGTTCGGCGAACTATCCAAGACAATCTCCCGTGGCATCGGCGCCCGAACCGCGCGACAAATCCGCGCGACAAATTCGAACAGCAGCGGTTCGGCGGTCGGGTTGAGCACCAGCCCTGTTTCCCGTTCTTCTGTCTTGGCAAACAATGGCTTGAGCATGAACAACACGACAGTGACGCCCGCGATGATCGGAGTTGCATACGCCAAGACCATAAAGATCACGCCGCGCCCTCGGGCAGCCCCAATCATGTCGACATGGTGGATCGCGTGATAGTAGATCCCGTAAGCCACCAAACCAATGATCGCCAAATACAGCAGGGGCAACAGGACCATCAAGACCGAAACCACCACAATCCCTAGGCGGTAACGGACGGTCACTTGCGTATGCGGAATCGGTTCATCCAGCTTCTTGAGCAGGTCAAAATTTCGGCGATATTCTGCGGGCAAATTCGGGTCGTTCAACGAGCCCGTCGAGGACCCCGGATCTTTGTTGGTCATGAAGCGACAGCCCTTTTCTTCGCGGTTTGGGAGATGGTTTGGGAGTAGTATATTCGCTGGTGTCGCCATGTTAAGCTAACGGGGTCCTTTGTTCCTGGTTTCCGGAGCCCTGTCATGAGCCCATCGCAGTCGATTCTACGCCCAAAACTTCCAAAACGCCTGTGGCCGACCATGGGCCTGTTGTGTTGCTTGCTGCTTCCCTCATTTTCCGTTCGCATATTTGGTCAAGACCCGGCGGGAGAACCGACTCGCGCGGCGCGAGACTTGGCGGGCGGTCAGCAGGGCGCCATCGCGACCGGCAGTCGCGAATCGCGGGACGCCGGGTTGGCCATGCTGCAGCAAGGCGGCAATGCGGTTGATGCCGCCGTGACCAGCATGTTGGTGCAGTCGGTCGTCGAGAATCGCTTGTTTTGTTTTGGCAGCGAAGTGCCGATCATTGTTTACGATGCCAAACGCAACGTCGTCGAAGTGATCGTCGGCTTAGGGGCGGCTCCGCGATTGGCGACACCGGAATGGTTTCGTGAGCACCGCGCCAGGAAGATCCAAGGTCGAGACGACATTGCCAATATCGTGGTTCCAGCCTTCCTGGACGCTTGCTTGACCGCGCTGGAACGCTACGGCACGCAAACGTTTTCCGAATGCGCGCAACCGATGTTGGCGGTGTTGAGGCAACGAGCCACGCTCCCTGCGACGAGCGATGCGGAAGGTGGCGCGCGGCGGAACAACAACGCTGCGGGGAGTGAAGCCATGGTGCGGCATCATCAGAGCTTTCTCCGCTTGATGGAACGATTGCTCGAAGCCGAACAAGCGGCCGGCGGTGACCGATTGACGGGCTTGCGTCATGTGTCGGACTATTTTTATCGCGGGCCCATCGCGCGAGAATTGGATGCCTGGTCCCGAGAAAACGGTGGCCTGTTGCGGTATGTGGACCTGGCGCAACATGTCACACGGATCGATGATCCGCTCAGCGTTTCGTTTAACGGGTACACGGTTTACAAGTGTGGGGTGTGGACTCAAGGACCGTATGCCTTGCAGACGTTGCGAATGTTGGAAGATCGGGGCATGCCTGCCATGGGGCACAACTCCGCCGACTATGTCCATCTGGTGATCGAAGCCATCAAACTCGCGATGGCGGATCGGGATGCTTATTATGGTGACCCCCATTTTGTCGAAGTGCCGATCAAGCAGATGCTCTCGGACGAATACGTGGCCATGCGCCGCTCGTTGATCGATATGGAACGAGCTTCGTTGCAGCAAGTGCCGGGCGATCCTTGGAAGATGCAGCCCGTCTTGGGACTGCCGCCGCAAGACTACAAAGTCCATAGCGGCCACAGCAATGACACCACCAGCTGTCTGGTGGCCGATCAGTGGGGCAATGTCGTGTCGGCCACGCCCAGTGGTTGGGGCGGCGTGATTGCCACAGACCTGGGTCTGGAGCTGGGCAGCCGCATGATCGGCCTGCATACTTGGGAAGGGCACCCCAGTCTGGTGGCACCGGGCAAACGGCCCCGGATTACCTTGACTCCAACCTTGGTGTTGAAGGACGGAAAACCAGTAATGGCGATCAGTGTGGCGGGTGGCGACCAACAGGACCAAACGTCCATCCAAGTCTTGCTAAATCGATTGGTATTTGGGATGGATCCGTTGGCAGCGGTGCGGACTCCGCGATTTGGCACCGATCACCATATCAATTGGTTTGGGCACGAACCGGCCAAGCTCGGGAGCTTGACGGTTTCGCGCGAGCTGAACACGGACCTGGACAAACTGCGGCAGCGGGGGCATGATTTGCAGATTGGTCGCCCCGCAGCGTCGGCCGTGATCCTGACGATCGATCCAGCGACCGGGCTAAAGCAGGCCGCCGGAGATCGCGGACGATTTGCGGGTGGATATTAGACAACTTGAATAGAAGAAGAGCAGCAACCGATGCAGGCAGTACGCTTCGCGGCCCCGCACCAAATTGAAAACTGTGAAGTCCCCGAGCCCGGTCGTCCCGGTCCCGAAGAAGTGCTGGTTCAAGTTCGGCAAGTGGGCATTTGTGGAACCGACTACTCGGGATACTTGGGCAAGATGCCGTTCTTCAGCTACCCGCGAATCTGGGGGCACGAGTTGGGCGTCGAAGTTCTGGAATGTGGCAGCCAAGTGACTGGTTTGCGGCCCGGGGATCGCTGTAGCGTCGAGCCCTACATGAACAACCCCGACAGTTTCGCGTCGCGCCGCGGACGCGGCAATTGCTGCAATGACTTGCAAGTGATTGGCGTCCACCGTGACGGCGGGTTGTGCGAACGCTTGATCCTTCCCGCTCGAAAGTTGCATGTTGGCAATGATCTGGAGTTCGACCAGTTGGCATTGGTCGAGACGTTGGCGATCGGCTATCACGCGGTCCAACGCGGCAATCCTCAGCCCGGCGAAACGGTCGTGATTGTGGGAGCTGGCCCGATTGGTTTGGCGGTTTGGGAGTTTGTTCGCTTGTCGGGTTGTCGCTGCATCATGCTGGATGTGCGACAAGATCGGCTGGATTTCTGCCAGAAGAATTTGGGCGTTCCGGAAGTGATTGTCGTGCAACCCGATGGCTCTCATGTCGAGCAACTGCTGCAAGCCACGGGGGGCAATCTCGCGGAAGTGGTCATCGACGCGACCGGCAATAACCAATCGATGGGCCAGGCCTTGGAGTTGGTCGCGTTCACCGGCCGCTTGGTTTATGTCGGCATTACCTCACAGATCATCTCCTTTCCGCATCCGTTGCTCCATCGCCGCGAAATCACGCTATTGGCCAGCCGCAACGCGATGCCCGCAGACTTTGACGCCATCATTCGTTGGATCGGCGCGGGTGAGATCAACACCAATCCTTGGATCACGCATCGCAGTTCGCTGGCCACGATCGTCGCCGATTTCCCTCAGTTCCTGCTGCCAGAAAAGCAAGTTTTGAAGGCGATGATCGCCGTCGGATAAGCGATGGGGCAGAGCGTCCGACCAGGACGATCCGAGAACCCCTAACAAACTCGATTTAGCAAGCGCTGGTGTACCGGCTTCAGCCGACGGGGGTGTAAAAAGAGCTTCTTGTGATCCCCGCCGGCTGAAGCCGGTACACCAGCGCTTGCTAAATTGCCTGTTGTATTAGGCGGAACCATCGAAGCCCGTTTGCGGTGTTCGAAATCAGAAACATATTTCAGGAGCATTCATAAGTGAAACGCGTTCCCATGATTCAACCGAGTGTCACGATCAGTTTATTGCCCAACAGTCCCAAGGCTCCGTTTCTGTTGGGACCGAATCTGGCCGAAGCGGTCGCCACGGCCGCCGAGTTGGGGTATCCCGCCTGCGAGCTGTTTCCGCCAAATCTGGCGGCGATCGATGTTCCAGCAATAAAAAACTTGTTGCACACGCATCACATGCAGTTGTCGACCATTGGGACGGGTGGCGGGTGGGTCACGCAGCAATTGACGCTGATCGACTCGGATCCAACGGTTCGGGAGCGGGCAAAAAACTACATTGCCGACATCATTCGTCGGGCTGCGGAACTGGGTGGATCGGCCATTATCGGCTCGATGCAAGGTCGCTGCGGAAATCGTGATCGCCGGGAGTGCTTGGACTTGCTGCGGGATCAACTGGGTGAACTGGCGGCGGTCGCAGCGGGGTGCGGTAGGCCCTTGTTTTACGAACCATTGAATCGCTACGAGACCGACTTGTTCAACACGTTGGGAGATACATTTCGTTTCTTGGAGGATGGATTGCCGCAAAATCTCAAGATTTTGGCCGATCTTTTTCATATGAACATCGAAGAGACTTGTTCGGCGACGGCTTTGCGGTTGGCGGGTAGCCGAATTGGACACGTCCATTTTGTGGACTCGAATCGCCAAGTGCCGAGTCGAGGGCAGACAGATTTTGGCCCCTTGGCCGAATCGCTCAAGTCGATTGGCTACCAAGGATTTTTGGCGGTAGAAGCCTTCCCGCTTCCCAGCTCGCGCGAGGCGGCGGAAACCGCGTTGGCCAGCTTTCGACGCTGGTTTTGACGATGCTGGCAATTGTCTCAAATTGAACCATGCCTACAATGATCCGCCGGCCTACTGGTTCTACATTGGCCGTATTTGCGGTATCAGAAGGAAAAATTGTGTTTACGATTGTTTGGCTGATTCTTGGTTTGGTGGCGTTGACCGTGGGTGCGGAGTTGTTGGTGCGTGGGGCCTCGCAGTTGGCGATTCGGTTTGGAATTTCACCGTTGGTCGTCGGGCTAACGGTCGTGGCCTTTGGGACGAGTGCCCCCGAGTTGGTGGTCAGTTTGGGTGCGTCGATCAAGGGCGAGGCCGATGTGGCGATCGGCAACGTCTTGGGCAGCAACGTCTGCAATATCCTACTCATTTTGGGTTTATCCGCGATCATTGTGCCCCTACCAGTTTCCAAGCAGTTGCTGCGGTTTGATCTTCCCGTCATGATTTTGGTTTCCGGTGTGGCTTGGGCCATTTGTTACGACAATTCCTTGTCGCAAATGGAAGGCGCTGGTTTGGCCGTTGGGGTTGTGGTTTATACGATCTGGAATATCGTGGCCAGTCGTTGGAAAACGAAACGCGAAGCTGCGGCTTTAGAAGCTCAAGCCATCGCCGATGGTGAAACTGTGGAAGAAGTGATCCACGGTGGTTGGATGGGTGTGATTCTCAATTCGATATGGGTCGGATTGGGATTGGTCCTGTTGGCAACAGGCGCGGATTGGTTTATCGATTCTGCGATTGAGATGGCGGTTTCGTTGGGCGTCTCGCAATTGGTGATTGGGCTGACGTTGGTAGCGATCGGGACTTCTTTGCCCGAGATTGCCACGTCCGTCGTCGCGGCCATTCGAGGACAGCAAGACATCGCCGTTGGGAACGTGATCGGTAGCAATATTTTTAACATCCTGTGCGTGCTAGGCTTTTCATCCGCGGCCTCACAAAACGGAATCAACGTCTCGGGCGAAGCATTGATGCGTGACTTTCCGGTAATGTTTGGGGTTGCCGTTTTGTGTATCCCTGTTTTCGTGACAGGACATCGGATCAGCCGCGGCGAGGGACTTCTATTTCTCGCGGGTTACATTGGCTACACGGCGTATTTGGTTTACTCATCGCCGGCGGCCGCAGCCTAGACTACTTTGGGAGATACATTTCGATTTTTGGAGGATGGCTTGCCGCAAAATCTCAAGATTTTGGCCCCTTGGCCGAAACGCCTAAGTCGATCGGCGACCAGAGGTTTTTGGCGGTGGAAGTTTTCCCGCTCGCGCGAAGCGGCGAAAACCGCGCTGGCCAGCCTTCGACGCTGGTTTTGACGATGCTGGCAATTGTCTTGAATTGAACCGCACCTACAATGAGCCATCGGCCTAATGGATTTGCATTGGCCGTATTTGCGGTATCAGAAGGAAAAATTGTGTTTACGATTGTTTGGCTGATTCTTGGTTTGGTGGCCTTGACCGTGGGTGCGGAATTGCTGGTGCGTGGGGCGTCGCAGTTGGCGATTCGGTTTGGAATTTCACCGTTGGTCGTCGGGCTAACGGTCGTGGCCTTTGGGACGAGTGCCCCCGAGTTGGTGGTCAGTTTGGGAGCGTCGATCAAGGGCGAGGCCGATGTGGCGATCGGCAACGTCGTGGGCAGCAACATCTGCAATATCCTGCTAATTTTGGGTTTATCCGCGATTGTTGTCCCCCTTACTGTTTCCAAGCAGTTGTTGCGGTTTGACCTTCCCGTCATGATTTTGGTTTCTGCTTTGGTTTGGGTCATGTCCTACGATAACTCGTTGTCGCGAATGGAAGGCGCTATTTTGGCCGTCGGGATCGTGGTTTATACGATCTGGAACATCGCGACCAGCCGTTGGAAGACGAAACGCGAAGCCGCGGCTTTAGAGGCTCAGGCCATTGTCGATGGTGAAACCGTGGAAGAAGTGGTCCACGGTGGTTGGATGGGTGTGGTTCTCAATTCGATATGGATCGGATTGGGATTGGTCTTGTTGGCAACCGGCGCGGATTGGTTTATCGATGCTGCGATTGAGCTGGCGGTTTCGTTGGGCGTATCGCAATTAGTGATTGGGCTGACGTTGGTCGCGATCGGGACTTCCTTGCCCGAGATTTTCACCTCCATTATCGCTGCGATTCGAGGTCAACAAGACATCGCCGTTGGGAACGTGATCGGTAGCAACATCTTTAACATTTTGTGCGTGCTCGGTGTTTCCTCGGTGGCCTCACAAACCGGAATCATCGTCTCGGGCGAAGCATTGATCCGTGACTTTCCGGTAATGTTTGGGGTTGCCGTTTTGTGTATCCCTGTTTTCGTGACAGGACATCGGATCAGCCGCGGCGAGGGACTTCTATTTCTCG
>JAUXWY010000267.1 GCA_030681235.1 Pirellulaceae bacterium | reverse complement strand
CGTCTGCAAGTAGGCCGATCGGGAAAATCCCGCCGATTTACTCGGCGGATTGTTTCGGTTTCTCGCTACAACAGCGGGCCGGGTTTTAGGGGCCGTAGTACCGGGCTTGCTTCAGACACGTCTGCAAGTAGGCCGATCTGGTTTGATTTTGGGTACAGAGCGTGCTGGCTTGCAGGCGTGAGCTGTTGCGGTCTCGGCGTGTTTTGGTTCGCTATATTGGTCTGTCCCTCGACCGCCTCTCGCGCGGGGCGTCTTTGCTAACCTCAAAGCTTCCGCTCCGACCGGATAAACCGGTCGGGGGCGGTGCTGCGGTGAGGTTTCGTTTCGGGTACAGACCGCGCGGGCTTGCGATCGTAAACCGTTGCGGTCTCGGTGGAGTTTGTTTGCTAAACAAATCTGTCCCTCGACCGCTTCCCTTGCGACTGCCACTTGCGTCTTAGTGGTGAATCCTGGGCTCAACCGAGATAAACTCGGTTGCGGCCCGGCCTGTCTCTCGACCGCTGCGTTTCACCGCAAAAATAAGCATCGCGCTTAGCTTAGAACGTTGGTGTATACCGAAATGCCGGACGATGCGACTGACCTTAGGTCGATAAAAGTTGACGCGCTCGAGCGGGAATGTTGTAGCGCTGGCCGCGTTTACGACTGTGAGTGGCATCGACGACCGTTGGCTTGCCAGCGACCGCGCTGAACAAACGGCTGGGTTCACCTTCGGAATGCTATACCGCGACACGCCTTCGAGCAACCTCACTCATCGTTAACGCGTCCATCGGTGTAGTGGGACCAAGCCAGAATTGTTGCCGTTTTCATAGGAGTCGTAGAATGGACGAGTTTCACAAAGAGATGACATTCGAGGAGTATCTGACCTACCCGCGAAAATTGGGTTGGAAGTACGAATACTACGGTGATGCTCTGCACTTGTCCCCATCCGCAACATCGGTCGCTGCATTTTATCTGGAACTCGATGACCTTCAACCGCTGCGCGATCTGGCGGCTAAGACGCAGCGAACAAATATTACGATAAGGCAGGTCGAACGGTCTGATCTCGAACCCTTGCAAACGTTGTTTTGCGAAAGTTTTTTGGGCTCGATAGATTACGCCGACTGTCGCTCCGCCGATCTACTTTACTATGCTCAGCGAAGTTTGGAACGCTTCTTTGGATCGGAACCCACCGAATACTTGAGTGCCTGCCGAGTCGCCGTCGAAGGGAATCGAATCGTGGGTGGTTGTCTGATCGATCGTGGCAAAGTGGGACCCGTTCTTCAACCGATCTACGTTGCTCCCAGCCATCAACGTCGGGGTATTGCAACCGAGCTGCTTCTAAGTGCGATTCAAGCTCTGACGGAACGATCCGTAACGCGAATGCACAGCAAATGTAATCTTGGCAACGACGCGAGTCTGGCTTGGCACCTGCGATGTGGTTTTACTGAAATCCCGAATCGCTGGACCGCCGGTCATCGCGCGAACATCTACTTGCAGGAAGCGGAGCGACAAGAACTGCTTCGAATTCCCACCGCTCCCGCCATCCGCGAACTGGTCAATTACTGGGCGAACCAACGCGAGCAACTAGAAGCCCAAGGCTCGCCCGTGTCCGAGGATCTCGTTTAACCACGCGGACGGTTCTGGTATTCTGGCCGAAACCCGATAACAATACCATGGTCGTAGGGGTTTTCAATTTCTGGCACAGGGTCGTTTTTACCACTAAAACTTTATACCACCGGCCTGCTGATGCGAGCCGTTACGCACTAAAAGGAAGAAGCCATCAGAATTTTCAGCTACATCGGCTTTATCATGGTCGCGGCGCACGCCGCCATGGCGCAACAGCTGGAATCAAACGTTGTTAAACAAAGCGAAGATTGGGTCTACATCCAAAACGCCGACCTAAAGGTTGGCCTTCTACGCTCGCACGGCGGTGCGATAGCGCACCTGTCGTCAGGTACGTCGGACTTCAATACTCTCAATCACTACGATCACGGTCGACTAGTCCAACAGTCTTACTACGGTGACGAAGACGGGTCACTTTGGGTCGACAAGCCGTGGCGATACAATCCGGTGCAGGGCGGCGACTACAAGGGCAACGCTGCAAAAGTCGTCGAACTCACATCCACCGAAACCTCCGCTTATGTCAAAACGATTCCGCGACACTGGGCTGCGGGAAAATTGGTCGATGAATGCACGATGGAACAATGGGTGGAGCTGGAAGGGCCTGTTCTCCGAGTCCGTTTTAAGTTTACTTAAAGTTTTTTCCATCACCCTCGCATGCTCTGGAAATGCGTGCAGACACTGTCCATCGTTTAAACAAACTTGCGTTCGTGATCCCATTGAGATCTAAAAGCCGTCTCTCCATGCCCGGTCAAGGCAGCCGTTATGCCTCAGAGCATAGACTGGTTTCGTCATCCATTATCTGCCACTGCTTGACTGGCCATCGCCTTTAGTTGCGCAAACACAGTGTCGTGGTCGTAAACATCTCCCCGTTCGGCTTGGTCGATCCCGATTTGAACATGGCTGCGCAACCTTTCGTTTGCCGCGAGTAGCCGGACTCCTTGCAATACGGCATCCTCGGCCGATAAAAAACGTCCGGATGCGACAAGACCTTCGATAACAGACCGGTGTTCTTCCGATAGTTGAATTTCAAGTGCTTTTATGGAGTCCACCAATGGAATCGATGCCCAACACCAAAAACTTGGGAAATGGTACATCACGACTGGCACAAGCCGTCCCAAAATAATACCATGACAGAATTCAAAATTGCAGACTCAAAGGTCCATTTTCGCGTATTTGGCCCGCTATACGCACCGGGTGGCCATTAGCAATGGGAAGATCGAATCGCTCGGCGCCGAGGGTGAAGCGACCTTCACCTACAACGACTACGCTCACGACAGCCGAGTTCGACGCATGACGCTTTCGGCCGGCGAATTCCTGCAGCGATTCTCGCACTTCCGATGGAAAATACTGCGAGTGGCTGGTACCGTTGAGCGAATCAGGCGACCTTCACTGCCAGAGCCCGCGAAGTTCCTGGTCGGGTGGGACGGTGAGGGGAAACTGCTCACTGAAGGCATGGTCGCGGATTCCGGCAAGTTCACGCAGCGCCAGATGCACGTGTTCCGGTCGAATGCGGTGGCCGGATGCCGGGTCCAGGTCCAGCGTGGCGGGGTTGATCCGGACGGCATATTGCCCCTCGTCGGTGGCGCCCACAACTCGATTGCCCCGAATTCCTGGCCCCAAAAACATGGCCGAGCCGATGGACCAGTGGTCTTTCCCATCGCCATTGTTATAAGTTGGTGTTCGCCCCATTTCACTCTGGATGACCAAAACCAATTTCTCCCGAATCTTCAAGTCTTCCGCCCGACGAAGCAGATACTTGATACTGGCCAAAAAACGCGGGAGCAGTTTCATTTGGTCCTCGTCGTTTTTCTGGTGGCTGTCGAATTGCCCAATCGATAGGTTGGCGGATACGCAGACTCCGGCGCGGAATGCCGCCAATGCGATCTCCGCCTGCTGAGACATCCCGTCACGAGGGATTTCGGTTGGAATATGGGGAGTGATTCTTGCCAATGACTTCGAGTTCCACTGGGCGGCGTACAACATGTTTTCGGCCCGTTGCCTACGAGGTAATTGCAACTCCGACTGGCGACTCTGCTGACGATCCGCAAGCGCTCGTTCGATGTGATCCGTGACCAGCGGCTCATGATACTGGTGAGTCGAGCCGTTGATCGCATCGGCATTGGCCAGCAGACGCAGTGACGGGATGTAGGGGACTCGGGCCATGGGAACCAGATTCCCGGTGTTGGAATAGTTTCCAAAAGTCAGAAAAGCCAGCGGGCACTCGGGACCACGACAAGCGGCGACCAGGGCGGCAAATGTTGGCCAAGCCAGACTGTCCAGATTGCCAGTGGCCATGTAGCGACTGCACGGGTCATGGTTGTTGACGGAATAATCCAGGCCATGCAGCACCAGTAGTTCCTTGGCGTATTCTGCAAAGAACGCCTCGTTACTGAGTCCCTCGGAAATGTGAGCCGCCGTCGGGGCAAACCGGATAGCGCCTTCGGTCAGAATATCTCCTTCTTGATAAAGGCGATTGATCCCGTTGATGCCCTTGGGGTCCATCAAATAGGTCGTATCCCAGCCGCCAGCCGCGTTACACACGACGTAAAACGGCCCATCGTAGCCGGCTGCATCATCATCGGTATCTTGTTCCGCTCCGGAGGATTGTTCGGGAACCATCAACCCCAGCCCTGCGGCGGCACACCACTTAAAAAAATCGCGTCTCATTTCGGGAATCCTCCGAGTCGACTCATCGACTCACTGGCTATTCGTAGAGAAACTCATTCTGTCGGAGCAGGTAGGTGACAACGGCACGCCAGCCACGAATCATGTAATGCGGGTCCGGGTCTCGCGGGCCCTCTTCCGGTGTACTCTTGCAGAAGTAACTTTCGGTCTTCTCGAAGTGTTCCCGCGACGTGGCGTCAGCAACGATGTTTGCCAGCAGATTCAGTGTGCGATCGACCTCCGGATCGTCCAGAGCATCTTCGCGACCAAGTAGGTGATGATGCAGATGCACGATGGCCGCGCGAATCTTTTGTTCGACCTGCGGATTATCTCCACCGACAACAACATCCGGTTCAATTCCGGGAAATAGCCGACGCTCCTGAGCGGGCAGGGCAAAATCGGCGGCCACATTTTGGCAGGCCACTTGATTGGCCATGATCCGTTGCAGCGATCCCACGGCACCGCTGGGGTCTGCAAGTCGCTCGGTCACCTCTCGCGAATCGATACCGCCGTACAAAATCTCGTAGCCATCGTTCAACCGTCCCCAGGGACGTCCGAAAACGGCGATGATCTGGCGTTCCAGTTGTTCCGGGCCGAGCATTCGTACGAGTCCGACGTCATCCAGTTCCGCCAGTCGCGCTTCGTTGTCCACCGTTTCGGGAACTTCGGCTCGATACCACGATGAAACGACTAGGTCTTGAAAAATGACTTTAAGATTGTAGTCCTCGACGACAAACCGAGCTGCCGCCTGTTCCAGCAGCATTCGCTGGACCGCATACGCTCGGCGGCGCTGGGTAAAGAACGGATCTTCGATATCCTCAGGCGGCGATAGCAGCCGACGTCCCGTCAGGATATAAAAAACATGTTCGGCCATGGCGGTGGCGAATCGCGGGTCGCTGACCGTTTCGCGACCCAGCCAACGCAAGGCTTGAATCTGTTCGGATTCCGGCAACGGAGTTCCTTCGCGACCGGGCGGAAACATATCTTCGAACCAACCATCACGTCGCGGTCCGTAGTGTCCTTCTTCGTTGTAATAGTCTTGAAAAAGTCCGGCGATCGGATCGATCGTGCGGTGGCAGACGACGCACTCGGGCGCTTGCATCGTTGGGTTCTTCCAAGCGGCTTCGACGGCCGCCGCGTCACCGACCCGAGGAGCCAACTTCATGATGTCGACACCCAGAAAGTGTTGGTAGTACATGCGAGCCCGTAGTCGATTGCGATTGGTCTCCGTGGTGGGATAGCGGCGGAGGTACTGAAACATGGTCAACAGACCGGAGTGTGGATACAGCCCGTCCTCGCTCGGTTGAACTCGACCGTTTCGCGAAGTCAGCGCCGGGATCTTTGTTTGAATGTACTCAAACGGGTCGTCCGGATCGTCGAATTCGTCCGCGAGAGTTTCAAAGACGCCATAGCCGCGGGCCGTGTAGGGCGAGACCATCGTGTAGTCGGCGGTTAGGATTTCCGTAAACGGACGGTCGTTCCGCACGATGAATCGCAGCAGTTCCAGCGGTTCTCGCCGCAGTGCCTCTTGGTACTGATCCGACAGCCGATATCGAGCTTTCTCGCGTTCGTGTTCCGGCAGATGATCCAGGCTATGAGTCTGGTACCACAAGCGAGAATTCTCGAAGTGATCGTAGGCCAACGCATCAACGCCGCTGCCCGTGTATCCCAGGGTCAGGAGTATATCGTTAAAGCCTTCCACGAGCCGTTCGTAAAAGGCGTCTTCATTTAGCATTGCGTCCAAGATAGCGGGCATCGCCTCCAGTCCACCGTCGCGGACCGCGTTTCGTTCTGCTTCGGAAGGCAGTCGGGCGGCCAGGGATAAGGCGACGCGCCGCAACAGGCGCTGGTCGGAAACCATCCGGACATCCTCGAAGAAACACTCCGGGTCTTCAACTTCGGGAACCCGTTCGTCGGCTAGAGCTTTATTCGGCTGCGGAGAATTCGCCAGGCTTTCGACGTATTCGCGCAGTAGACGAAACTCCACCGAGTCCGCAGGCAGCACTTCGCCACCGCCATGATCGAGTTCACCGCGTGGCTTCAGCAGCAGTAGTGGACCGTCCTCCGCCGTTCGCCGCGTCGCCAGCCGATGCAGTGTTTCTCGATTCTGGATTAATGCATCGGCTTGTTGGTAAGGCCGTAGCTTCATCTCATCGACGAGCAGAAAGTTGGTGTCTGCGGCGTCACCATCGGCCTGATGGCAAGTCAGGCAGCGCCGCTGGATCACCTTTGTCCAGAGTTCCTTGAACCCCGATTCGGCGAAGCATCCGGCCGCCATCGGCTGATCACGAGGATCGTCCGAGACGTGAACGGTTTCATCGGCGTGAACCGTCCACGCCGCAGAAAAGATCGCTACGGCAATCAACGCCGAAGTAAACCGCAGGTTCATCTAACTTGTTCCGATCAGATCGTGGTCAAGTGTAGCCGAAGCACGTCGGCCGACCAATGGTCAAGTGTACCAGACCTGAACGCGGAACGCAAAGAAAAGGCAGTAGGGCGAAGCGAGTGGCCTGCGAGTTGATAAGTCCCAATCCAGATTCGGCCCCAGTTGCGTTTCTACAGTGTTCTTCTCGGTATCGCGTTCAGGGACGACTCGCGGTCCAGGAGACCTTCAGCCAGCCAACTATTTGCGGGTTGAAGCGATGATCGACGCGATCCGGCAGTCTCGGGGCCGAACGAGCCCAATTCCTCCGGGGCGAAGCCTTCCGCGTGGGAGAAGAAAAGGGGACGGGGGCAATACTGTTCGGCACGAAGGTTGCTTCCGTGTGATTTTGGTCTGTTTTTGGCGTTTTTCATAGGCCAGAAGGCGTCGAGAAGTGACTTGCTGGGCCGTAGAAGTGGTAGCGATTCACGGGCTTG
>JAUXWY010000261.1 GCA_030681235.1 Pirellulaceae bacterium | reverse complement strand
TAATTACTTTGGACTGACGCCCAGCGTGCATCAATCGGCTGGCAAGTGTTACCACGGCAAGATCACCAAGGCAGGCAGCGTGTTGGCGCGAACGGCCTTGATCCAAGCCGCTCATACGGCTGCCCGGGACCTTGGCCCGTTGGGCCACTTCTTCGTCAAGACACGAAGGCGGAAGAACTACAACGTGGCGATCACTGCAACGGCTGGGAAACTGGCGATGCTTTGTTGGCAATTGTTGACCACGCGCAAACCGTATCGCTATGCGAAGCCAGCGGCGGTTCAAGATAAGCTTTCGAAGCTGCGAGTGGCGGGCAGTGGGGTAAAACGCAAAACGGGAATGGGGGCAGGTGTTGATCCACGCGTGGCGCGACCAGCCGAGGAGCAGCATCAACGTCGCACCGGTAGCTTGTCCGAAGTTCTTACCCGTGAGTCGGTGGAAACTCCTGATGGCCTAAAACCTGGCGAATGGAAGATGCTCAAAGACATCGATCAACTGGAGTATTACGAAAGCCTGCAACTGCCGAGCGCACGTCCGAAATCTAGTCGGAAGAGAGATCCCGAAATTCCCAATAAAGAAGAAAAACGACAACGACAGACATTGAAGTAAACTCGATAACGATTGGTCACACGATCGCCCGAAGCTCTTCAATGGTTCAATCCCGGTGAAGTAAAAGAAATTCCAGCAGAGAGCCAAAACTTGGGCTCCGGCTTGGGTGGGGGGTTTTATTGTCTTTGTTTGAATTCTTCGGCTTGAAGTCCGTTCCAGACTCTGAGGTGGAGCACCGCGCAGCGGCGTCTGGCAACCATCTTTGAGAAAACTGCGATCTTTTACTGAACGAGCTCGAAAAATCTCGGGAGAAAATCCACTACCCCAGGTTGCCAAGATCAGAGGTACGTCGCCGAGCCGACAATGTTCGGAGTACGACCCCGAAGTATAGACGCACAAGTTTATTCCCGCTCTCGCTCATCGCAGCCTCCCAGTCCCTGCTGATCCCGAGGTCGGCGAGCTTGAGTTAACGTCGCATGCGTTGCGACTCAAGTTCGAAGGCGGCTGCAACTAGCGCTCCCCACACCGGTTGATGAATGACTAGGGTTGCAGGAGTTGGTGTGACTCGCTCCGCTCGACGAATGTCTTCATTGACAAGGTCCAGTAGTTGGTCGGCCATGCCTGGGTTTTCGGTCAAGACACCGCCGCCCAATGCCCAGACGATCGAATGCGAATTTCCCAACCAATCGGCCGCGAGACGAGCCAATTCGGCCAAGCCTTTTAAACCACTTTGCACGATACTTGCCGCAACTGGATCGCGCCTTGCTGCGTCGATGACCATGGGGGCCAATTTCGCTAAGTCGTCCGGCGAATGATTGCGGTGCCGTAAGACGTCAGTCAACTCGCGGTGGTTCAAAATACGAAAATGATCGGTTAGCATCGTTACGAGTTCCGTCTTTGGGCCGCGGCCATCCAATTCGTCCATCGTGGCTTGGATTGCTTGTTGCCCCAACCAACAGCCGCTGCCGACATCGCCGATCGCAGGTCCCAAACCTCCCCACCGGTTCTCATGACTGTTTCCATCATTCGCCCAAACAATCGACCCGGTCCCTGCGATGATCGCGACGACGGGCCGTTTACGGTCGATCTTTACAGCGAGTTCTGTACCGGTGACAAACGCCGGACGGAATTGTTCCTGCGTCGTTTTCGCTGGGCTCAAGCCATTGGGCGTATTGGACCGCATGATCCAATCCGGAGTTTCGCTGGACGAGCCGCTGGCTTGGGCAGCAGCAATCAGCAGCGAAACATCTCCGGAAACTCGAACGTGAGCGGATGGGTAATGGTTGGCAATGATTTGACGCAAGTCATGAGAGACGTCCGCCCGAGCGGCTCCGGCTGCACCGATCCAAATGAACTTCGGAGTGATTGACGCGAACTCGCGTGATTCGTTTGTGGTGGCAGAATCGCAAATTGCTGAGTCGATCGCGTTCTTGATCGAGTCGGCAGCGGCGTCAATGCCTCGCGAACTTGGGTTGCCTGGGCCGCTGGTACCACGGGCCTGCAATCGAATCCGCATGTCTCCCGACGGGCCGGGCGTGCATTGACCGAGCCACGCGACGGTTTTGCTGCCTCCCGCGTCGACGCCCACAATCCAAGAGGAATCATCAATCCCCATCTCCTGTTGTCCTCTATTGATGCAACGCCGTTCGCAAGTGCCCATGAGCTGCTCGCAGGCGTGCACGAGCATCGGCGATGGAGACTGCGCAGCGCTGCGCCACAATGGCGGTCTTCAGTTGCCCGTTGGCTTGTTCCAAGAGTTGTTGAGCGGCCTCATCGTCCAATCCGGTCAACATTTGCACGATTCGAACGCAGCGCTGCCGCAATTTTGTGTTCGTCGCGCGCAGGTCGACCATCAAATTGCCATAGGTCTTGCCGAGACGAATCATCGCTCCTGTGCTCAACATGTTGAGCACCATCTTTGTAGCGGTTCCCGCCTTCAATCTGGTTGAGCCCGTGATCACTTCAGGGCCAACTATCGGGGCAATGATGACATCGACCAATGGATGCAGCGGTGTGGCTTCGTTGCATGTGACCCCGATCGTCGGAGCCCCCAAAAAATTGGCGTAGCGGATGGCCGCTAGGACGTAGGGCGTGTGGCCGCTTGTGGCGACGCCTACCAAAATGTCGGTCCGCTGGAATTCAATGAGTTTTAGATCAACCACAGCCGTCGCCTCGTCGTCTTCGGCTCCTTCGATGGCGTTGGTCAACGCGGTTGGGCCGCCCGCGATGATTCCGATCACTGTGTCCTGTGTCACGTTGAAAGTGGGCGGGCATTCGGATGCATCCAAGACCCCCAACCGACCCGAACTTCCGGCACCCACGTAGATCAAACGACCGCCCGCAGCCATGATTTTGGTGATTCGGTCAATCGCAGCTGCAATGGCCACGCGTTGCGTCGCAACGGCACTCGCCACGCCTTGATCTTCGCGATTGATCAGGTCAACGATGGCCAAGCTGTCCATGGTGTCGATGGAAGATGAATCAGGATTCGATTGTTCGGTTGTCATCGGGGAACTGCTTTAGGGCGTGACAAGACACGGAAGGGCATCCTATATTAGACTAGGTCGCAAAAGCGGTCTGCCCCCGGTCGCATTTCGCGTCCGGAATTCGGAACGGATGCGGTTTAGCAAACGCTGGTGTACCGGCTTTAGCCGGCGG
This sequence comes from Pirellulaceae bacterium, assembly GCA_030681235.1. Lineage (GTDB taxonomy): Bacteria > Planctomycetota > Planctomycetia > Pirellulales > Pirellulaceae > M30B19. Next base: position 4,914 of record JAUXWY010000261.1, on the reverse strand, counting down.
GACGAGTGAAATAGCTCTTTTCAGCTATTCGCCGGCTAAAGCCGGTACACCAGCGCCGGCTAAAGCCGGTACACCAGCGCCGGCTAAAGCCGGTACACCAGCGCCGGCTAAGTATCTTTGTAGACACAACGTACATCGAGTCGGAGAGGGATCAACATGGGACTTGTCGATTGGACCGTGTTGAGCTTCGCACTGGTGGCTTCGATCGTAGTCGGTCTCTGTCTGCGCGGCCGCGAACGGACGTTGGATAGCTATCTCTTGGGCGATCGCAGTTTACCATGGTGGGCGATTTTGGGTTCGATTGTCGCGACGGAGACCAGTACCGCGACGGTTTTGTCGATCCCCGGACATGGTATTTCCTCGACCGGCTTTCGATTTTTGCAACTGCCGCTTGGTTTGATCTGCGGTCGCTGTCTGGTCGTGGTGTTTCTTCTGCCGTTGTTTTACTCGGGGCGACTCTCCAGCGCTTACCAAGTCTTGCGGGCTCGCTTTGGGCTCGGGACATCGCGAGCGGCTTCGGGGTTGTTCCTGATCACACGGAGTTTGGGCGATGGCTTGCGGTTGTATCTGGCTGCCGTCGTGATCCAAGAAGTACTGGGCTGGAGCTTGGCAACGGCGTGTTTTGTGGTCGCAGCCGCAACGATCTCGTACACGATTTTCGGCGGGATGCGTTCCATCGTGTGGAACGATTGTATCCAGTGGTGCATTTACATGATCGGAGGAATTGTCAGCTTGGTCGTCATCGTCAGCATGTTGCCCGACGGTTGGAGCACGCTATTGGAGCATGGACAGCGGACCAACAAGTGGCAACTGATCGAATGGGATTGGCGACAGAGCTATAGCTTCTGGTCGGGAGTGCTCGGTGGCATTGTGCTGAGCATGGGCACGCATGGAACCGATCAAATGATGGTCCAGCGATATTTGAGTGCGAGGAGCCAGCGTGACGCCGCCACCGCGTTGATCGCCAGCGGCTTTGTGGTGTGGTTGCAGTTTGCGTTGTTTATCGTGATTGGCATCGCGCTGGCCAGTTATTACGAGCAAGTCGGTGGAACGACGGCCATGCCGGAGAAACCGGACAGAGTATTCGCTCACTTTATCGTCCATGTCTTCCCGACGAATACTGGGTTGAAGGGACTGATGTTGGCCGCGATCTTGGCGGCGTCGATGTCGACGTTGTCGAGTTCCCTGAGTGCGTCGGCGTCGGCCGTGATGCACGACTTTGTCTTGCCGGTTGCTGGGACAACCGAGCGTTGGGCTCCCAAGCACTTGTTTCTGTTGACGCAGCTACTGACGCTGTTGTTTGGCACGATTCAAATGCTGATTGGGATCCAAGCTCAGTATTTTTCGGCGTCGGTGATCGACAACTCCTTGAAGATCGCGGGATTTTCCGGGGGCTTGCTGTTGGGGTTGTTTTTGTTGGGGATCTCGACTCGGCGGGTAGGTCAGACCGCGGCATTATCAGGGGCCACGATCGCCGCTGCCGTCTTGATGCTGTGCGAGTTCGGCGGGATTTTAGGAGAGCCGCTGGGAGTCCCGTGGCTTGCCCTCATCGGTGCCTCTGTGACCGTGGCCAGTGGCTGTGCGATTCAGATTGTACTGAAACGGCGTGGTTATTGAATTGGCCGGGATGCCGATACGATTGCGGAGTTTCAAGTCCAAATGGCCTGGGAGACGGAGCAAAAGGTCTTGGACCGTGCCACGGTCGCTGGCGGTGTGGAGGCGGTCTTCGCAGATGTTGGACGAGGATTCTATTTGGTGGCAGCGGACGACGGTGTCGTGGTTGGAAGTTTGTTGGTCACCAAAGAATGGTCGGATTGGCGAAATACGGACATTTGGTACATTCAGTCCGTCTACGTGGTCGCGAGCCACTGAGGAATGGGTTGCTTTCGCGAAATGTATGCTACGACCGCAAGGTTGGCGAAAGAGCAGAGCGTTCGAGTCATGCGGTTGTATGTCGAGCACGACAACATGAAAGCGCAAGCGGTTTGCGAACGTTTGGGAATGGCTCGATTACCTTACGTGATGTACCAAACGGAATTATGATTTTGGAACAAGAAATACTACCGGCCTCGTATTGGCAGCGTCGTTATGCCGACGGAACCACGGGGTGGGACCGAGGCCAACCGAGTCCTGGGTTCCATTGGTTTTTGGATCGAGCGCGACAACATGGTTGGCGAAAGATATTGGTTCCTGGTTGCGGACGCGGACATGAAGTGATTGCCCTGGCCGAATCGGGCTTCGAGATTGTGGCTTTGGATTATGCCGACCCTGCGGTCCAAATGGTACGAACCCTGCTCACAGAAAAACGTCTTTCGGCCGAAGTTGTTCAGACCGATGTGCTCGAGTTTCGCTCCGACGTTTCATTCGATGCGATTTACGAACAGACCTGCCTGTGCGCGCTGCATCCAAGTCAATGGTTGGCCTACGAGCGAAAATTGGCGGAGTGGTTGCGGCCTGGCGGAACTCTGTTTGCGATGTTCATGCAGACAACTCAGGCTCAAGGTCCACCGTTTGCATGCCCACTGGGTCGCATGCGCGAGTTGTTCGGTACAGAGACTTGGGAATGGCAACCCGTCATGGGTCGCATCGACCATCCCACCGGCTTGCACGAATGGGCCTGCGAAATGCGACGCCGCGAGTGAACAAAGGAATGAAACATGTCCGAAGGTAAGACTCCCGAACCGACGTTGGTTACCTGGCACCAAGCGGAAGTTCAACGCGCCCGTGGTGCGGTACTGTGGTTTACCGGGTTGAGTGGAAGCGGCAAGAGCACCATTGCCAACGCCGTGGACCAACGCCTGCATCAATTGGAACGCGCGAGCTTCGTGTTGGATGGCGATAATGTGCGTTTGGGCTTGAACCCAAGTTACGAACGGTTGTTGCCCGATTACGGCGACGACTTCGCGCGGCGGTTTGGACTGGGATTTGGGGTGTTGGATCGCCAAGAGAACGTCCGCAGGATTGGTGCGGTTGCCGAGTTGTTTTGTAGTGCGGGGTTGATCGCCATCACCGCGTTTATCAGTCCGTTTCGCGAAGACCGCGATCGAGTGAGGCGCCAGATCGAAGCGAATGGGGCGCCGGGAGATTTTTTGGAAATCTACGTCCAAACCCCGTTGGAAGTCTGTCAAGCTCGTGATCCGAAGGGCCTGTATCGCCAAGCTTTGCGTGGCGAGATCAAGAATTTCACTGGAATCGACTCGCCCTATGAAGAGCCATTGAATCCGGAAATCACACTCAAAACGGCAGAGGCCTCCGTCGAGGATCTAGCCCAGCAGGTCGTGGGTTACTTGAAAGCGTGCGGAAAGACCTGAATCGGAGCACTTTGCGGCAACTCAAACGCGCGTTTTCCTATTTCTCCTAGTTTGCCATTTCGGAACGTTTGATTAGACTCAAGGTTGGCAGACACTTGTCCAATTCCACGAGGGAGATTCGTTCGTGCTACGTTTTATAATCAATCGAACTGTATTCATGGTCCTTTGCGCACTCGCGATGGCTGCTGGTGGCCGGGTTTTCGCGCAAGACGTGACTCCCAAACCGGAAGGCAATATCCTTCCGACCCCAGCGGCGGCGAAACCCACTCCGTCCGTTGGCCAAGCGGTATGGCAGGCGTCGATCGCCGATGCCAGTGGATGTCCTGCCCCCGCTACGGTTTGCCAGACCGTTTATGTTCCGAAGTGGGAAACCTGCGTCGAGAACGTGACACAAATTCGCTACCGGCAAGAACAACGCGAGCGACAGTACACCACGTATCGAACCGTGACGGAGCAAGTGCCCTACCAGACCTCGTTTACAGTTTGCCGAACGGAACAACGGCAAGGGCAACGCACCGTCTATCGTACCGAGTACGAGCAAGTGCCGTACAATCAAGACTATACGGTCATGGTTCCCGAGCAACGCACACGGGAAGTGACCTATTACGACAATGTCTGTGAACCCTATCAATACGAACGCAAATTTTGCGTCATGGTCCCCAAGACCGTTGAACGGCAACACACGGTGTACGATACCGTGTACGAACAGGTGCCATACGAACATTCTTTTGTGAAATGTCGTACCGAAGTTCGTGAACGGCCGATCACTCGTTATCGCGCCGAGCAACGCGTTCGCGAAGTTCAACAGCCGTATACGGTGATGGTCCCAGAAGTGCAGCAACGACAAGAAACGTACTACATCACCGAACCGCGAATCGTTGAACGTCAAGAAACATTCGTCACCTACCAAACGGAAATGAAGACTCGGCAAGTTCCGTACGTCGTGTGCATCCCAGAAGTCAAAATGGTGACTCAACAGTACAGCGTTTCGGTGCCGTACACAGAAGTTGTGACCCGACCGTATTCCGTGTGCGTTCCTTACACCGAAACGTATGTCCAAGAATACAACGTTCAAGTTCCCGTCGTCACTCAAGTGGAACGACCGTACTCCGTGATGGTGCCGTTTGTCGAAACCATCGAAGAACCGTACACGGTGATGGTGCCTTGTGTGGAAATACGTGAAGGCAGCAAAACAGTGTGCCGTATGGAACCGTATACCGTCACCAAGACGGTGTCTCGAGATTGCGGTGCCTGGACCACTCAAGTGTGCGAAGTCCCAGATCCGTGCAATCCTTGTCGGACTCGCCGAGTTTGCAAGCGAATTTGGTGTCCGAACGTCGTCGAACAACAAGTGGAAGTGACTTGCCAACGCATGGTTCAAGAACAAGTACCCTGTCAGTACCAAGTCACGGTCTGCAAACCCGAACAACGAGTTCGCTCGATTCAAGTGACCCGGTGTCGCCCCGAACAACGGATGCGAACCGAATGCGTGACGAACTACGTGACCGCGAAGAAGCAACGTACTTGCTCGCAAATTCGTTACCGCATGGAGCAACGAGAACGCCAAGAAGTCGTTTGCAAGACGCGACAAGAGATATGCACT
>JAUXWY010000260.1 GCA_030681235.1 Pirellulaceae bacterium | reverse complement strand
TCCAAGCGGATTTTCGGAACCAAATCGACCGCGTACTCGGCGCCCCGATAAACTTCCTTTTGACCCTTCTGACGGCCGAACCCGCGTACTTCAGAGACGGTCATGCCTTCGATGCCCGCCTCAATCAAGGCGGATTTGACCGTGTCCAAATGCGAATGACGAATGACTGCTTCAATCTTTTTCACAGAGATACTCCCAGCTGGTTGAATCTTGGGTGTGGCCAAGCAACATCGCTTGAACACAACGTTGTATACCGGTTAGTTCACCAATGTCGAGGTAGCCACGCTCCTGGACGAAGCACTAGTCCTGAACGGGACTGTACGGATAGGCCACCATGCCATGTTCCGTCGCATCCAACCCAGCGATTTCTTCTTCTTGCGAAACTCGAAGTCCGATCGTGTACTTCAAGCCAAGAAAGATCAGCGACGAAGCCCCAAAGGACCAAATCAAGATCGCGACGACGCCAGTCGCTTGGACGACCAGCAGCGACATACCGCCACCGGAAAATAATCCTGAATGTTCGGCGTAGCTCGGGTCCGCGAACAGGCCGACCGCCAATGTACCCCAAGTCCCACATACGCCGTGGACAGAAATCGCGCCTACAGGATCGTCGATCCGGAGGCGGTCAAACATGAGTACGGAAAGCACGCACACGACGCCACCCGTGGCGCCAATCAGAAGAGCCGAAATAGGACCGACATCATTACACCCAGCCGTAATGGAAACCAAACCAGCAAGGGCGCCGTTGAGGGCAAAGCTACAGTCCGGCTTCTTGAACAGAATCCACGAAGTGCTCATCGCCGTGATCACACCAGCAACCGCTGACAGATTTGTGATCACCGCAATCCGACCGAAGTCGCCTCCTGCCAACGCCATCGTCGAGCCCGGATTAAAACCGAACCAACCCAACCAAAGAATGAAAACGCCCAAAGCTGCCAATGGCATCGAGTGTCCCATGATCGGGGTGACCGAACCGTCTTTATTAAACTTGCCGACCCGAGCGCCAATCACCAACGCTCCAGCTAGAGCGGCCCAACCACCAACCGAGTGGACAGCGGTCGAACCCGCGAAATCAACAAACCCCAGATTCTGCAACCATCCGCCACCGTGAGAATCACCGTGATAGAAACTGCCCCAGATCCAGCTGCCCGAAATGGGGTAAACGATTGCGGAGATCAATACGCTATAGCCAAGGTAGGCAGTGAACTTCGTGCGTTCGGCCATCGCTCCTGACACGATGGTGGCGGCCGTCGCTACGAAGACGGTTTGGAACATCAAAAAAGTGAACTCGCGATTACTATTTTCGCCGTCGACCAGACCGTCAACGAAAAAGTCGGTCGTGCCAAACCAACCCGTGGTTGTCATCCCGAACATCAGGCCAAATCCGACCATCCAATAGGCGATCGAACCCACGCTTAAATCGAGCACGTTCTTCATGATGATGTTGACAACGTTCTTGGCCCGTGTGAAACCGGCCTCGACCAATGCAAATCCAGCCTGCATGAAGAACACCAAAAACGCCGCGATGCACGTCCAGAGCCATCCGGTCTGGTCGGTCAATGCCGCCGTCGCCGCCGCAGTCTCGCCCTTCAGAGTTTCAATCGCCTTCTGCAAATCCTCCAATGTCGGAGGTTTCTCCGCTGGCGCTTCGGCTTGAACCGTCGGCACGTCTTGGGCGAAACCGTAGGGTTCGCTTCCCAAGGACAGGACTAAGATCACTGTCAAAATCGTCACATAAAATCGGCAATACCTGAACAAACGCGGCACCATGGAGTTTCCCATTCTTTCACAAAAGGCATCGAGGAACGCGGGGCCGTTCCCTGGCCAAACTCAGACTCCGAATCAGACACAAACCGGGAAGCCGTGACCGACGCGAAGCCCTTCTGAAAATAACGCAGCAACCGGGCCGAAATCGTCCGTCGACAACTCAACCCAACCGGTCCCCACGAAGCAGCCCGCGTGCCATTCACGACAAAGTGAAATAAAACGCCTTCAACTGCAATAATCACGGCTTAAGGGAGTCTAAATCAACATTAACCTCGTTGCTTCGAGAACGCCCCCTCGCGAAATGCATTTTGTTTAGGCAACCCCGGCAGTTTATTGCTAGCAAAACAGGCATTGCTCATGCGTGATTGTGTGTTTGATTTCGACCAGAGTTGTCGGTGACGACTGCTGGCGGTACCTTGAGGGCGACATTTCAAGCCGATTCGACATAGGAGATAAGTTCAATGCGTGGTCGTTCAGTTTCAAGGGTGGCGAGTATCGGTTCCTGGCTCTTGGTCATGGGTTTGGTCGTTGGAGCTGCGGGGCAAGCGGGAGATGGACCACCGACGTTGACAGCTCCTGAACCGATCCCAGCAGCTTCGTCGGCGGATGAACCGGGTTTTCCACCCATCAAGATCTCGGCCGAAGCCCAACGAATTCACTTCAGTGGCTCGTTATTCGACGGCCACAACGATTTGCCATGGACGATGCGAGCCGAGGCGAACTCGAGTTTTGATAAAGTCGACATCGCGCAGCCCACCAAGTTTCACACGGACATTCCACGACTCGAAGCCGGCGGATTGAAGGCCCAGTTCTGGTCGGTTTATGTGCCATCCAGTTCGGCGGTCACTGGTAATTCCACGGTGATGACGATGGAACAAATCGATATCGTCGACGACATGTTGCGGCGCTACCCGGAACACTTTCAACGGACGGGGACGGCGGCCGAGGTGCGGCAGGCGATCGCCGACGGCAAGATCGCGTCAATGATGGGCATTGAAGGAGGGCATTCGATCGAAAATCAATTGGGACTGATCCAGCGATTCTATGATCGGGGCGTGCGATACATGACCCTGACCCACTCGAAGAACGTCGACTGGGCCGATAGTGCAACCGACGAGCCGCGGCATCAAGGGCTGGCGGAATTCGGGCGCGAAGTAGTGGGCGAAATGAATCGAGTGGGAATGCTCGTTGATATTTCCCATGTGAGTCCGGCCACGATGCATGCCACCTTGGACACGTCGGCAGCCCCAGTGATCTTTTCGCATTCATCGGCGCGAGCGATTTGCGATCATCCGCGGAATGTCCCCGACGACGTGCTGCGACGCATGCCGGAAAACGGGGGTGTGGTGATGGTGACGTTCGTCTCAGGCTTTATTGCCCCGACCGAGCAATTGAAGCGCGAACCCAAGGCTCGTGGAACCATCTTTGACGTATGCGACCACATCGAACACGTGATCAAAGTGGCGGGGATCGATCACGTGGGGATCGGCGGGGATTACGACGGCGTCACCAGCCTGCCGCACGGGCTGGAAGATGTCTCGAAATATCCTGCGATCACGCAAATCCTTTTGGACCGCGGCTACAACGAAGAACAAATTCATAAGGTTTTGGGCGGCAATATCCTGCGCGTCATGGAGGCTGCCGAAAAGGTGGCTCGCGATCTGCAACAGCCACGTTCGTAACGGCAAGCGATTTTCGATCAGTCGAACGGCCGAGAGGGAGGCAAGCCTCGTCTCGTCCAGAAGAGTTCTATGATAAATTGACCGAGATAATTCTTGCTATTTTTGTGAGGGGACCTTAGATTGTGCGGCAACGGTCGCTTCCCCGGCCGAACTTCGTCCCGCTAGCGCTCCCCCATGAAGATCCTACGTTTTTCCAAACACTTTTATCGGTTGCTGCAATCCGCCAAGGCCTTGGCCGTGGAGTCGGAGCTGCCGTCGATTCTCTTGATGTTGCCGACGTGCAACGATTGGGAATCCGCCAAAAAAGCAGCGGAGCCAATCCAAATCGTCGTGGCCAGCGGCAGCCCACAGCAATGCGCCTCGGCGGTCGAGCAAGGGGTTCCTGCCATCGAATTGCCCGTCGCGGACGTGCCGATCCATGAATTGATCTCGATTGCCCTGCTCAGTGGCGTGGCCGACGACCTGTTTCGCCAGGGTTCGGAAGTGGTGGTGATGTACAGCGCGTACACCCACGATCGCGTCGACTCGATTTCTTTGGTCCAAATGGACGAGCACCTCGGGAGATTGACCAGTCGCGATTTGCAGCTAATCGAAACCAAAGTTCCGTTGAATGTCCTCAAGTCGGTTGTTGATTTGGCGGTAGAAATTGGCCGCGAAGGGCGCGAAGGCAAACCGGTGGGCACGATGTTTGTCGTCGGCGACCATAAGGTCGTTCTGAAACACAGCCGCGCGACGGGTTTTGATGTTGTCAAAGGCTACAAACGAACCGAACGCAGCATCTTTGATCCTAAGGTCCGCGAGTCGCTCAAAGAGTTGGCTCAGATGGACGGTTGTTTTGTGATCTCGTCCGATGGAGTGGTCGAAGGGACCGCTCGGTTGATCGACACGCTGCCCGTCGAAATCGCGCTGTCCCACGGCTTGGGCGCGCGGCATTTGGCCGGTGCCGCCATCAGCAAAAACACCAACAGCATCGCCATCGTCGTCAGCGAATCCAGTGGCACTGTCCGCATCTTCCAAAACGGCGAGACCGTGCTCACCATCGGACACGGCGAACGCCGAGCCTTCAAGTGGGAAGGCCTGGGACTAGATGACGTCCATCACAGCTAATCGCGGCTGGGTTTCCCGAAATAAATACCTGATTTCGAATGTCGCAGAATCCGAAATGGATTTCGATGTTTCTGCACAATGGCATTTTAGCAAGCGCTGGTGTACCGGCTTC
>JAUXWY010000259.1 GCA_030681235.1 Pirellulaceae bacterium | reverse complement strand
AGAATCTGTGCCAAATGCTCGATAAATTCAAACAGTTCGTGGTCTCGGCTAAATTGGCGCCCTCCGATCAGGCTTGGTACCCAAAAAGACTGGAACAGTTTGCTGCCTTCACGGCCCAAAACCCGGCTGATCCGCTGGATTGCTCACGAAAAAATGTCGAAGTGTTTCTGCGACATTTGAAACAAGGCGGTCGACCGACTTGGCAACGCCTGCAAACTCTAGAAGCGATCCAACAATATGCCGTCCACCTCATGGCGACCAACGACCCGGAACTGGCCGACATGCACCAAAAGCTGGTTGCACTCAAACGCCGCGAAGATCGGCAACGGTCGCAGCGGACTACGGCCGATGCGGGCGACGATATCGATCCCCATCTCCTCTATGCCCAAGATGGCGAGGTCGGAGTCTTGGACCCCAGCGAATTCGAGTTGGATCGCGAAATGCGGAAGCTCCTCCGAGTCCGGCATTACGCGCTGCGGACGGAAGATGCTTATTTGGGATGGGTGCAACGGTTTCGCGGTTACCTGAAACGCGACGATCTCTCGACCGCGACCGAACCCGAGATCCGCGACTTTCTCTCCCATTTGGCGGTCCAGGATAAAGTCGCCGCCAGTACCCAGAACCAAGCCTTTTCCGCTTTGCTGTTCCTGTACCGCGATGTGCTGAAACGCAAAATCCAGTTCTTGGAAGCCGAGCGGGCCAAAAAACCCGAACGGATTCCGGTCGTGCTGACCGCGAAAGAAGTTCACCTTTTGTTCCAACACCTGGGCGGTGTTGAACTGCTGTTCGGACAATTGTTGTACGGGGCGGGAATGCGACATTACGAAGGTCTGCGACTGCGGATCAAGGACGTGGACTTGGGGGCTCGGCAATTGACGATCCGCGACGGCAAAGGGGCCAAAGACCGAGTAACCGTATTGCCGGAAGCCATTCTCGAAGACCTCCAACGTCAGATCGAATCCACACGGCTGTTGCACGAACGAGATGTGGCGGCGGGGGGCGGCCGAGTCTGGTTGCCGTATGCATTTCGCGAGAAAAATCCGTCTGCGGAGACGGCGTTCATCTGGCAGTATTTGTTTCCAGCGACGCGCGAGTCGAAAGATCCGGTATCGGGTAGAATCATGCGGCATCATCAGCACGAGTCGGTCTTTTCCAAAGCGTTGCAAGGTGCGGTGCAGCGAGCGGGGATTTTAAAGAAGGTCACGCCGCATACCCTGAGGCACAGCTTCGCGACGCACTTGCTGCAAAGCGGAGCGGATATTCGGACGGTTCAGGAACTGTTGGGCCACAAAGACGTGGCGACGACGATGATCTACACCCACGTGATGAACCGACCGGGTTTGGCGGTTATCAGTCCATTGGATCGAATCATGACCGGGATTTAGCAGGGGAAATCTCGCGCGTCTTTATCGCTGTGGACGTGGTTCCAACACCAGTCCTAAAGTGCGCAGGTCCCAGAGTTCGATGCGATTGTCTTGGATCGATAACGCAAGTTCTCGAAAATCGCGGGTGATGTCCATCGCGGTTGCTGGTGCGTGTGACGTTTCATGGGTCCAGACCTCTTTCCACGTGGCCGTATTGATGATAGTCACGCGATTGGTTTTCCCGGGACGCATGAGGGCCACCATGTCGCCCGTTGCCGAAAACATCGGTGTGAGAAACGGACCATCCGACCAAGTCTGCACCATCTCACCCGTCTCGGTAGCTAATACAACGATTTTGCCAATCACCGAATATGCGGAGTGATACTCCACGGCAATCAAGTTGCCGCGATGGCTCAGTTTCAGGCCCCTGGGGATTTGTGGTAAGTCAAATTCTTTGACCAATTTCCCAGTCGCGGCATCAACCACCCATAAGTGCTCGTCGGTGGTGACGGCATACCGCGTACCGTCGCCCGAGATATCTGCCTCTCGTCCGATCATGTCCACAATCGGTGTCTTGACCCGAAACGATTTCTCCCACCCGACCTTCCTCCCTTTCAAGTCCCATTGGCGAAAGATAAAACCCAAACTACTTTCATGCCGCACCTCGTGCAGAAACTGGCCTTGGGGATCCAACCGCAAGTGCAATCCAATCACGCCAGTGACCTCAGGTTGACCGCCCAGCAACAGATGATTCAGGTGCGATGTCGAATGGTGCGAATACACGGTTTTGGTACGACCGTTCTTGATATCCCGCTGTTGAACCGAGTAGCTGCCGGCCGCCCCGGTTTCAAATCCAAAGCTCTTGGTATCCACCGGGGACGCAATCGAATCAACATGGCCGGAACTCTGGTTCCGACGATAAACGGTCTTCCCTGTCTTTACATCGATCCAACGCGATCCGCGGCCAAGGACAAGATGTCGATCGTGGTCGGCAAACTGAATTCTGGCGGAAGCGGCAAATGAATCCGCGGCCGATTCTAACTCGCGTTTCGAGTTGGGTCCCAGTCCGATTTGATGCATCGCCAGCTCTGGGTACATCCAAACGAAAATCGATGGTTCGTCGCCCACGAAGCAAAAACTGGGAATCCCGGCAAACGGTTCGACTGCGAATTTCTGATGCTTGAGATCGTAAACAAAAAACAAGGGTGTCTCGGAGCGTTCCATTGTTCCGAACCCAGCAAAGTAGGTTCCACCAGGAGACAGTCGTCCATCGTACCGAGCCCGCGACGTTTCGCTCGAATGGTGCGGCGTGTCTGATAAGGCGTCGAAGGGAGTCAGTTGTTTTGATTTTCGATCGTAGAAAACGACGCCAGGGTCTTTCCCTGCACAGACCAGAAAATTGCCGTCAAGGCTAACGGAATTGACGGTCGCTCCGGCAATCGATTCGGGCGGAATCCAATCGCTGATTTGACCCGTTGTCATGTGGAGAGACCGGCGAGTCTCCCAGGCGACCAACTCATCCTCTGAATCAAAGAAACTGGCGGAGAAATCGGCTTGGCTCGGCAAAGCCCGATGTTGTTGCAGATCAAATGATCGCAAGCGCGTTCCGTGATTCCAAGCGACCCACCGATCATTCGGCGAAAACAGCAGGGGTGGTTGTGGGTGGTGGTACTTGGTCGATTCGTCTAGCAAAAATGGCGCACCACGCATTTTCCAATTCTCGAAAACCACCAAGTATTGGCCGCGTCCGATGTTCCAATCATCCGCCATGTCGTCGGCAAAATCGTAGGCTCGTGATTTCATGTCCTCTGGTTCGAGAACCATGAGCAACATCACCAAGTACTTGCCCGAGGGAGAGAACTGCAGATCCAAAACTACCGGAAAGCGATTGCCAATCAACAAAGGAATGGTCCTCACCGTTTTGTTTCGCTGGAGGTTGATCACCTCCAACTCCCGATCGCGACTGGCCACCAAAATTCTCCCGTCCGGCGAGACGGCGATTCCGGCGCCAGTCAAATGTCCGAGTCTGTTGGCATTTCCTAGTAGCCGAACTCCATTAGAGACCTGGACGACCAAGTTCGAGTTCGCTCCATCTTGGACTGGATGGGAACCCATACATACAGCAAACGCGAGAAGCGAACAGATTGCTAAACCGAACATCTTGGGCGACTCCTTAGAAAAGAAGACGAGAATCGAACGGCCGGTCGGTGGAATACCGAGATCGATTATATCATGCGGACAGCCAGCCCGGGGCACTTTACCCATGAATTAGCGCGGCCCGATGGGCACGACGGTTAACTCCATATCGGGGAATTGCATACGAAACGCCTAGCTGGCCTCCTCATCCTTCCAGAGCATCGAATGGCTCATTCTTCTTATGGTCCGCCAATCCATTTCCATCGTTGTTCGCCTAGTTGGTAGAAGCAGATTGACATGCCCGGCAGATTTACAATAGAGGCCATCGAGGCAAATAGCGTGTGAGCTCCGTAGCTCGTCAATACATTGCCATAAAGCCAGCGCGGCGAGTAGAAATATCCCAACCACAGTAACGCAATTCCTCCAATATAGCACCAAAGACATATTGCTATCCAAATGGGTTCTACCCTCCCGAATCCAACCACAAAACAAAAGATCGACGGTACAAGCCACGCCGACGAGAACACCGCGGGTGTACCGAAGTCCCCACCGGAGATAAATAATATTGCAAGCACTAGTTGAAGTAGCCCAAGCAAGGCAATCATACTTTGAAAGATGAAATTCGGCATTAGTGGGTCAACAATCAGGAAGTTAGAACGACCATGCAGGCAATTGTCTGTTTTGGTTTGGCCGCGATATCGTTGACCGCGATTCTAGTGCTTGAACATGACCATTGCAATTTGCCGTCAAAGAGGGCGAGGCTTGGAAATCTTGTTCGACCGCCGGTGGACTCAAACGCATGGTCCGACGTGAAAGCAAGAATCAGCTTCGCTTTTTGCCCCTGCATGTGGCGATGGAGGGTTTTCTGAGTCTGCACTTCGGCGGACCGGACCTCGCTTGGAGTGAATACTCGCGGCGGACACTGCGTGCGGGGCTGAGTCCGCGGTTCGAGCAAGTGGTGCCAGGACGTTGGCTGCTCGGTTTGGATGATGCGCTGCGTTTGTTCGAGTTCCATCAACGACAATGTGGCGTGTTGGTCTTTATCGCCGATGCGCTGGCGTCGGCGTTCATCCTGCCGACGCCCGCCGACTATCAGGCTCTCCACTCAACTTTGCTGAAGGATTTTTATGGCGACTTGATGTGGCACTACGCGATCCATGCGAACGCCAACGTGGTCGACGTCGCACCGATCGATCTCCAGTCCATTCACAACATGGAGGATCTCGTTCGTTCGGTACAGGACTTGCGAGGACGATGGTCTGAATTAGCAACTCGCATGACGCAAGGATTGTTCGAGCAAACGTATCGACGAGAGCGGATCTATCGCTTCAAGCCGTTTACGCTCGAGCGGTTTGTCTCGAATTTGGACCCCAATACCGAGAACCATTTTGGCGAGGCGATCTATTCGGATGATGGCGATTTGCAGTACCTGAAAACTTATCGGCTCTCGGCGGCACAAACTCGGCGGGCCTACTTGTTGAGTCGCTTGGCGGCACACCGCTGGAACCTGCAAGAACTGGCCGTCGCCGAACGTTGCCAATACCATGAAATTTGTCTGCGATTGGAGAACGCGGGTTTCGGATATTTGTTGCACCAACAGGCGGGGATTTCCCAGCCGTGGGGTCGGTAGCCGATGTTGGTGAACGCTTCCATTGAAATCACCCCAATCGGCGAATGAGTTCAAAGCGTTCATCTTGGTGCAACGTCGAAAAGTAGACGATGCTGATAAGCAGCAGTCCGGCCGTGATGTGCAAGAGGTCCGACCCAATACTAATCAAAACGGCGTTCTTCACGATTGAGATATTCTGTTGACGTGCCCCCATCTCGACGAGCCGAACGGAAAAAGTTCCGAGGAACCCGGAGGCAAGGTGCAGGCCCCACCAAAATCCCACGGTCGTCGCCCCCATCAAATGTTTGATCATTGGCGACCGGAGTGCGTGGAGGTCCTTGGGGTGACTGCCAAGCCAGATTTCTCGCATACCACGATAGACAAAATAAAGGTTGGCAATGGGGATGAAATGAAAGCCGACCGCACAGCCAGGCGACGTATAAACCTCGACCGCACGCAACGACGGCAAATTCCGGTACGCACGATAGAACCAAACCAAGTAGACAATGATCGCCACGAAAAAGATCGGTAACCGCAACAGTGAGATCGCGAATTCAAGGAAGTCCACAAAGTTCGCTTCTTGTTCGGACCGGAAGCCGGTCGATGCCCTATGTAAATAGTCCAACGTCAAAACCGATGCTCCAATCGCGGCCATTGCTAGAATCAATTGGAATACAACAATGCCGATAAACAAATAGGCGACCGGGCCAATTCGAGAATACGGTTGAATCACGGGGAGCGGAGCCGGGTATCCCGACGATGGTGCGGGAACTTGTTGCGGGGAATACTGAGGAGCTTGATAGGGGTTTGCCATGTGTGTGAGATCGGTGATTCGTCACCAAGTAAAAGTGCATTGTTTCCAGATTTAGCTGCGAGTTGGACCAGCATTCGGCTTTCTCGAGGCCATCGAGTTCGCAGCCAACGATGTTCCCGCGCGGCCTGGATAATCCGCATCAGAGGCGTGGCGACGCGTGTCCGGTATCAACTATAAACAAGGCGTGATTTTGTTGCAAGCTTGCAACGGTTTGGGCGATGTCGCCGCCGGTTGCGGCCTTGGCTAACCAACGACAGGGCGGTTCGTCGCTTTGCGGGCAACACGAAGTCGGGGTAATGTTCATTAATGAATCATTCGGGTTGATCGTTGGACGTCGAATCTTTGGAATCCGATTCAGACTTGACTTCGGAATTGACTGGTTCGTTCGAGTTCCGTTTCGGTTCTTCCGTTGGAGCGTCACTTTCTTTGTCGACTTTTGTCGTTCCTGCTTTCGTTTCGTCCGTATCGGTCGCACGAACAGGGGGCGAGGTCTTTTGCTCTACTTTGTCACGTGTCTTCTGAATCGCTTGGGGAACCAACAGGAAGAGAACCAGGCCGGCACAGGCAACCAAACCGCTCACGAGCAACACGCGACGAACGCACAGCCACGGTCGAGCCAACCAGAGATCTTGCACCAAGACTTGGCCTTTCTTGCCCTGCAACTCTGGTACAGCGATGTGGCCATCTCCTTCGACCAGATCAAAGGTCGCAATGGAGCTGGGCAATAGCAGTGCCATCAGGCCTAACAATGCGACCGGAGCACACAAAAGATAAGTTGGATAGAACGGAATCAGGGCCAAGCCACAAACCACGGCGACACATTCGTAGCTCTTTGCGTGTTTCAATTTGTCAGTCGCCACAAACAGCGCGATCGAAAAGGCGACGCTGAACGTAAAGTAGCCATTGCCAAAGTGCGTCGAAAATGGATTGATCACGGAGTCAAACGATAGCAGCCATTGAGCCACCGGATACAACCCGCTGGTCTCGGGAGCATCGACCAACGGGCGAACCAAATCGCGAAATGTTTTTCGTAAGTTGCCTGACATCAACACGAAGTTGAGTACACCGCAGGTGACGAACCAGAACTGCACCGAGGAAAATCTCGCCGCTACTTTCAGTGGGTTGATGGGCTGTCGGCTCCAAAAGAAGGGGAAGTGTTGGACCGCGTAGTTGGTGCTTCGCCGAACTGCGGCCAACCATTCCGGCTCGGTCGGGTCCTTTCCCCAAACGTGTTTGGTCTGGCCCGGGTTGGCGGACAATTGTCGTTTGACAGCCGCAATCAGTTCTTTGCCTTCCGAACGATGGATCTTCTTGACTTTGACGGAAAAACTTCCGCCACGGGCGTCCGGAATTTCCGCTGTCGCGGCAATCATCGTGGCTTGGACGACCAGCGTGTCGCTCAACAGACCCTCGATATAATTGGCCGACGCGATTTGATCCCAGGGCAGCAGCAGCGTCGTTGGCTTTTTCCATGTCGATTGAAACATGCTGTCGCGAACTTCGAATTCGATGCTCAATCCGTGGGCGGTCGTCTTGGCGATCCCAGTACAAACCGCGAATCCCCAATTCACGTTTTCGATCGTGAATGGAACGGCGATCAGACCTGACGTGGGCAGCGGATTTGAACTGCTGGCAGCCTGGCCGATTGCTTGATTGAACCCCGCGGCGGGCACCGGTATGGGTACGGGCTTGGCCATCGGCGTTGGCGCTGGAACGTTCGGCGGCGGGCCCAATGGTCTAACTGTCGGGATCGGTTCGATCGGCATTGCTTCGACCACCGAAATCGCGTGCATTGCGGTCTTCACATCGCTGGCGTTTTGATACCGTCGCTGTGGTTCTTTTTCCAGCGTGCGCAAAACCACGTCATCCAACCGCACATCCAAGTTGTTCTTCTCGCTGGGATTGGCAAATCGACCAAGGGGTAGTTCGCCGGTCAACAGTTCGTAAAACACAACGCCCATCGAATAGATGTCGGCGCGATGGTCGATATTGCTACGGCCCTCGATTTGTTCGGGTGCCATGTAGTTGAGCGTACCCAAGATTTGTTTGCTGCCGGTCAATCGCAATTCTTCGGCGTTTGGTTGGATTAGTTTGGCCAGACCAAAGTCGGCGATCTTCACACGCCCTTTTTTGTCCAGCAAAATGTTCTCGGGCTTGATATCGCGATGCACAATCCCCTCGTCGTGAGCGTACTGCAATGCATCGCAAAGTTGCGGCACAATCGCCAAGGCTTCTTTGGTCGTGAGGTGGCCTTCCAACATCGCGTCGCGCAAGTTGACTCCATCCACGTATTCCAGAATCAAGTAATGCAACGGCCCGGCTTGCCCGAATTCGAACACCATGACGATGTTTGGATGAGCCAACTTGGCCAAAGTTCGAGCCTCACGCATGAACCGCTGCGCAAATGCCGCGTTGCGACTCAATCGCGGCGACAAAATTTTCAACGCGACAATGCGATCCAAGTGTGGTTGCCGAGCCTGATAGACAGCGCCCATGCCGCCGTAGCCAATCAGATGTTGGATTTCCATGTTCGGGAAATAATTGACCAATTGAGCCACGTCGGGGACCCGGTCCAATGAATCGTCCATCCCGAAGTCTTGACCCGGCGGTCGCCAGTCCTGGGTGGCACCGACTTGTGGCAGCACCGACTTGTGGCAGACCGAGCCCCAACAAACAGGTCGGACAAACTGGCGTTTGGCTGCCGGCATTGGGCAGATTCGTGAGTGGAGTTCCGCACTTTTGACAGGTTTGCGACGGATTCATGGTCGGACTTTATCTGGTTTTTAGGGGACGTGTTTGGGGCTGCAAAAGCACCGGCGTGGTTGCCTCTGTTAAGAATTAAACCGTTCCCAACCCAAGGTTACAGACGATTTGGAGAAATCGCGCGGAATAGTTCACGAATTTCCTCGTCAACGTTGGCCGGATCATCTAGCGTTCGGGCAATCTGCAACCGAATCTGCTGGCCGTAGCGTTCGCGGAGCCGCAGTAATGCGACTTTGATCGCTCCGACCTGCATGTTCAGAAGTTCGGCAACCTCGGCCAAGGGCCCTTCGGAGGAATCCGTCAGTTTAGGGCTTAGAGCATCAAAAATCGCCAATTTTCCCTGCGCTGCGTATTGGTCCCGAACCGCCGCCAAGGAAATTCTCAGAAGCTCCAACGCCCATTGGGCTTCGAAAATCTGGTGCGGTTCCTGAGTCGTCGAGGGCTCGAGATTGAAGCGGCGTTCGGCATCGTCATAGTTCAGGCTTAGGACGGTCGACCCACCGCCACGTTTCAAAGCCGATTGCTGGCGCCGTTCGTTGGCGATGTAGTGGGTCAAGGACGCCAAGAGGAAACTGCGAAACCGACCGCGACGGGCGTCCGCTTTCTCAAGCATGGCTCCGGCGAGCATTTGGGTGAAGAACCCTTGTGTCACGTCTTCGGCCTCGCCGGCATCAAAGCCTTGCCGCCGCACAAAAACGTACAGAGGATACCAATACATTTGGCAGAGTTCCTCGAGCGCCTTACGCACGACGGACGATCCTCCTCCGCCGGCGGCTTCGCTCACCAAACTCCAGGACGTGGTCGCGAACCGTCGTGGATCCGAGCTCGATCCATCAGAAGCCACTGCATCAGAAGCCAGTGCATCAGAAGCCCGTGCGTCGGAATCAGTTGCTGAGTCGTTCTTGGTCATAAGTAACGAAACACCTACGGTCCAATTTCGAAAAGAGTTGCGAACGTCTAAGATACTCGGTGCGACGGCGAATCGACAGGCCACGGTCAGTCCCCCATCGTTGACCGGATCGCTTGCCTAGTCACTTTTCGGGAAAAGTCCCCAACCCTTTAGAGGAATCGTCGATGAATCGACTATTTGCGGTCTTCCAAACCAGTCTGACTCGCTTGTTCATGTCGGGATTGTTGGCGATTCTGCCGTTGGTTCTGACGGTCGCGATCATTGGTTGGGTTGCCAATTTTCTGCGCAGTTATCTGGGCCCGGAGACCATGGTCGGGGAGCTGATTCGTTCGCTGGGTGTGCAATTGGATGCCAGAGCTCAAGGGACGGCCGCCTATCTGTTGGGGGTCGTTTTTGTCGTGGCGGCATTGATCGGATTGGGAATTCTTTTTGAGCTAGGGGCCAAAAAGATCTATCAGGCGACCTTGGAATGGGTCATGAGAAAAATCCCTTTGGTGGGTAACCTGTACGGAAGTCTCCGTCAATTGATCGAATTGTTCGACAAGTCAGAGCAAACCGAACTCAAAGCCATGAGCGTGGTGTACTGTTATTTTGGCAGCCTCGAAGGGTCGGGTGTGTTGGCGCTGATGCCATCGTCGGAAGAGATCGAGATCGAAGGCCGCAAACATCATGTGGTGATCATCCCCACGGCTCCTGTCCCGTTTGGCGGTGGGCTCATTTTTTTCCCGATCGAACATGTTCGCCGAGTCGAAATGACGGTTGATCAATTTGTGAGCATCTACGTTTCCATGGGCGTGACGACTCCCGAGTTCTTTGCGAAGAAGAAATTTGGAAAAACCGCGATCAAGTCGAATCCACAAACTCCGCCGGTCAAGCAATAATATCGAGCAGTCGCTAACGGATACGAATTAGTATTAGTAGGCGACGTCGATTTGCGGACGGTGGAATGTGAGCTAGTCCCACTACTCGCTGCCCGTTTGGTCGCAGTCAACACTTAATAGCAACCCTTTCACTCGAATAACGCATGAGGTCCCCGCGAGATGTCGAACCCGTACAATCCCTATGCAAGTCCGTTGTCGCAGCCTAAGTATCATGGCATGCCGGTTCCACCCGACAAACCGGCAGCCATTACGGTTTTTGGAATCTTGAACCTCGTTTTTGGTGCGCTTGGTGTCTGCAATGTAGGGTTTGCTATGCTCAACTTCGTCGTCGCGATGAATAACTTTCCAAATCAGGGCCCGAATCCGTTCGCGGACGAACCACTCGGAATGGCTTTTCAAATTGCCGCTCTGGCGGTCAGCGCCATCAGTACCGCCATCATCATTACGGGTGGCATCCTGCTGTTACAAAGCAAAGAGCTCGGGAGGGTCCTAACGATATTCTACAGTTGGCTTTCGATCGGTTTTGGGATTGTTTCGATTCTGATCGTTGTCGTATTTATGATTCGTGCCATGGGTGCAGCCAACCTACAAGGGGCCGAGGCTACGGGAGTGATGATTGGCGCCATCGCGGTAGTATCGTGCGGGAGTCTATTGGGATTGATCTATCCCGTGCTGGCCATCGTTTTTATGACGCGAGAAAACGTCAAAGCGTATTTGAAGCGAGCAAGTTAGCGGATCGACCCGGAGCCCGTTACTTTTTCCCTCTGAACCATGTAGAATGAGACGTTGTGGCTTGACGGCCGGGGTGTTTCACCTTTGGCTCAACCGATCCGAAACAGCAGGGAAATTCACAAAGGCCAAAACGGCATGTCGAATCCATACAACAATGTCAAAGAGTATCTGAGTCGAGTCAAATGAGTCAGTCGTTCGTTTTCTAGCAGTCGCGTGACAGGGCACTTTTTTTGGAAAAATCGAGATGAAGAACAACGATTGCATTTGTTTTGCGTTATGGCTAACAATGGCCCTGTTCACTGGCCGGATGGCTTGGGGAACTCCGCAGGTCGAGCAGCAAGACTCGAAATTGGTGGAGTCGAAATCAAATGCCAACGATGAAGGGTGGATTCAGCTATTCAACGGTCGCGACTTGACGGGTTGGACACCGAAGATTCGCCACTGCCCGCTGGGTGAGAATTTTGGCGAGACGTTTCAGGTAGCCGATGGTGTTTTGAAGGTTGTCTATGACCCGAAACACTATCCCAAGTTCGACGAACGGTTCGGGCATCTGTTTTACGAGCAGTCGTTTTCTTGCTATCGGTTGCGAGCGGAGTACCGGTTCGTCGGCCAGCAATGCACGGCCGGGCCGGGTTGGGCGGTTCGCAACAACGGCTTGATGCTCCACTGCCAAGATCCGAAGACCATGACGGTCGACCAAGATTTTCCGGCCTCCATTGAAGTGCAGTTGCTGGGCGGCGACGGAACGAACCAACGTACCACTGCCAATCTCTGCACGCCGGGAACCAACGTCGTTTTGAATGGCAAGCTGTTCTTGCCGCACTGCACCAGTTCCAAGTCCAAAACTTATCACGGTGACCAATGGGTGACCATCGAGGTTGAAGTTCGCGGGGGCAAGTCAATCAAGCACCTGATGGAGGGCGAAGTGGTGTTGGAATACACCGAGCCTCAATTGGATCCGCGTGACGCCGGCGCCAAGGCTTTGATCGAACAACGCGGTGGCGAAGTCGTGTTGACGGAAGGTTTTATTTCGATTCAAGCTGAAAGTGCGCCGATCGAGTTTCGTAAGATCGAACTTTTGCCACTCGATCCCAAAGCCGAACCGCAGTAAGCCCGGACTTGGCTCGTGGAGAGACAGGCCGTTGGTTGATACTGGCCTTCGATTGAAGCCACAATGCGATTGTTGTACCTCCGAAAACCCAGTCTTGAAGTGCTCGGCAAGTTTCTGTCGGAGCAATCTCATCTCGATTTCACGTACTCCGCTGTCGGGGCAACGGCCGCGATTGCTCCGGTGGGTTTCGTGGTCGATCGCACGCGCGTCGAACTTGGTCGCGGTGCGAAAGTTTTTGCAGCCGCAAAGGATGCACTGCGACGCTGGCAACAGTTTCGCCTGGGCTGGGTCGACGTATGGTCGCCGACGACTTCACTGGAAGCGGGCCAGGTCGTGGCAATCATGGGTCGAGCATTGGGCGTCTGGTGGCTCAATAGCTGCCGTGTTGTGTTCACAGTGGATGACTCTGGGCCGATCTCCAGGTTCGGGTTTGCCTACGGGACTTTACCGGGGCATGTAGAATGCGGGGAAGAGCGATTCCTGATCGAATGGGACCTTAGCTCCGACCGGGTGTTCTACGACATTTTTGCGTTCTCCAAGCCAAACCACATCCTGACGCGACTGGGTTACCCATTCGCACGTCAATTTCAAAAGCACTTTGGAATAGATTCCGCCGCCGCAATGGTCCGGGCGGTCCACGCTGGATCAGGGACGACCTAAGGAATTGTCCCGAATTAAGTTCCCGATTTGGGTGAGCGTCCGACCTTGAAAATCAGAGAACCCGTAGCGGTACCGGTTTAGCGAGCGCTGGTGTACCGGCTTTAGCCGGCGAGTAGCTGAAAAGAGCGTTTTCATAAGTCCCGCCGTCTGAAGCCGGTACACCAGCGCTCGCTAAATTGCCTTTGGATCAGCAGAGCCATCGAAATCCGGAAAGTCACTTGTTCTTTGGCAGCACCGGTTTTGCAGGAACAACCGATCTGACCACGTTCGTCAATGGCCACAAACCTCGATATCGAGCCGCACATCGCGGCCACACGCGGCACCGCATATGGCAAGGCAGGAACCATTGATCGGGCGGTAACTTGTGGTTCTGCGGATTGTGCTACAATGGTGATCGAAAGAGATTCCCTCGGAAGATTTCTGGAGATCCCATGGCTCGCCTCGCTTGCGTTCGTCGAAGTTTCTGGTCATCGGCATTTGGGCTGAAATTCGTTGGCCGATTCGTTGTCGGTTTGTCGAGTTTATTGACGTTGTCGCTTGCGACGACATTGGTCGCGGCAACCGGGATGCCGCAAGAAGCGGACAACCTTGGCGAGGCACATAATCTTGCTGCTCGCGCCCAAAAACTGTTTGCTAAAGAGAACTTGGTCCCGTGGTGCATCGTGCCGTTTGATGCGGCCAAACGGGGCCCCGAACAACGAGTTGCTATGTTGCGCGAATTGGGACTTTCGCGCAGTGCCTACGATTGGCGCGACGAACATGTTGCCACTTTCGAGCAGGAGATTCTAGCCTACCGCGCCGGCCAAATTCAGTTCTTCGCTTTTTGGGCGTGGCATGACCAGGCAGCAACCCTGTTCGAAAAGCATCAACTCAAACCACAGCTCTGGATCATGGTCCCCGATCCCGGGGAACGATCGCAAGCCGAGCGTGTTGGCCTAGCAGCCGACAACTTGATGGAAATGGCGAAGCGAACGCAGAAACTGGGTTCTCCTCTAAGTCTCTACAACCATGGAGGCTGGAGCGGACAGCCGGAGAATATGATCGCCGTTTGTGACGAACTGCATCGACGCGGATTCCCGCACGTCGGAATTGCCTACAACTTCCATCACGCCCATGATCGGATTCCTGATTGGCCGCAGATTTTTCCGCAGTTGAAACCCTATTTGCATTGTTTGAATCTAAATGGCATGAACGACGGTGCCAATCCCAAGATCTTGGCCATCGGTGCCGGCCGACACGAACGAGCGATGATTCGCGTGATCTTGGAACACGACTATCAAGGCCCCATCGGCATCCTCGATCATCAAGAATCCTTGGATAGCAAAATCGCGTTGGAAGCCAATCTCGAAGGGCTGGCGAAAATCACGCAAGAACTCGACGTCGAAAAAGAAACAAGACGTGCTCCGTCATTGTTGGATGCCATACCGACCGAACCCAGTCTGGCCTACGCCGAACAACTAGCCGAACGCGCGCTGCGTTTGGGAAGTCCGGCACGTGGAGCACGCGTTTTTGCCGACGCGAAGTTTGCCTGTGTTTCGTGCCATCAGGTCGACAACATCGGTGGGCAGGTTGGCCCGCGGCTTGTTCAAACGACCATCAAGCGAGCGCCCGTGGAACTGGCGATGTCGGTCTTATGGCCGCAACATCACGTGGACCCCGCCTATTCGGTTTGGCAAGCGTTGACCGTCGAGGGTGAAGTACTGAGTGGCTACCGGCGAAACTTGCCGAACCAACAAATTGGCTTTGCCAACACGGCGACGCTGGAAATGACGGAAGTGGCCGAGTCCGACGTGGAGGAGCTGAAAGAGATGGGCTCGCCGATGCCCGATGGCTTGGCTCAATCGATGACCAGTTTGCAGCGACTGGACCTGTTGGCCTATCTCAAACAACTCCAGGACGGAGGCGCGTCGTATGCCAGTTTTATGGAGGACGCTTATCTACGGTCACGTACTCATCAACTGAAGCCCGAGCCAACTGATGTCGCACGTCCACCCCTGATTCCGGCTCGTTGGCCCAACGCCACTCACTCCGTCAATCGTGATCGCATCTACGACTTCTATCAGAAGCAAGCCGCGATGTATCGCCAGACCGAAGTGGCACCCATGTTGTTGGGCTATTTTCATAGTTTGGACGGGCCCAACACAGGGCATTGGGGCAATCAAGACGAAGCCTATTGGGCTAGTGGCCGTTGGAATCATACCGAGTTGGATTGGGTTCAAATGGGAGTGTTTCGTGGCGACGATGTGACCGTGCCACGCGGAATCTGCGTGCAACTTGGTGCAGAGAAACAGCTGTCGATCTGCTTCGATCCCGATTCACTGACGTATCCATTGCTGTGGAAAGACGGTTTCGTTTCGTTTTCTTCGGTTCGCCACGGGTTCATGGACGGCTTGCGAATGGCTGGGCAAGTGATCGACAAAAAGATTGGCACCCAACCCCGTGAATCACATCGTTACTTGGGTATGTATCGCGCCGGTCCACGAGTGCTGTTTGCGTACAAAATTGGCGAGACGATTTTCCTTGATGCACCGTGGGCCGAAGGCGAACAATTCACTCGGGTTGTCGCGCCGATCGATCAGCATCCATTGAAAGGTCTGTTGCAAGGAAGTGAACCTCGCCATCCGAACATCATGGAGACCAACATCGAGTTTGGATCGGGCTCGCCCTACGCCGTTGACACGATCGCGTTGCCGGTCGACAACCCTTGGCGAGCCCTGCTGTTCTGCAGCGGTCACGGGTTCTTGCCGGACGGTTCCGCGTATGTCTGCACGATGCAAGGCGATGTCTGGCACGTGAGTGAATTGTCCGGACCTCCACAAGAAAACCAAAAAGCAAAATGGTGCCGGTTTGCTTCAGGGTTACATCAACCTTTAGGATTGGTCGTCGCGAACGACTTGGTCTACGTGATGTGTCGTGACCAATTGGTCGCTCTACACGATCGAAACAACGACGGCGAAGCCGACTTTTATGAGTGCTTCTGCAATGCGTTTGTGACGTCGCAAGGCGGCCACGATTACATTTGTGGGTTGGAGCGTGATGCGGCTGGAAACTTTTTTACAGCCAGCAGCAATCAGGGGCTGCTCAAGATTTCACCCGATGGCAAAACGATTGAAGTGTTGGCCACCGGGTTTCGCAATCCCGATGGACTGGGCTTGTGGCCCGACGGCACCTTGACCGTGCCGTGCTCGGAGGGCGATTGGACGCCGGGGACGATGCTTGCCGCAGTTCCTCCGGCACAAGTTGCAACCACCGGCAAAGCGGATTCAAAGGTGCCGCCTCACTTTGGATATCCGGGGTCCAAGGCCGGCTACGTCCCGAACTTACCCTGGCTCTACTTTCCTCGTGGGGTTGATAATTCTGCGGGTGGTCAAGTTTGGGTGGATAGCGATCGCTGGGGGCCGTTGCGAGATCAAGTCGTTCATCTCTCGTTTGGTGCTGGCTCGCATTTTCTTTTACTGGCCGATCGCATCGAGCAGCCTGCTGCGGAACTTCCCGCGTGGGTTCAAGGCGCGGCAGTACCCTTGGCCGGTGATTTTCGTTCGGGTGCTCATCGCGGACGATTCAATCCGGCGGATGGTCAACTTTACGTCACTGGCATGAACGGTTGGGGCACTTACACGGCTGACGACGGATGTTTTCAACGAGTTCGATATACAGGCGAATCTGTCATCTTGCCGACGGGCATCAAGATCTACGCCGATGGAGTTTGGCTCAAGTTCTCGCAACCGCTTGGAGAATCAGTCGTCGACTCCTCGGCGCACTTTGCTCAGGCTTGGAATTATCGGTACAGCGGCAGCTATGGCTCGCCTGAATTTTCGATCAGTCACCCGGACGTCCCGGGACATGATTGGATGGCGATCACGAACGTGTCGTTGTCCGAATCACGCGACGAGATGTTCGTACAGATCCCCGATCTACGTCCCGTCAATCAATTGCACCTCAATCTAGCCTTGACGGACGCCGCGCGACGGGATCCAGGGATGACAACCGATCTGTTTGTGACGATCCATCAGTTGGCGGGCCCATTCGACCGCTGGTCCGTGCCCAACCATGGTGCAAAATTGCTGACACGGCATCCGATTTTTCGCGATCTTGAACAACAGCAGCCACAAATCCCGAATCCATGGTTGAATGAACTGGCGAATGCGAAGGAAATTGAAATTGTCACGGGCGAAAATCTCTCCTATCAAACGCCACAAGTTGAAGCGGTGGCCGGCGAAACGATCAAGCTGACTCTCAAGAACATCGATAGCGTGCCGCACAATTGGGTGTTGTTGCAGCCGGATTCGCTGGCTCGAGTTGGACAATTGGCGAATCAATTGTTGGCCGATCCGGCGGCGGGACAAAAACAGTACGTGCCGGAATCTTCGGACGTGATTTGCTACACGGATGTTGTGCCGGCCGGAGAGAGCTTTGCGATTTATTTCCAAGCCCCCGCCGCCCCAGGTCGCTACCCTTTTCTCTGTACTTTCCCGGGTCATTGGATGGTCATGAATGGCGTCATGACGGTTCGAAACAAGTAAGGCCTCGGACCAACGCCTTTCCTGGAATCGAGGGGGATTACATGAGATTCGATTGGAGTGATACAATTTCGCGCAGCGGAACCAAGTTGCAATGGTTTGGTAGACATTGGTGTTTTTTCCGATTTGTTGGAACTTAAGGAACTGCAAAGATGATGTGGAATCGACTAAATTTGGTGGTGTTGGCGGCGGCTGGCTTGTTGGTCGCTGGATGCGACGGAGCGGCCGACGAGTTGGCGAAAAAGGCGAAGAATTGGCCTCGAAGAGCAACGAAATCGCCGGTCAATTGGGCGCGCAAGCGATGGCCCTGTTGGGACCTCTAAAGGAAAAAATTGCTGGCCTTGATGGCTTGGTGGACAAACCGGCCGAAATGAAAACCTTGGTCACAGAATTGTTGGGAACGCTGGACACCCGCATGGCGAATCTTCCTGTTCCAGACGCCGTGAAGTCGGGACTTACCGGATTGAAAGAGCAGCTCACCAAGTTGTTGGAGCACTTGGGTGGTACCGTGGACGCCGCTAAGATTCAAGAATTCTTGACGACCATCAAGGAAATCGTGGGATCGAAGTTGGGCTCGTAGTCCGGACGGGCGAAACGTGCTCAGCAAGATTCGATTCGCAAAACGCTCGCACGCCGGTGCAACAAAGACTTGGTGTGAGGGCGTTTTTTTTGCGGTTCATCGATGTAGCATCAATTTGCAGTTTTATTTTAGCCGGGTGGAACACGATCGCCGTTTGTCAGAGGCAAATCCATGAGTCATCCATCGAGTGAGCTTCGCCGTTGGAATGGGTTGCCTGAATTGTACGTTCTGCTTGCTTGGTGGGGCGTGGCGGCAGGAATCGGATGGCGGCTCAGTTGGCCAAACCCAGAAACGTTGGGCGAGTTCGGGCTAGTTTCTGTCGGCTTTGGTTATGTCGCGGCACTAGCCAGCTTCTGGGTCTTTGGTGACCCTCGCGGCCCTCTTCAAACTCTTCCGGCATGGTTGACGTTTTTGCTGATCGCATTCGCATCGTCAACGGGCATTTTCCTGATAGCCGCAAATCGAACGGCGCCCACATCATGGGCCGAACTTGAAGCGATCAAGGAACTCGTGGTCAATGCCTGGCCCAGTCGTCACGCTTGGAACATTGCCTTATTCCGAGGAGTTCTATCGGTAGCGATTCCTGTTTCTGCTTGGCTGGTTTACGGAGTGTTTGCTGATTCGTTTCGGGGGTGGTCTAGTCAGTACTTTCGCGAACAGATGTTTGCTCGACGAACTCGGTTGTTTCTCCTTGGCGTGACAATGCTGCTGATGGGATACTTCTATGTGAGGCACCAAAAACATGTGATGTATCCCTATGCCACGTCGGCAGAAGTCGACTGGCATGCCGCAGTTCTTCGCCTGGCGTTGGCGATCGCTATCGGCCAATGGCTGTTCTTGAAGATTCTGGACATGCTCCGACGCCCTAGTTCCAAGCTCCTCGTGCCGCTCGCCATGGTCTGGTGGCCGATGTTGTTCGAGTGGAAATTTCGCGTGCTCCGACAGTTCTTGCCGATCCCAGGATTTGGCCTGAACGAGTATGTCTTGCTGGCCAATCTACTCTTTGGAGCGACAATCTTTGCCACAGGCTTCATGCTGACTTTAGCCTTGGCGGGTCGACTGCCGAATCACGAACCGGCGTTAACCGGTCGGTCCGAAACACCCGAATCTTCGATGCAACGAAACCCACAGGTCGGTCGGCGATACCGGTTGCTTTGGAGTGTCGGACTTCTTTGGCTCGCGTGTCTCGGGTCCGTGGCCTGGATGCAGCAATACATCGAACCGGGCGTGTTCTTTGGCAACCGACAGAATCAATGGTCCGATGCGCGAGTCCAGGGCGAACTGCGGAAATATTGCGAGGACCAAATCATGGTTCGCGGCAAAAAGGCAAAGGGGCCAAGATTTTTCAATCTGATGAGCATGGGTCTGAATCACGGGGGGCGGAACGATGAAAGAGTACTCCACATCGATCCCAAATGGGCACTTGATCCGCAGCTACACACACTGATTGCGAAATTGAAGCCGAACACGTTTGTGGTCTTGATCGACACGTCCTCGGTAAACTACTCATTGGCTGAGCTGTTGACACTCCAGACGTTGGGGTTTCGAGACTTGCCACCGACCACTTTAGCCGAGTGGCAACAGAACCCCGCGTCGGCGTTTGGGCTCTACTCCCCGTATTCCAAGATCCGCGACAGTCATGTCGACGCCGGCGGACTACAGCAGCTTGGTCTGTTGAGCAACCGCCATCAATTCACTCGGTGCACGTTTTCGCAGGACTTCTTGGATGCATTGAATCCGCAGACAGCCGCGCATTTTCGGTTTATCGATTGCCGGCAAACGGCATTGTTAGCCGCCGACCTAGCCAGTGTTGATTACGAGTACGTCAATTTAGAAACAGCGCCGTTGACAATCGAGGACTGGCGGCGAATCACAACAAAACCATACGCCAGCGTCTTGATCCAAAACCTACCAGAGACACTGCCAAACTATTTGCGAATCGGCGAGAGGTATTTCGAAGTCGTGTTCGCAGAACCGGAACAGAACTAACCCATTGAATCTAGTTATATTCAACCGAATGAATCGTAACTGTCAAATGAATTTGGACAAGGGAATTTGGGACAAGGGAATTTGAAGACATTCATGAAATCCAATGAATGCAATTGTCGGAAGAAATGAGGGCAATCGGATCGGCTAACGATTTAAGAGTCAGAGAGAAACAAATCCTAACACCGCTGACCAACCACACGAAACACAACATCCTATCACCGCAATACATCGACCAATTGCTTTTCGATTCTCC